>JBBTFY010000001.1:0-11107 GCA_038041635.1 Pseudomonadota bacterium
CGCGCGGGCAAGCGCGTGCTTTTCGAGGGCGCGCAGGGGGCCATGCTCGACATCGACCACGGCACCTACCCCTTCGTCACCTCGTCGAGCACTGTCGCGGGCGGCGCGGCGGCCGGCGCGGGGAGCGGCCCGACCCGCATCGACGACGTGATGGGCGTGACCAAAATCCACGAACCGTTCGATATGCCTGACCAAGGGGTGCGGGTGTGCTTTGTCGATGCGCCGAATACGCAGATCGAGCTGATCGAGCCGCTGGGGCCGGACTCGCCAATCCACGGTTTTCTTGCAAAAAACCCGGCGGGCGGCCAGCATCATGTCTGTTACGAAGTGCCCGACATCCACACCGCCAAGTCGTGGTTTACGGGGCAGGGCAAGCGCGTGCTGGGCGAGCCGCGTATCGGCGCGCATGCGACGTTGATTTTTTTCGTCCACCCACGCGATATGGGCGGTGTTTTGACCGAGATTATGGAGGCACCAAAAACAGACTAGACTTACGTTTACGTAAAGGGCAGGTTGCTGGCCCAACCAAAGTGAAGGGCAACCCCCTTCGACTGCCTTGCAGGCGCGCTCAGGGCGAACGGAGTAATTTATGACCTACGAAACCATCACCGTTGACATCACCGACGCAATCGCCACCATCACCCTCAATCGGCCCGAACGCCTCAACGCGATGGGACCAGGCATGGCCGACGAGATTGGCAATGCGCTCGACCAGTTGGATGGTGTGCGCTGTGTGCTCATCACGGGCGAGGGGCGAGCCTTTTGTTCTGGCGCCGATCTGGCCACGCGGGGCGAGCGTGCACTTAGCGGTGGTCCGGCGGCCTATCAGGCGCTGACCCGCAGCTATAACCCGCTTATGCTCAAGCTGTCAGGCCTCACTGTGCCCGTCATTACGGCGGTTAATGGCCCAGCGGCGGGGATTGGGTGTAGCCTCGCGCTCGCGGCAGATTTCGTTATCGCGAGCAAAAGCGCCTATTTTCTGCAAGCCTTCGTCAATATCGGTCTGGTGCCCGATGGCGGTGCTTCGTGGATGCTCGCCCGTTTGATTGGAAAGGCGCGGGCAACACAGATGATGTTGTTGGGCGAGAAGATTGGCGGGCAACAGGCCTCCGATTGGGGGTTGGTCTATAAATGCGTCGAGGATGCGGCGTTGATAGATGCGGCGCGCGCCCTCGCCGCACGACTGGCGAACGGCCCAACGCTGGCGCTGGGGATCATGCGGCAAAATATCGCAGCTGCACTCGACAGCGATTATGCTACTGCTCTGCTCCGCGAAGCGGATGGGCAACGGATTGCGGGGAGTAGCGCCGATGCTATGGAGGGCGGCATGTCCTTCTTGCAAAAGCGCAAGCCAGTCTTCACAGGACAATAATGGCAGATAAAAAAGACTGGGAGGCGCTCGCCGCCAAAGAGGTCAAGGGCCCAGATGCGTTTAGGGACCTGATCTGGCACACGCCAGAGGGGATTGCGGTCAAGCCGCTCTATACGGCGGACGATATTGGAACGGATGCGGGTGACGCTGACCTGCCAGGCTTTGCGCCGTTCACGCGCGGGGTGCGCGCAACCATGTATGCCGGGCGGCCATGGACGATCCGCCAATATGCGGGTTTTTCCACCGCTGAGGAAAGCAACGCTTTCTATCGCCGCAACCTCGCCGCCGGGCAAAAAGGCCTCAGCGTCGCCTTCGACCTTGCCACGCATCGCGGCTATGACAGCGATCACCCGCGTGTGATCGGCGATGTCGGTAAGGCGGGCGTCGCCATCGACAGCGTTGAGGATATGAAAATCCTGTTCGACGGCATCCCGCTTGGGTCAATGTCGGTCAGCATGACGATGAACGGCGCGGTGATCCCGATCCTCGCTTTCTTCATCGTCGCGGGCGAGGAGCAGGGGGTGCCGCTCGCCGCTCTCGACGGGACGATCCAGAACGACATCCTCAAGGAGTTCGTGGTCCGCAACACCTATATCTATCCACCTGAGCCTTCGATGCGGATCGTTCAGGACATCATCGCCTACACCTCGGCGCATATGCCCAAGTTCAACAGCATATCGATTTCGGGCTATCATATGCACGAAGCCGGGGCGACGGCGGTGCAGGAACTGGCCTTCACCATCGCTGACGGCAAGGAATATGTGCGGCGCGCAATGGCCACCGGCCTCGATATTGACGCATTTGCGCCGCGCCTGTCGTTCTTCTTCGGGATCGGCATGAATTTCTTTATGGAGGTATCGAAACTGCGCGCGGCGCGCACGCTGTGGTGGCGGGTGATGGACGCAGCGGGCGCAAAGGACGAGCGTTCCAAGATGCTGCGCACGCATTGCCAGACGTCGGGCGTCAGCTTGCAGGAGCAGGATCCCTATACCAACGTCATCCGCACGACGATTGAGGCCATGGCCGCGACGCTGGGCGGCACGCAGTCGCTCCACACCAATGCGCTGGACGAGGCGATTGCGCTGCCGACCGATTTCTCTGCGCGGATCGCACGCAACACCCAGATCGTGCTGGCCGAGGAAAGCGGGATCACGCGCGTCGTCGATCCGCTCGGCGGTTCCTATTATGTTGAGGCTTTGACGGCGGAACTGGTTGAACAGGCATGGGCGCTTATCGAGGAAGTCGATGTACTGGGCGGGATGACCAAGGCGGTTGCATCGGGAATGCCCAAGCGGCTGATCGAAGAAGCGGCTGCCGCCCGCCAAGCCCGGGTGGACAAGGGCGAGGACGTGATCGTCGGGGTCAACAAATATAAACTGGCCAACGAAGAGCATCTCGACACGCTGGAGGTAGACAATCACGCGGTGCGCGATGGCCAGATTGCGCGGCTGAAGGCGATGAAGGCTGCAAGGGACGAGGCGGCCTGTCAGGCGGCGCTCTCTGGGTTGACCGAAGGTGCGACGGGCGGCGGAAACTTGCTCGCCCTCGCCGTAGATGCGGCCCGCGCCCGTGCATCGCTTGGTGAAATATCCGATGCGATGGAGGCCGCCTTTGGCCGTTACCACACCGCGCCGACCCCGGTGCAAGGCATTTACGGCGCGGCCTATGCGGGTGACGCGCGCTATATTCAGGTGGTCGCTGGCGTGCAGGCGGTCGCGCGCCGCCTGGGGCGCAAACCCAAATTGCTCGTCGCTAAAATGGGGCAGGATGGGCATGATCGCGGGGCGAACATCATCGCTAGTGCATTCGGCGATATGGGATTTGACGTGGTCAGCGGCCCATTGTTCCAGACGCCGGAGGAAACGGTGGTGCTTGCGCTCGACAGCGCGGTCGATGTCATCGGCGCATCCTCGCTCGCGGCGGGGCACAAGACACTTATCCCCGAACTTTTGGGCAGGCTGCGCGACGCGGGCCGCAGCGATATCAAGGTGATCGTCGGCGGCGTGATCCCGCCGCAGGACTATGATTTTCTGCGCGATGCGGGGGTGCAGGGCATCTATGGCCCCGGTTCCAACGTGGTAGAATGCGCGGCCGATGTGCTGCGGCTGCTGGGGCACAATATGCCACCATTAGGAGACAATGATTGACCACCCGCACTAACTGGACCCGTGCCGAAATAGCTACCCTGTTTGACCTGCCGTTCGGTGAACTGATGTTCCGAGCGCAGAGCGTGCACCGCGCGCATCACGCCGCCGGGGAAATCCAGCTGTGCACGCTGCTGTCGATCAAGACCGGTGGCTGCCCAGAAGATTGCGGCTATTGTTCGCAGAGCGCGTCCGCCGATAGCGGCGTAAAAGCCGAAAAATTGATGGATGTATCCGCCGTTCTCGCCTCCGCCGCAGAGGCAAAAGCCGCAGGATCACAGCGATTTTGCATGGGCGCGGCGTGGCGCAACCCCAAGGACCGCGACATGGATGCCATCACCGCGATGGTTGCGGGCGTCCGCGATATGGGCTTGGAAACATGCATGACGCTGGGGATGCTCAGCGGCGAACAGGCGCGAGCGTTGGCGGCAGCGGGCCTCGATTATTACAACCATAATATTGATACTTCGCCAGAATATTACGGCAATGTTATTACCACACGGACGTTTCAGGACAGGCTCGATACGCTTGCCGAGGTGCGCGAAGCGGGCATAGCGGTGTGCTGTGGCGGTATCGTCGGCATGGGCGAAACCCGCCAAGATCGCGTCGGCTTCATCCACGCGCTGGCCACCCTGCCGCGCCATCCCGAAAGCGTTCCGGTCAACGCGCTGGTTCCCGTGAAAGGCACCGTGTTGGGCGACATGCTGGCGGGCACACCGCTGGCGAAGATTCATGACATCGAGTTCGTCCGCGTGGTTGCGGTCGCGCGCATCACCATGCCGATGAGCATGGTGCGGTTGAGCGCGGGGCGCGAGAGCATGAGTGAGGCGACACAGGCGTTATGCTTCATGGCTGGCGCGAACAGCATCTTCACCGGTGACAAGCTCTTGACCGCAGCCAATGCAGGCGACGACAAGGACGCGGCATTGATGGCCAAGCTTGGGCTGCGCGCGATGGAGGCGGAGGAGCCGCTTAGGGCATGCGCTGTGCGGGAGGCGGCGGAGTGATGCTATTGCTGGCTATGGTAATTGCTGCCGCCGAGCCAGCGCTTGATTGCGACGATCAGGTCACGCAGGCTGACATGAACCAATGTGCGCATATTGCATATCAACGTGCAGATGCTGAGTTAAATAGGCAGTGGAGGCTGGCATTGGCGGTCGCTCGCATCTCGGACCGCGAAATTGCCGATGTGCGGCGCGATAGACGTCGCGGTTTTGTTGAAAGCCTGTTGGCGGCGCAGCGCGCATGGCTGACCTTTCGTGACAATCATTGCGTCCTGAACAGCTATGATGCGATTGGTGGCAGCATGGAGCCAATGCTGTATAGCCTGTGCATGACAGCATTGACAGAAGCGCGCACTGAGCAGCTCAGAGAAATTGCCGAGGGGCAGGGGTAATGTTCAAAAAAATCCTCATCGCCAACCGTGGCGAAATTGCTTGCCGGGTGATCAAGACGGCGCGGCGGATGGGGATCGCCACCGTTGCCGTCTATTCCGATGCCGATGCCCGCGCGCCTTTTGGTCAGGCGGCCATTACCTCTTCGCGAACCGCATCGCCAAACCGTGCTTCGGCGTGGAATAGGTCATACCCCGCCTGCATGTCGAGCCATAGTCGCGCAGGTGTGCCTAGGCTTGCCTCTAGTCGCAATGCCGTCTCTGGCGAAATACCGCGCCGTCCGGCGACAATGTCCTGTATCCGCTGCGGTGGTACGCGCAATTTGAGCGCAAAAGCGTTGGCGCTCAGCCCGCGTGCTTCAAGCTCCTCCTTGAGGATTGCGCCGGGGTGGATTTGCTGGAATGCGAATTGGGTCATCTCATGTCCTTAGTGGTAATCAACAATCTCGACTTGTTCGGCGTTGCCATCCTTGAAGCGGAACACCAGCCGCCACGGGCCGTTGATTGTCATCGCCCATTGGCCCTTCCGGCTCCCAACCAGCGGATGCAGCCCGACCGATTTGAGCGGCGAGATGTCATCGAGCGACGTGGCAGCGTGAAGAACCTGCAGCCGCGCGAAAGCCTTGGCGACATCCATCCCTGTGAACTTCGCCTTGCCGTCCTGTGCAAAGCGTTCAGTTGCGCGGTTGGCAAAGCTTTTGATCACGATTTTTTTAACACATCAAGCATGACATGGCAAGCATGTTACTCGCAAGGATAGAAGTCCATGTTCAAAAAAATCCTCATCGCCAATCGTGGTGAAATTGCCTGCCGGATCATTCGCACCGCAAAGGCCATGGGGATCGCGACCGTTGCGGTCTATTCGGACGCCGATGCGCGCGCGCCCTTTGTGCTTATGGCCGACGAGGCGGTGCATATCGGCCCGTCGCCTGCCGCGCAGTCTTATTTGTTGGCCGACAAAATCATCGCGGCGTGCAAACAAACCGGGGCCGAGGCGGTGCATCCGGGCTATGGCTTCCTGTCCGAACGCACCAGCTTTGCGCAGGCGCTGGCCGATAACGGCATCGCCTTTATCGGTCCGCCGGTGAACGCTATCGCGGCAATGGGTGACAAGATTGAGAGCAAGAAACTGGCGATGGCGGCGGGCGTTAACGTTGTACCTGGCTTTGTCGGCGAGATTGACGATACCGAGCATGCGGTGCACATTGCGGGCGAAATCGGCTATCCGGTGATGATGAAAGCCAGCGCTGGCGGCGGCGGCAAGGGGATGCGGCTGGCGTATAATGAACAGGACGTGCGCGAAGGGTTTGAGGCGACCAAGCGCGAGGGACTCAACTCGTTTGGCGATGACCGTGTGTTCATCGAGAAATTCATCCTGAACCCGCGCCACATCGAAATCCAGATATTGGGCGATAAGCACGGCCATATCCTCTACCTGAACGAGCGTGAATGCAGCATCCAGCGGCGCCATCAAAAGGTGGTCGAGGAAGCGCCGTCACCCTTCGTCACGCCCGCGATGCGCAAGGCGATGGGCGAGCAATGCGTCGCACTGGCCCGCGCGGTTGGCTATTACAGCGCCGGCACCGTCGAGTTGATCGTCTCGGGCGCGGACCCGAGCGGCGAGAGTTTCTACTTCCTTGAAATGAATACGCGGTTGCAGGTCGAGCATCCGGTGACCGAATGCATCACTGGGATTGATCTGGTCGAACAGATGGTCCGCGTGGCGGCGGGTGAAAAGCTCGCTCTTGACCAAGACGATGTGAAACTCGGCGGCTGGGCAGTTGAAACCCGCGTCTATGCCGAAGACCCTTACCGTGGGTTTTTGCCGAGCACAGGGCGGTTGGTGCGCTACAATCCTCCAGTGGCAAGCGAGGGTGTTCGCATCGATGACGGCGTGGCGGAGGGCGGCGAAGTCTCGATCTTCTATGACCCGATGATCGCCAAACTCATCACCCACGGCGCGACCCGCGATGAAGCGATAGACCTTCAAATTGCTGCGCTCGACCAATTCAAAATCGAGGGTGTTGGCCACAATATCGACTTCCTCTCTGCGATCATGCAGCACCCGCGCTTTCGCGTCGGCGACATCACGACGGGCTTCATCGCCGAGGAATATCCCGACGGTTTCAAAGGTGCGCCCGCTTCGCCCGATCTGCTCCGCTCACTCAGCGCGATTGCGGCCTTCGCAGCGACGGCAGAAGCCGACCGCGCGCGTCGGGTCGATGGACAGTTGGGGGACAGGCTTGATCCGCCTGCTGGCTGGCAGGTCCAGGTCGGCGACGCGGTGCATGATGTGATACTGTCCGGTGACGAGGTGACGGTGGACGGGGAACCTCTTTATTTAGCCATGGAATATACGCCGGGGGACCGCCTGATCGAGGCGGAGATACTCCCCTTAACCGTTTGTGCTGAGCTTGTCGAAGCCTGTCCTGAGCGCCTGCAAGGCAGTCGAAGGGCACTGCCCTTTTCTGCGGAAGCGGAAAGCAGCCCTTCGACAGGCTCAGGGCGAACGGAGTTTTTAGCGGTGAAAATCGCCAAAACGCGCACCGGCTTCACGCTCAATACACGCGGCGTAAGCCATAAGGTTCGCGTGCTCCCCGCCCATATTGCGCCGCTCGCCCGCCATATGATCGAGAAAGTGCCACCCGATCTGTCGCGTTTCCTGCTCGCGCCGATGCCAGGTCTGCTGGTCGCGCTGCATGTGGCGGCGGGTGACAAGGTCGAGGCGGGGCAGCCACTGGCTGTGGTCGAGGCGATGAAGATGGAAAATATCCTGCGCGCAGAGAAATCGGGCGTAGTGAAATCGCTCAGCGCGGCGGCGGGCGACAGCCTTGCGGTTGATGCGGTTATATTGGAGATAGCGTAGGTCGTTAATCCTCCACTATTCCCACAGCCCTGATCCACCCCGCGCTCGCCCGCTCGATCTTGACCGGGAAACAGCTGAGCGTGAAGCCGAACGCGGGCAGGGCGGACAGGTTGGTCAGCTTCTCAATCTGGTAATAGGGATTGATCCGCCCCGCCTTATGCCCCTCCCAGATGATGCTCGGGTCGCGGGTTTCGGCCCATTTTCGCGCTGTGTGGCTGAACGGCGCGTCCCAGCTCCACGCATCGGTGCCAACCACCTGCACGCCCCGCTCGGTCAAATACAATGTTGCCTCTGCGCCCATGCCGCATCCTTGGTCGGTGAAATTGTCTGTCCCGTAAACCGCACCCGATTGCACCAGAACGATGTCGAGCGGTTTAAGCGCATAGCCAATCCGTGTCAGTTCCGCCTCAACCTCCGCCGCGCTGACGACATGGCCCGCTGGCACGTGCGAAAAATCGAGCTTCACCCCTGGGCAGAAAAACAAATCGAGCGGTGCCTCGTCAATCGACGGGGCAGGGGTCGCGCCGCTATCCGTCGTTGAGTGAAAATGCCACGGCGCGTCCATATGCGTGCCGTTGTGGGTGCTGAGCGTCAGGCTCTCCACCGCCCAGCCTTCGCCATCGGGCAGGTCATCGCGGGTCAGCCCGGGAAAGAACATTGCGATCTGTTCCCACGTATTCTCGTGCGTCATATAGGTGATCTGGGGGCGCATCACGGGCGGGTCGGAAACCACATCATTGGTGATCGGGATCGACAGGTCGATAAAGCGGGTCATTGGGCAATGCTGCCGCGAAACCGCCCCTTGTGCAAGGGGTGAAGGGCGTTAAGGATGCGGTAACACCCATAGAGGCGGGGGAGAGACTATGACCGAAGCAACCATCAACGACCATGCTGTAGATTATCAGCCGTCGGCAAAGGACATCCGCCTGGTCATCGCCGCGTCCTCTGCCGGGACCATTTTCGAATGGTATGATTTTTTTATCTACGGCACTTTGGCGGCGATCATCGGCACCGCTTTCGTGCCGTCGGACAATGATTTGGTAAAGCAGATCGTGGTGTGGGCGGGCTTTGCCGTCGGGTTCGGCTTTCGCCCGCTGGGCGCTGTCCTGTTCGGTTTTCTGGGTGATCGACTGGGACGCAAATATACGTTCCTGGTTACGGTTACACTGATGGGGATTGCGACCGCCGGAGTGGGGTTTGTGCCATCGGTGGCGACAATCGGGATAGCCGCCCCGGTCATCATCATCCTGCTGCGGATCATGCAGGGGCTGGCGCTGGGCGGTGAATATGGCGGGGCGGCGATCTATGTTGCCGAACATTCGCCGCCCGACCGACGCGGTTATTATACCAGCTTTATCCAAGCGAGCGTGGTCGGCGGCTTTGTCCTCAGCCTGTGCGTGGTTCTGGGGTGCAAGGCGGCGTTCAGCGAAGCCGCATGGACGGCATGGGGGTGGCGCGTGCCATTCATATTGTCGGTGGTGTTGCTCGGCATTTCGCTGTGGATGCGGCTCAAACTGTCGGAAAGCCCGGTGTTTCAGGCGTTGAAGGCCGAGGGCGAGTTGGCGAAGAACCCGCTTAAGGAGAGTTTCACCTATCCCGGCAACAAGAAACGCATCTTTGTCGCGCTATTTGGTATCGCGGCGGGGCTGACCGTCATCTGGTACACCGCGATGTTTTCCGGTCTGACCTTTCTGACCGGGCCAATGCATGTTGAGGAGACGCATGCGCAACTGATCGTCGGTGCGTCGGCGCTGGTGGGGATGAGCTTTTTCATCTATTTCGGCCACTTGTCCGACCGCGTTGGGCGCAAGAAGCCGATTGTCTGGGGCTATGCGCTGACATTGCTGCTGCTGTTCCCCTGTTTCTGGGCGATCGGTGCCGCGTTGCAAGGTAGCGCCGCCAGCACCGCATCTGCGGCTACTATCATCCCGACGGCGCAGCAGACCATCACCATCGCCGCGATACTGTTGCTGTTGTCTGCGCTGTCGGGTGCAACCTATGGCCCGGTCGCGGCGCTGCTCAGTGAAATGTTCCCGCCGCACGTCCGCTATTCGTCGATGTCGATCCCCTATCATATCGGCACCGGCTATTTTGGGGGCTTCCTGCCGTTGATTGCGACGCTGATCATTGCGCGGACCGGCGACCCCTACAGCGGCCTATGGTACACATGGGTGGTGGTGGCGATGGCGCTGATCGTGACTTGGGCTTGGCTGCCCGATGATCCTGCGTATGTCTGAGCGAGATGCGCCAACCGCTCCGCTTCGATTGCGTCTCTCAAGAGAGGCGCTGATCCATAATTGGCGCTGGCTGCATGGGCAAAGCTTTGGCGCTGCGTGCGGCGCCGCTATTAAAGCCGACGGTTACGGGCTCGGCGCTATTGAAGTCGCAGAGTATTTGGCTGGGGCAGGGTGCCGCGATTTTTTCGTTGCGACATGGGCGGAGGCGGAAAAGATAGCGCCGATAATCAATGGCTGCGCGCTGTCGGTACTCCATGGTGTGCGGCCAGCAGATTTGCCGATGGCACGGGATATCAACGCGCGTCCAGTATTGAACAGCACCCAGCAAGTAAAGCTGTGGCGTGAGAGCGGGGGCGGCCAATGCGATGTGATGATCGATACTGGCATGAACAGGCTAGGTCTGTCGCCTGAAGAGGTGTCAGCAGGTGCACTTGATGGGCTATCTATTCACACGGCGATGAGCCATCTGGCCAGCGCTGATGAGGGTAGCGCACAGAATGCTGTGCAGCTTCGGCTGTTTACAGATGTGAAATCACGGGTGATGGCGCAGCGTTACAGCCTCGCCAACAGCGCGGGGATTTGCCTTGGCCGCGACTATTGTTTTGATCTGACGCGTCCAGGATTGTCGCTTTACGGCGGGGTGCCGCGCGTTGAGGCCGAGGGGCATATACGCCAAGTTGTAACGCCTGAGGCTGAGGTGCTACAGGTGCGTGATCTGCGTGCCGGCGACCATGTTGGCTACAACGCGACATGGGCCGCAACCACGCCATGCCGTATCGCGACGATCAATCTTGGCTATGCCGATGGCTATTTGCGTGGGTTTTCCGATAAAGGAAGCGCGCATTTCGCGGAACAGCGCCTGCCCGTTGTGGGGCGCGTGTCGATGGATATTGTCACGCTGCTCATTCCCGATGGTTGCAAAGTGCAGGCGGGCGATTGGGTGAGCATTGACTATCACTTGCCATCCGCGTCCGTACAATCCGGCCTGTCGCAATATGAATTGCTGACAGGGCTAGGGCAACGATACGAGCGGGTTTGGGAATAGTTAGCTTTTCTCGTCATTGCGAGGAATGTAATGACGAAGCAATCCAGTGC
>JBBTFY010000002.1:0-7979 GCA_038041635.1 Pseudomonadota bacterium
CCGCCGAAAGGAAATGGCGCGTGCGCATATTCATAGGCCTGAATCGAGGTGAACAGCATGCCGAGCAATATCGTCAGCCACAGGCCGCGAATAAGCCCCTTGCGGTCGTTATGCAGCAACGCATGATGCGCCCAAGTGACGGTGGTGCCAGAGCAGAGCAGGATCAGCGTGTTGATGAGCGGCAGGTCAAAGGCGTTAATGACCTCAATCCCCTTGGGCGGCCATTGCATCAGGGCAATCGCGCCGTCCTGTCCGGTCATATTATTGGTGACGCCATCGGCATATTCCAGCGCGACGGGGAATAGCGAAAAGTCGAACCAAGCCCAGAACCAGCCGAGAAAGAACATCACTTCGGACGCGATGAACAAGATCATGCCGTAACGCAGGTGCAGCTGAACCACGGGGGTATGGTCGCCGCCATGCGCCTCGCGGATGACATCGGCCCACCAGAAAAAGAAAGTGGCAAGGATGCCCGCAATGCCCAAGCCCCATATCCATGGGCCAAGCGACGCGTCGTGCATCCACGCAACCAGCCCGCCGAACATGGTCAGCGCGGCAAACGCCCCGACCAATGGCCAGACGCTGGGTTCTACTAGATGGTAATCATGGTTCTTGGCAACGGCCATGACGGCATTCCCCTTTAATGTTCGTAGATTGGGCCTTAACTGCCCACATCCCCTTCGTCCACAGGGAAGAAGGTGTATGATAATGTGATTTCGTGAACGCCGCGCGCGTCCGGGTCGTCCAAAATGCGCGGGTCGATATAATAGACCACCGGCATCCGAACTTCCTGTCCCGGCTCCAGCCGTTGCTGGGTAAAACAGAAACACTGGATTTTGGTGAAATATGGCCCGGCTTGGCTGGGCGTAACATTGAATGTCGCGGTGCCAGTGACAGGGCGGTCGGACAGGTTGCGCGCCACGAATATCATCATGTCGCGTGCGCCGATGCTCAATGTATCACGCGTTCGTTCGGGCCGGAAAGTCCATGGCAATGTGGGGGCAACGTTCGAATCGAACCGCACCGATATGGTCTGACCATCGACGACTTGCACATTGGCCGCTTGGGCTTCGCTGACCCGCATCGTCGTGCCGTTAAACCCGGTGACGCTGCAAAATAGGCTATATAGCGGCACCGCAGCAAAACCTAGCCCGACCATTACAATGGCCAGCAGCCCCGCCAGCATTGCAGTGCGCGTATTGCGCCGCGATTGCAGAGCGGCGACGCTCGTCACTGGGCCAATCCCATCTTGGCAATGGTGACAAAGAATATCAGAGCCGCAAGCGCAACAAGGCCAAGGCCCATGACCCGCGCCCGCGCAGCCTGGCGGCGGCGATATTCGGTCATGTCAAATGGGGGCTCATGGGTCATACCAAGACAATCCAGTGATCGGCGACAATCGCCGCAAACAGGATGAAGAGATAGGCTATCGAGAAGGCAAATAGCCGTTTTTCAGGGGCCATCGCGTCGCCTTTGCCACTTGTCCGCAGCGCCACATGCGCAGCCAGCACGGCGAATGCCAGCGTCATGGCACAGGCCGTGACCCCATAGAGTGCGCCCGCATAGCCCATGGGCCATGGTAGGGTCGCCGCTGCTGCCATCGGCACGGTATAAAGTAAAATATGCCGCCGTGTTACAGCCTCGCCCGCCACAACGGGCAACATTGGGATGCCGGCATTGGCATAATCGGTGCGCACAAACAGCGACAGTGCCCAGAAATGCGGCGGCGTCCACAGAAATATCAGCAGGAATAACAGCCACGGCAATGTCGGCACCATATCTCCGCCCCAGCTTAAATCGCCCATTGCGGCGGCCCAGCCGATCAGTGGCGGGAAAGCTCCGGCCGCGCCGCCGATGACGATGTTCTGCGGTGTGCGCGGTTTAAGCCACATCGTGTAGATGATAAGGTAATAGATAATCGACGCGGCCAGCACTGCCGCCGCCAGCCAATTGGTTGCAACGCCCAGCAGCAGCACCGAAAACACGCCCAGCCCGACGCCAAAGTGCAACGCCGACGCACGCTCCATCCGGCCCGCTGGCAATGGCCGCGACGCGGTGCGGCGCATCTTTGCGTCTATATCAGCCTCAAGCCACTGGTTGAGCGCACCGCACGCCCCCGCACCCAGTGCAATCGCTATAATCGCCGCAAGCCCAAGCGTCGGGTGAATAGGCTCTGGTGCCACCAGCATCCCGCACAAAGCGGTGAAGATGGCGAGACTCATCACGCGCGGTTTGGTCAGCGCGAGGAAATCGCGCCAATCCGCAGGCATCACCAGTGCGGCGTTCGCCGACATACCCATCAATCTATCTTGGGCAGGTCGTTAAACTGGTGGAACGGCGGCGGGCTGGACAATGTCCATTCCAGCGTCGTCGCCCCTTCGCCCCACGGATTGTCGCCCGCCTTCTTGCCCGCGAACAGCGTATAAAAGACGTTGATGAAGAAAATCACGACGCCAACGCCCATGATGGCATAGCCGATCGAGGCGATCTGGTTCCAATAGGCATAGGCTTCGGTATAATCGGGAATGCGGCGCGGCATGCCCTGTTGCCCGAGGAAGTGCATTGGAAAGAACATCACATTGACGCCGATGAAAAATACCCAGAAATGCAGTTGGCCCAGCAGCTCGCTATACATCCGTCCCGACATTTTGGGGATCCAGTAATAAAAGCCCGCGAACAGCGCGAACACAGCGCCCAGCGACAGCACATAGTGAAAGTGGGCGACGACATAATAGGTGTCGTGCAGATTCTGATCGACGCCGCCATTGGCAAGGACAACGCCCGTCACACCGCCAACGGTGAACATGAATATGAACCCAAGCGCCCACATCATCGGCGTCTTGAAACTTAGCGATCCGCCCCACATCGTCGCGAGCCAGCTGAAAATCTTGATGCCTGTCGGCACCGCAATCACCATAGTCGCGGCGGTGAAATACATTTTCACATCGACGCTCATGCCAACGGTGAACATGTGGTGCGCCCAGACGATGAAACCGACAACGCCAATCGAGACCATCGCATAGGCCATGCCGAGATAGCCAAAAATCGGCTTTTTCGAGAAGGTCGAGACGATCTGGCTGACGATACCAAAGCCCGGCAGGATCATGATATAGACTTCGGGATGGCCAAAGAACCAGAACAGATGCTGATACAGCACGGGGTCACCGCCGCCGGCCGCATCGTAAAATGCGGTGCCGAAATTACGATCGGTCAGTAACATTGTGATAGCCGCCGCCAGAACCGGCAGCGCGAGCAACAATAGGAATGCTGTGACCAGCACCGACCACACGAACAGCGGCATTTTGTGCAGCGTCATGCCCGGCGCACGCATGTTGAAGATGGTGGTGATGAAATTGATCGCGCCCAATATCGACGCCGCGCCCGCAAGATGGAGCGAGAAAATCGCCATGTCCACCGCTGGCCCGACCGAGCCACTGGTCGAAAGCGGAGCATAGACCGTCCAGCCCGTGCCCGCACCATTGCCTGACCCGCCGGGCACGAACATCGACCCAAACAACATGCAAAAAGCAACAAAGGTCAGCCAGAAACTGATATTGTTCATGCGTGGGAACGCCATGTCGGGCGCGCCGATCATCAACGGCACGAACCAGTTACCAAAACCGCCAATGATCGCGGGCATGACCATGAAGAACACCATGATCAGGCCGTGCGCGGTGATCATTACATTCCACATATGGTGGCCAGCAGTCACATCGCCCGCACCGCCCAGCGTTTCGGCCAGCCAAGGCAGATATTGGATGCCCGGCTGAGCGAGTTCGAGCCGCATCAGTCCCGACAATGCGCCGCCAACCACGCCCGCAAAAATGGCAAAGATCAAATAGAGCGTGCCAATATCCTTGTGATTGGTGGACATGAACCAACGGGTGAAAAAGCCGGGTTTGTGGTCGGCATGGTCATCGTGATGATCGGCGGTGGCGGCAATGCTAGTCATTTTTACGCGTCCTTCGTATCAGGTCAGCGGGCAGCTGCGGCGGCGGCCACAGGTGCAGGAGTATCGGGTGTAGCAACGACTGCGGAACCGGGCATCGTCCCGCCCTTGCTGGCGACCCACTGGGCAAAGCGCGCCGCGCTCACCACCTCGACCGCGATTGGCATATAGCCATGGTCAACCCCGCACAGTTCGGAACATTGGCCGTAATAGACGCCCTCTTGCTCAGCGCGGAATGTCACTTCGTTGAGGCGGCCCGGCACCGCGTCCATCTTGACCCACAAGGCGGGGACCGCAAAGCTGTGAATAACGTCGGACCCGCGCACGATCAGTTTGACCGTCTGGCCGACAGGAACAACCATGCGGTTATCGACGGCAAGCTGGAACGGTTCGCCATTTGCCTCTGCCGTCGCGCGATCGGACATCCGCGACACCATTTCAGGAATGGCATGGTCGGGATATTCATAACCCCAATACCATTGATAGCCCGTGACCTTGATCGTCACTGCGTCGGCTGGCGGCGGGGCATATTGCCGCGCCAACAGGTCAATCGAGGGGACCGAAACCCCCGCAAGGATGAGCACAGGAACCAGCGTCCAGACGATTTCAATGAAAGTATTATGCGTTGTTTTTGAGGGCTCGGGATTTGCCGCAGCACGGTAGCGCACCATGATCCACAGCATCAGCCCCAAGACAAACAGCGAGATGACCGTAATAATCGGCAGCAATACCGCATTATTGAGCCACTTGGCATATTCGCCATTGGCCGTCACTTGCGGTTGAAAATCAACGCCACCGGACACGGGCTGCCCTACACCAGCAACCGGACGCGCATGCTCAAACGCCGGGGCCGTGACAGCCGTAGCCGCCGGGTCGGAGACCGCAGGAGTAGCCGTTTCCGTCGGCGCTGTAGCAGATGCAGATACCGCTGCGTTCGCTGCAACGGGCGCAAAGGCAACCATCGCGGCAAGGAATATGCGCTTTAATTTGATCATAATATGGCGATCCATCCCCGGTCGAATCAATTCATCCTCCGTCACGCCGCAAAACGGCATGCGGATTTTCGCGCGCTATAGACTGGCTTGTCGCCAGCCACAAGCACCACTAAGTGTGGGTATCAACCTTTCCTCTCCTCTCCCCCAAGGTTTTCAAGAACGATTATGACCGACGACGACATATTGAACGAATTTCGCGCCGCTCAGGCGCTGTTGACGGGCCACTTCCTGCTCTCTTCTGGGCGACACAGCGGGCATTATCTCCAAGCGGCACGGGTGTTGATGGATGGCGCGCGTGCAGGCCGCCTTGCCGAAGCATTGGTGCGTAAATTGCCACGCGAGGTGCGTGAAGCCATCGACCTTGTCGTCTCGCCCGCGATGGGCGGTGTCATCATCGGGCATGAGGTCGGCCGCGCATTGGGCAGGCGCGCCATCTTTGTCGAACGCCCCACAGGCACATTCGAGCTGCGGCGCGGCTTTTCCATCGACACGGGCGCGAAAGTGCTGCTGGTCGAAGATGTCGTTACGACCGGCCTGTCGTCGCGCGAAGCGATGGCGACCATCGCCGCCGAAGGGGGAGAGGTTATCGCCGCCGCGTCGCTGGTTGATCGGTCGGCGGGTAATGCCGACCTTGGTGTGCCCTACACCGCGCTGATTGCGCTCAATTTCCCGACCTATGCGCCGGATGACGTGCCACCTGAACTCGCAGCAACACCAGCAATCAAGCCGGGCAGCAGGGCAGTTGTGGCTTGACCTCACGGTTGCGCCCCCCTGCGCTCAGACTGGGCGTCAATATCGACCATGTGGCGACCATCCGCAACGCGCGCGGCGGCGACCATCCCGACCCCGTGCGCGCGGCACAGATTGTCGCGGCGGCGGGCGGTGATGGTATCACCGCGCATCTGCGCGAGGACAGGCGGCACATCCGCGACGGCGATCTGGAGCGGATAATGGCCGCGACCGCGCTCCCGCTCAACCTCGAGATGGCGGCGACCGAGGAGATGCTCAGCATAGCGCTGCGTCACCGCCCGCACGCCGCCTGTATCGTCCCTGAGAAGCGCGAGGAGCGCACGACCGAGGGTGGGCTGGACGCGGCGGGGCAACATAACCACCTGACGCCATTTGTCGCACGCCTCAATGACGCTGGCATCCGCGTCAGCCTGTTCATCGAGCCTAGCCCGCGCCAGATTGACGCCGCCATCCGCATTGGCGCACCGGTGGTTGAACTGCACACCGGCCGCTATGCGCATACAGAAGGTGAAGAGCGCGCGAGCGAGCTAAAGCGCATCGCCGACGCGGCAGCGCTGGCGTGGAAAAACGGCATCGAACCCCATGCCGGCCACGGCCTGACATTCGACAATGTCGTACCCGTCGCCGCCATCCCGCAACTCGCCGAGCTTAATATCGGTCATTATCTGGTCGGCGAGGCGATCTTCATCGGCCTTGATGAGAGCATCCGGCGGATGCGTGCGTTGATGGACGCAGCGCGGTGAGCCGCATGAAATTGTTCGTCATTGCGAGGAGGACCGAACTCGTTTCGGGCCGACACGGCAATCCAGAGCAGTGCAAGGCCGCCTCTGGATTGCTTCGCTTCGCTCGCAATGACGGCCAGAGGAGCCCGTCATGATTATCGGGCTTGGCTCTGACCTGTGCAATATCGAGCGCATTCAAAGGTCGCTCGACCGTTTTGGCACCCGCTTTGAAATGCGTGTGTTCACTGATGTCGAGCGCGCGAAGGCGAACGGCCGTCCCTTCACCAAGGCGGGGACGCTGGCCAAGCGCTTTGCCGCCAAGGAAGCGTTCGCCAAAGCGGTCGGCACGGGGTTCAAGCGCGGTGTGTTCATGCGCGACATCGGCGTCGTCAATGCGCCTAGCGGTGCACCGACGCTGGCGCTATCGGGCGGCGCGGCGGCGCGTGTGGCGATGATGACCCCTGCGGGCCATGCCATCCATATTCATTTGACCTTGACCGACGACCATCCGTGGGCACAAGCATTCATCATATTTGAAGCACGGCCACTGGGCGATGCTTAGGGAGACGATTAAGTGAGTGAAGAGACAGCAACCATCCCCGCGTCAGAGGTGGCCGAAGAAACCACCAGCTGGCTGATCGAAATCCGCAATCTAGCCATCTTGTTGCTGATCGTCTTTTGTATCCACAGCTTTGTCGCCAAGCCATTTTACATCCCATCGGCGTCGATGATGCCGGGCCTGCTGGAGGGTGACCGCTTGGTGGTCAGCAAATATCCCTATGGCTGGTCATTTTCTTCCGTAAGTTTCCACCTGATGCCACCGACCGAGGGCCGCGTCCTGTCGCGCTATCCGATGCGCGGCGACGTTGTGATTGTCGAGCCAAATGGCATGCGCGAGGATTATATCAAGCGCGTCGTTGGTCTGGCGGGTGACATTGTGCAAACCCGCGCTGGCCGCCTATTCATCAACGGCGTCGCAATCAAAAGCGAAGTGATGCCCGAACGTGCTTTGCCGTTCGACGCCAACAACAATTGCGATGGCGGCCGTATCGAAAATGGCGCTGATGGCACAGCAAGGTGCATGGTGCAGGTTGTTCGCGAAACTTTGCCGAACGGTATTTATTACGACACGATTGATTCAGGGCATCGCCAATGTATCCCTTCTGAACCATGCGCCGATGATTTTGGCCCTTATTTGGTCCCTGCGGGGCGCGTATTCGTGATGGGCGATAATCGCGATAATAGCAGCGACAGCCGTTTTCCGTCAGGTCAGCCCTATTTGGGCGTTGGCGGCGCGGTGCCGCTTGAAAATATCGGCGGTCGCGCAGAGTTTATCACCTTCAGCCTCGACGGCAGCGCGACATGGTATAACCCGATCAGTTGGTTCAGCTCGCTGCGAGGCGGGCGCGCGGGAACCAGCCTTCGTCCATCGCGGGCGGCGCAATGATAAAAGTTGATAAGCATGTTATCCTAAACCCGTTCGTGCTGAGCTTGTCGAAGCACTGTTTTTACTTGAACGCATAGAAGGACAACCCCCTTCGACTGCCTTGCAGGCGCTCAGGA
>JBBTFY010000003.1:0-14297 GCA_038041635.1 Pseudomonadota bacterium
CAAGACAGCCTACTCACCCCCAACGGCCCGACCAATATTGGCACTTGGCGCTCTATCTTGACCCGCAGCATCGCCTCTGTCGCATCGAGCGAACAGCCCGCCATAGCAAGGCGCGGCGCGCGGAGGGCCAGCCGCCCCGCAAAGCCGTCGCGCAAATGGCCAGTCCCGGCCGCGCCAAGCCCTATCTTGCCCCAAGGCGTGTCGATTGCCGCACTGGCATGGGACAAGGCCAGAGCAATGTCGGGGAGTTCGGGCGGCGTGCCATCGTCTGCGGGGAGCAATTTGTCCACCGCGCCAAAGCTGAACTTATCCCCCGTCCACCGCCCGCGCAGGCGCACACCATCGGCGCGGACAGCGGCAATAGTTGGCCCGGACAGCCCATATTGCATCGTCACTTCGATCAACGCGGCTGTCAAATCTGGCCGCGCAGGATCGCCGATCACCACATTGGTCAGCCGCTGCGTGCGCAGCCCTATCTGATCGACATCATAGCTGGCATTAACGCCGCGCTGTTTCAGCGCATCATCGACATAGCCCGTCACTATGTCAGCGCGGTTGAGCCACGCAACAAGTGCCACAATGGCGACGCTACTGGACAGCGTAATTGCAATGATGCTGCGCTTACGCATGGTGCGGGATGGTCAAGAGGCGTTGGTCAGCCATTATCGCTCCGTCTAGCCCCTTTCTTCACACAGTGCCAAATGCAGCGGCCAAATACTATAGAATGTGTCGAGTGACATGCTATCATAGCCGACATGGGCGATAATCCTGAACCGAATGAACCGACCAAATCCGAATCGCATGATGGCGCTGGCCATCGCGCGCGGCTGCGTGACCGGTTAGTCGGCGTCGGCGGAGACGCGCTGTCCGACCACGAACTGATCGAATATCTCCTCGCGCTGGCCATTCCGCGCCGCGACACCAAGGCGTTGGCCAAAGCGTTGCTGCGCGAGTTTGGCGGTATCGGCCCGCTGATGAGCGCCGATGCAGAATCGCTGCGACGCGTAACAGGCATGGGTGAAACCAGCGCGGCAGCGATAAAAATTGTCCAAGCCTGTGTGCTACGCATATTGCAAGGCGAAGTGCAGGACCGCCCGATATTGGGCAATTGGCAGGGATTGCTCGATTATCTACGCGCCGACATGGCGTTTCGCCTCAACGAGCGGGTGCGTGTGCTCCACCTCGACAGCCGCAATCATTTAATTCGCGATGAAGTGATGAGCGATGGGTCGATTGACCAGTCGGCCATCTATGTCCGCGAAGTCGTGCGCCGCGCGCTCGAGCTTGGTTCCGCCGCAATCATCCTTGTCCACAATCACCCCAGCGGCGATGCAAGCCCAAGCAAACAGGATATTGCCGTCACTCGGGACATTGCCGATACGTGCAAGCGGCTTGGGATCGCCGTTCACGACCATGTCATCATTGGCCGCAGCACGCATGTCAGCATGCGATCGCAGGGTTTGATTTAGGGATTGATCTGACGACTCGCCACTGGTGGCACGCGCTGCTAGAGGCACGGGCAACCCGTCCCCTTTAGGAGCGTTCTTCATATGGTTCCCCGCTATTCGCGCCCTGAAATGACTGCAATATGGGAGGCCGAGGCACGTTTTCGCATCTGGTTCGAGATTGAGGCGCACGCGACTGAGGCCTTGGGTGCTATTGGCACAGTGCCCGCATCGGCTGCACAGGCATTGTGGAACTGGTGGGCGACCAATCCCGCCATTGATGTGGCGGCAATCGACGCAATCGAAGCCGTGACCAAGCATGATGTCATCGCGTTTCTGACCTGGGTATCTTCGCTGGTGTCGGCGCATAGTGGCGAAGATCATGCGCGCTTCATGCATCAGGGGATGACCAGTAGCGACGTGCTCGACACCGCGCTTGCGGTGCAACTGACGCGGGCGAGCGACCTGTTATTAGCGGACATTGACGCTTTGCTGGGGGCGCTGAAACGCCGCGCGTTCGAGCATAAAATGACCCCGTGCATCGGGCGCAGCCATGGCATTCATGCCGAACCGGTAACGTTCGGCCTCAAAATGGCGCAGGCCTATGCCGAGTTTTCGCGGGGCCGTGAACGCTTGGTCGCGGCTAGGGTCGACATTGCCACCTGCGCTATTTCGGGCGCGGTCGGCACTTTCGCCAATATCGACCCGCGTGTCGAAGCACATGTTGCGTCGAAACTGGGACTAAGCGCCGAACCCATTTCCACCCAGGTCATCCCGCGTGATCGGCACGCGATGTATTTTGCCACGCTTGGCGTCATCGCGTCGTCGATTGAGCGGCTGGCCACCGAGATCCGCCATCTTCAGCGCACCGAAGTACTGGAGGCGGAGGAATATTTCTCAGCCGGACAAAAGGGTTCATCGGCGATGCCGCATAAACGCAACCCTGTGCTGACCGAAAATCTCACGGGCCTGGCGCGAATGGTGCGCAGCTATGCGCTTCCTGCAATGGAAAATGTCGCGCTGTGGCACGAACGCGACATCAGCCATTCGTCGGTTGAGCGCTATATCGGGCCGGATGCGACAATAACGCTTGATTTCGCGCTGGCGCGGCTGACGGGGGTGATCGACAAATTGCTCGTTTATCCCGAACGGATGCAAAAAAATCTCGATAAAATGGGCGGACTTGTCCATTCGCAGCGCGTGCTGCTGGCGCTGACACAGGCGGGGGTCAGCCGCGAGAATGCCTATACACTGGTTCAACGCAATGCGATGAAGGTATGGGAATCGGACGGGCAATTGTCGTTGCTTGAGCTGCTCAAGGACGATGTCGATGTCACTGCCGCGCTGTCCATCGCCGAAATCGAGGATAAGTTTGACCTTGGGTATCACTTGGCCCGTGTTGACGCGATTTTCGAGCGCGTTTTTGGCACGTTATAATTCACAGATTCGGGCACTTCTATCCTGCACCGCTTTCAGCTAGGCTCCGCTCAGGCGCAATAGAGGGAGAAGAGGCCGTGCAGGCATTCCGCACCATCATATGGATCATCATCGCGGTCATATTGACCATATTTGCGGTGGCTAACTCACAGCCCGTCGCTGTCTCAGTATGGCCCGGTTATGTCGCTGAATTGCCGCTGTCGATCCTCATCGTCTTGGTCTTCCTCATGGGGTTCCTGCCGCCATTCCTGTTCAATCTGGGTAATCGCTGGCGCTTGGGGCGCAAGATACAGGTGCAGGAGCAAGTGATAGCCCAGCTCAAAACGCCCGCGCCCGCGCCAACGCCATTACCAACCACAAGTGACGAAGCGGTGACTTCCGTATGAGCTCGCGTATTTACCTCGCCATCGACAGCACTGACCTTGACGCCGCAAAGGCGCTGGCGACGAAAGTGAAAACGCATATTGGGGGCCTCAAACTGGGGCTGGAGTTTTTCTGTGCGCATGGCCACCACGGGGTGCATGAAATGGCGCGGGTCGGCCTGCCGCTGTTCCTCGACCTCAAGCTGCATGACATCCCCAATACCGTAGCCAAGGCGGTGCAGGCGCTGCGCCCGCTCGAACCCGCGATACTGACCATCCACGCCGCTGGCGGCCGCGCGATGCTGGAGGATGCCAAGGCGTCGGCGGGCACGCATACCAGGGTGGTCGGCGTGACCGTGCTGACCAGCCTTGATGATGATGATCTGACCGCGATTGGCATCGACCATGATCCAGCGGCACAGGTCGCACGGCTGTCCGCCTTGTCGCGCGAGGCGGGGCTAGATGGCATCGTCTGTTCGGGGCACGAACTGCGCGCTGCCAAAAAAGCATGGACGAGCGGCTTTTTCGTCGTCCCCGGCGTGCGGCCCAGCAACGGCGTGATGGCCGATCAAAAACGCACCGTCACGCCTGCCGATGCAACGGCGGCAGGCGCGTCGATCCTTGTCATCGGCCGCCCGATCAGCAAAGCGGCGGACCCAGTTGCGGCTGTGCGGGCCATCGAAGCGACGCTTTAAACACGTGCCAACCCAAGTCAAAATTTGCGGGCTTTCAACCGAATTCTCGATTGATGCGGCCATAGCGTCGGGCGCATCGCACATCGGTCTGGTGCATTTTGCGCCCAGCCCGCGCCATGTGACGCTGGAGCGCGCCGCCGCGCTGCGTGCCTATGCGGCTGCACGCGTGCGCGTCGCGCTGTTGCTTGTCAATGCGACAGCCGAATTGACCGCGCATGCCATCGCCACCGTCAAGCCGGACATCGTGCAATTTCACGGCACCGAAACGCCTGAATGGCTGCGGCTGGTCAAACAGGTCAGCAAGGCAGAGATATGGAAAGCGATGGGCGTCCAGAACATCCAGACCCTGCACGACGCGGCAAGCTATCATGGTGCGGCGGACAGGATATTGTTCGACACGCCGGCGCAGGCGCTGCCCGGCGGCACAGGCACCGCTTTTGACTGGTCGATCATCGCCGCGCATGACCACAAGCTGCCATGGGGGCTGGCTGGCGGACTGAACCCCAGCAATGTGGCCGAAGCCATCCGCATTACGAGGGCTGATTTGGTCGATGTCTCGTCGGGGGTCGAAAGCGCGCCCGGCATCAAGGATGTGGACAGAATCGCCGCCTTCATCCAAGCGGCGAGTATATGACCCAGGCTTCACCCAACTCATTTCGCAATGGCCCTGACGCACGCGGACATTTTGGCGATTTTGGCGGACGCTATGTCGCCGAAACGCTGATGCCGCTGATCCTCGAACTTGAGCGCGCCTATCGCGCGGCACAGGCGGACCCTGCGTTTGCGGCGCAATTTGACGACCTGCTCGAACATTATGTTGGTCGGCCTAGCCCGCTCTATTTTGCGCCGCGCCTGACCGAAGAGCTAGGCGGAGCACAAGTGTGGTTCAAACGCGATGAGCTGAACCACACCGGCGCGCACAAAATCAACAATTGCGTCGGCCAGATATTGCTGGCGATGCGGATGGGCAAGACGCGGATTATCGCGGAGACGGGCGCTGGCCAGCATGGCGTCGCGACCGCGACCGTATGCGCGCGCTTTGGCCTGCCGTGTATCATCTTCATGGGCGCGCGCGACATGGAACGCCAAGCGCCCAACGTGTTCCGGATGAAGTTGCTCGGCGCGGAGGTGCGTAGCGTGGAGAATGGCGCGCGGACACTCAAAGACGCGATGAACGAGGCGCTGCGCCACTGGGTCGCCAATGTCCACGACACATTCTACATCATCGGCACCGCTGCTGGCCCGCACCCCTATCCCGAAATGGTACGCGATTTCCAAAGCGTGATCGGGCGTGAAGCGCGCGCACAAATGCTGGTCCGCACAGGTCGCCTGCCCGATATGCTGGTGGCGGCAATTGGCGGCGGGTCGAATGCGATTGGCTTGTTTCACCCTTTCCTTGATGACGTTGATGTCAAAATGCTGGGCGTCGAAGCGGCGGGGCATGGCCTCGACAAGCAACATGCGGCCAGCCTTGCTGGCGGCGCACCGGGCATATTGCACGGCAACAAAACCTATTTGCTCCAGGACGCCGACGGGCAGATTGACGAAGCGCATTCGATTAGCGCGGGCCTCGACTATCCCGGCATTGGCCCCGAACATGCGTGGCTGCGCGACATTGGCCGCGTCGATTATACCAGCGTCACCGACAGTGAAGCGCTGGCGGGCTTTCAATTGTTATGTCGGACCGAAGGGATCATCCCCGCGCTAGAGCCGAGCCACGCCATCGCTGCCGTCGCTAAAATCGCGCCGACTATGGGCAAGGACGCCATCATCCTCGCCAATCTGTGCGGACGCGGCGACAAGGATATTTTCACAGTGGCTGAGGCGTTGGGGGTGAACATCTAAATGCCCTCTCTCCTCGCCGCCGCCTTTGCCAAGCCCCACCCTGCGCTCATCACCTTTGTGACGGCGGGCGACCCCAGCGTGGCCGACACGCTGTGCATCCTTGATGCGCTCGTCGCGGGTGGCGCCGATGTGATCGAGCTTGGCATGCCATTCACCGACCCGATGGCCGATGGCGTGGCGATACAGGCCGCCAATCTGCGCAGCCTGAGCGGCGGCACCACCACGGCGGATATTTTCGCGATTGCGACAGCGTTTCGGGTGCGTCACCCTGCCATCCCGCTTGTCCTGATGGGCTATGCCAACCCGATGGTGCGGCGCGGGAGCGCATGGTTTGCCGACCAATGCGTCGCCGCCGGGGTCGATGGTGTCATCTGTGTCGACATTCCGCCAGAGGAGGACGGTGCACTCGGCCCCGCATTGCGCGCTGCGGACGTGGCACTCATCCGCCTTGCCACGCCGACCACCGATGCTGCGCGGCTGCCCGTCGTGCTCGATGGCGCGGGTGGTTTCCTTTATTATGTCTCGGTCGCAGGTATTACGGGGCTACAACAGGCATCGCAGGACAGCATCGCCAAAGCCGTCGCGCGGCTCAAAGCCGCCAGCCCCCTGCCCGTCGCGGTCGGATTTGGTGTGCGCACCCCCGAACAAGCGGCAGCCATCGCGCGTGTCGCCGATGGCGTCGTCGTTGGCTCTGCCATCGTCGAATTGATAGCACAGCATGGCGCAAACGCCCCCGATGCGGTAAAGGCCTATGTGGCATCGCTCAGCACCGCGATTGCCGCTGCACGAGAGGAACTGCCAACATGAGCTGGCTCAACCGGGTTCGCAACTCCATCCCCTTCATCGCCAAGCGCGAGAGCGAGGATAATTTGTGGCACAAGTGCAAAGGCTGCCACAACCTTGTCTTTCTGAAGGAGTGGGAAGACAATCTGTGCGTCTGTCCGCGCTGTGACCATCATGACCGCATCGGCGCTACGGTGCGATTTGCGCAGCTGTTTGACGACGGCAGTGTCACCGCATTACCCATGCCCAAGGTGCCCGAGGATCCGCTCAAGTTCCGCGATTCCAAAAAATATGCCGAACGCCTGAAAATTGCGCGCGCGACAACAGGGGATAGCGATGCGCTGCAAGCCGGCTTTGGCCGCATCGACGGTCAGCCAGCGGTGGTCGCGGTGCAAGACTTCGCCTTCATGGGCGGATCTATGGGGCTGGCGGTTGGTGAAGCCTTTGTCGCTGCGGCGGAGGACGCGCTGAAACGCAAATGTGCGTTTATCGCTTTTACCGCTGCGGGCGGCGCGCGGATGCAGGAAGGCATTTTATCGCTGATGCAAATGCCGCGTAGCACCGTCGCAATTCAGCGGCTGCGGCGCGCGTCCCTTCCCTATATCGTCGTGCTGACCGACCCGACAACGGGCGGCGTCACCGCTAGCTATGCGATGCTGGGCGACGTGCATATTGCCGAACCCGGCGCGCTCATTGGCTTTGCCGGACAGCGGGTGATCGAACAAACCATCCGCGAAAAATTGCCCGACGGGTTTCAGCGCGCCGAATATCTGCTCGACCACGGGATGGTCGATATGGTGACCCACCGAAAGGATCTGCGCGAGCGACTGGCGCAAGTCATCGGCTATCTTGCCCCAGTAAAGGTTGCGGCATGAAGCCCCTCCCCTTTAGGGGAGGGGCGTAATTCATGGCCGACCATGCAAAGTCCGATCATCCAGGGGTGCAGGCGCAGCTTGACCGTTTGAGCCTGTTGTCACCGGGGCGCGACACATTGGGGCTGGAGCGTATTACCGCGTTGCTCGATCAGCTCGGCAATCCCGAACGCCGCCTGCCGCCCGTCTTTCACGTTGCGGGCACCAATGGCAAGGGGTCTACTTGCGCGGTGTTGCGTGCCGCGCTCGAAGCCGACAGCAAAAGCGTCCATTGCTATACCAGCCCGCATCTGGTGCGCTTTAACGAACGTATCCGCATCAATGGCACTTTGATCGGCGACGACATGTTGGCCGACTATCTGCGCCGCGTGCTCGACATTGCCGAACCGATTGGCCCCAGTTTTTTCGAAGCGACAACCGCTGCTGCCTTTCTAGCCTTTGCCGAACACCCCGCCGATGCCGCGATCATCGAGGTGGGCCTTGGCGGGCGGCTCGACGCCACCAATGTCATTCCCGTCCCCGCCGTGTGCGGCATTGCCCAGCTCGGCGTCGATCATGAGGCATTTTTGGGGTGCGACCCCGTCCAGATTGCCCGCGAAAAAGCGGGTATAGCCAAGCCCGGTCGCCCGCTGGTGACGATGGCCTACCCGCTGCCCATCCGCGAGGCGATAGTCGAAGTCGCGAACGCCGCCGACGCCACCGTCCTTCGCGAAGGGTCTGATTGGCATTATACGCGGATGGAAAACAGCTTGCGCATCGTGTTTGGCGACCGTTCGGTCGATGCCGGATTGCCTGCTCTCACCGGTCCGCATCAACAGGCCAACGCTGCGCTCGCCATCGCCATGATATTGGCACAGCAAATGCTGCACATTCGCCCAGAATCCATCGAAATTGCGCCTACGCGCGCCATCTGGCCCGCACGATTGCAACACCTGCCGCTGGGACCGCTCACGGCGCAGCTCGGCAATCGCATGGTGCTGCTTGACGGCGGGCACAATGTCGCCGCTGCCGAAGCCTTGGCCAGCCATTTGTCGGGGCATAGGCGTTATTTACTCATCCTCGGCATGATGGCGAACAAGGATGCACCACGCTGGCTCGACGCCATGGCACCATGCATCGCCGGGATGATTGCGGTGCCAGTAGCGGGGCACGAGCATCATGCGCCCAGCGCATTGGCGGCGCTGGCGGAGGCGCGCGGGATACCAGCCACCACTGCGAGCGACATCCGTAGCGCCATCGTCATTGCCGCCGATATGCCCGACGATATGGGCATAATGCCCGTGCTGATCGCTGGCTCGCTCTATCTGGCGGGCGATGTGCTGCGCGCCAATGGGCAAGTGGTGGATTGATTAACCGCCGATCTCATTGAGAGTCGCTCGCGCCCACCCATACATTGCCTCATTCTCCGCTATCACAGATTTTGGTGTGTGGCGTCGGCGATGCTCGATTTCGCGCAATATGCTGGCAGCCCCGATTTTATCGCCCATCCGCAATCGCACCGCCGCCGTCCGGCAACGTACTTCATCGCCGGTTGACCGGTCGAGAATTTCTTCAAACAGACGCAGAGCACCACGATCATCACCGCGCTGTTCGAGCAACCTCGCGCGCAAGATATGACGCTTGTTGCGGTCGGATTGTGTGCCACCATCGGGGATGCGGTCAAGCGCGGCTAGCGCAGCATCAATTTGCCCCAGCTCAAGATTTACATCCGCTAGGCGCATTAGAACGGCCGGGTCATCAAATGCCGATTTGGACTCGGCCACATGATAATGGTCAAGCGCCTCACTATGGCGGGCGCGCTGACACAGTGCATCGCCCATTGCTAGTCGGTTTGCTACAGTATCGGCGAGATCGAGCGTCTGTGTGGCGGCGCGAATATTGCGTTCGGGGTCGATGCGGCCGACCAACTGGCCTTGAACCGCTCGGACTTGGCGGTTGCGGCTAAGATCGGGTAATATCTCGACAATGAAATAGGCAAGGCATCCGATCAGCGAGCCAATAATTATCCCTAATATCCATGCATTATTATTGCGATTGCGGATGCAGTGAATGATGCACAAGAGTTGCAAGCCTAGCGAGAGGATGACTATCGGCATAAATATCTCCCCACACCAACTCTACGACTCCTCACGACCCTACAGATCATCTTGGGCGCTCGGTTGGACTTGGCTTGCCGATCCAGGCCAGCAGACCGCCGCCGACAAATATAGCAGCACATATCGCGGTGATGTGGTTGGCCCATTCCAGCGGCTGCGACAACAGCAAGCCAACGAGGCCAGCCACAGCAATGAACATACCGATGATCCGCACCGTGCCGACTGGTTCCTTGAGGGTCGCCGCGTCGCCGGTGCCGGTTTGGCGGATGCCCTCGACGACATAACCCTTGCTCCACAATAGCCACAGCAGAAGCATCCCCGGAATCGCCGCGACCACGGTAAAGCCCCAGAACGCGACCCAGCCAACCTTCGCGGCAATCAACCCCGCTGGCCCAGCCATGAAGGTGCGTCCGACCCCGGCAAACGAGGACAGCAGCGCAAATTGCGTTGCGGTATAAGCGATGCTGGACAGGCCGGAGAGATAGGTGGCGAACACAGTGAGGCCGATACCGCTGGTGATATTTTCGGTCACGATCGCCGCGACCATCATCCAGTAATTATTGCCCGTGGTAGCCAGGATCATGAACATGACGTTGGACAGCATCATCGCCATCCCCGAAATGAGCAGCGCGCGGCCCATGCCGAGCCACAGAAGGAACGGCGCGCCAATCGCCGAGCCGATAATCAGCGCCGCATAGCCCCACAGCTTGTTCGCCGAGATATAATCGAGATCGGCAAAGCCCAGATCAACAATCATCGGCGCCAGCATCACCTGCCCCATCGCGTCGCCGACCTTGTACAACAGGACAAAGCCGAGGATCAGGAAGGCACCGTGCCGAGACAAAAATTCGCGGAACGGGTTGATCACGGTTTCGCGCAGCCACTGACGCGCGCTCATGCCCTTTGCATCGGCATAGCGATCGACGAAAGTGCCCGGCCCGATGACAAAGGCGCCGATAATCGCGGGAATGACGCACAGCGCTGTCAGGCCGTACGCCATCGCCCAGCCCAGCCCCAAACCTTCCTGCGATGCCAGATAGATTGTGCCAGCACCCGCAATCAAATTGCCAGTACGATAACCGAACTGGTTAGTCGCTGTGCCGTGCGCGAACTCCTCGTCCTCAAGGATTTCGATACGATAGGCGTCGATGACAATGTCCTGCGACGCCGATAGGAAGGCGGTAATCAGCGCCCAGGCAAAGAACGGCCCAAGGTGGCCGGGCTGCGGGTTACTGGCCCCCAATTGCCAAATGGCAATAACCAGCAGCGCCTGTATGACGAACAACCATCCGCGCCGCTGCCCGAACCGCGCGGTCATGAACGGCAGAGGCAGTTTATCGAGCGGCGGAGCCCAGAGGAACTTGATGGTATAGGGGATGCCGACCATCACCGCGAGGCCGATGGTCGCGGTGTCTACCCCCACCTTGGCCAGCCAGAATGTCATCGTCGCCACCAGCAGGGTGAGCGGAAACCCGCTCGACACACCAAGCAAAAACGCCACCAACGGCGCTTTCCTGATATAGGGGCGGAACGGTTTGAACGTCAGTGCGGCAAACACCAGACCGCCCAGCACCGCCGCAAAAATGATAAAGCGGATGAAATCAACGCTCATCAGACCCTCCCAATCTATTTTGCAGGAGTGGTAACGGATTTATGGAGAAAGGCCAGCCCTAGGGTCAGGACCCATTAATAGCACGAACTGAGGTTTGAAGCGATTTCGTTCAGTGCAAGGAGGAAAGGCGAAGCGAATATGTCGATATTTCTAGACTTTCTGACACAGCAATGCCTGTCCTGAGCGCCTGCAAGGCAGTCGAAGGGGACGAAATCGGACAAATCCTTTTAGGACAGCAAAATGGCTTCCATCTCGAACCGAAATGCCCTTGGAGATAGCCCCGCTATCCCCTGCATGCATTTTGGCCCGATATGTTTGCCATTTTACTGCCTCAGCCGTGCGATTAATCGGTCCTGACCCCGCAATTCGGGCTTTATTGCGTGGGCATCCACCGCGCAGCGAGCACTGCGCCATGCCCGCGATTTTGCAGCACCACCGCAAAGCGATCAGCGCCAGCAGTCGCGCGCAAAGCCGCTGGCATAGTGGCACTGCACCGCGCGTCCACGCCACACATTACACTGCGTTCGGCCAGCACAATATTGTGATAGGCGATGCGCCGCCCGCCATTCTCTCCGCCGCCAATCCGCACGATGCGGCTGCTGGCTACAGCGATAAAGCGTAATTCCGCGCCCGGCAAAGTTGTAGGGGCGCTGATACGGCCATTGGCAAAGGACAATGTCACCGGATTTTGCGATGCCGCCGCCATTATTGCCGCGTTCACCCCCGATGCGCGCGACCCAACCAGCCCGATGCGACCATTAACCACGGCCTCGGGTGTATAAACCTCTCCGCCCGCAACCCCGCGCGCGGCATAGGCGCGTTGCAAGGCCGTGTTCGCCTCGCTGCCCAACGTGTCGCGCCAGCCAAGCCTGTCCCAATAGGTGACGTGGCGGCTGATGGCGACGACGTCCGGCCTGTCCGCCAGTCCCGCCAACACTGCGTCGGCGGGCGGACAGGATGAGCAGCCCTGGCTGGTGAACAGCTCGACAAGAACGGGCGCATGTGCATTGACTGGCAGCCGCGATTGGGGGGGGCGCGATTGAGGCTGGCGAACTTGACCGTTGGTGCTGCTGAACGCAAACAGCGTCACAGCGACGGCGATGGAGCAGGCACACAGGAATAACAGTCGCTTCATGATTTGTTGTTCGTTCTGTCCTCGCTCATGGTTACACCCTACCATGTGGGCACGCTTTAGGGCATAGGCCGCGCTTGCATCAGATATAGGACAAACACATTGACACAGCGCCGCCCATCAACGGGGCCAAAAGGACCGCCAAGTGGCAGCAATCGCGCGGCGCGGCGCGCGGGGTTGCCACGGCAGGAACCAAAGCCAGAGGGCAGCGCAGCTGTGAAAGCGGAGCGTCCGCCCGCGCGAGCGCCCGCCAAAACACCGCGCCCGGACCGAAAGCCTGCCCACAAGCCCGAGCGCAAAGCCGTCCGCAAAGAACCACCAAAGCCGCACGTCACCATAGCCAGTTCGCGCGAGGATGGCCTGCACCGCATCGCCAAATTGCTCGCCCGCGCAGGAACCGCCTCTCGCCGCGAGATTGAACGGATGATTGATGATCACCGGATCAAGCTGAACGGCGAAATCATCACCACGCCCGCGACCCTGCTCGCCAACCTCGATGGCGTGACGGTCGATGACAAGCCCGTCGCAGACACCGAACAACCCAGGATATTCCTGTTTCACAAACCCACCGGCGTGCTGACAGCAGAGCGTGACTTCACCGGGCGCAAGACCATCTATGACGTGCTGCCCGCCGGATTGCCGCGCCTGATGCCCATCGGGCGGCTCGACCTCAACACCGAGGGTCTGTTGCTGCTCACCAATGACGGTGCGCTCAAACGCACGCTCGAGCTGCCGAGCAATGGGGTGGAGCGCAGTTACCGTGCCCGCACATTTGGCGACATCACACAGGCACAGCTTGAGGAGTTGATCGAAGGCGTAACGATCGAAGGGGTTCGCTATGGCCGCATCGACGCCAATCTGGAACGCAGCGCCGGTCGCAACAAGTGGATCGAACTGACGCTGACCGAAGGCAAAAACCGCGAAGTCCGCCGCGTCCTTGAATATTTCGGTTTGCAAGTCTCTCGGCTCATCCGCACCCGCTATGGCCCGTTCGTGCTCGGCGGCGCGCCGGTTGGTGCGGTTGAGGAGGCGCGGCCCGGCGAGATTGAACAGATGATGCAAAATATCATCGTCAAAGGCTGAGCCGAGGGCGGTGCGGATAATCGCGGGCCACTATCGCGGGCGAAAAATCGTCGCAGCGGCGGGTGGGCGGACGCGGCCCACCGCTGATCGTGCCCGCGAAACGCTGTTTTCGATGCTGACCAGCCGCTTGGGCGGTTTTACCGATTTGGCTGTGGCGGACCTGTTCGCGGGCAGCGGAGCGCTGGGGCTGGAGGCTTTGTCGCGCGGGGCGGCATCGTGCCTCTTCGTTGAGAATGATCGGGATGCTTTAGAGGCGATCCGCACCAATATCGCAGCACTGGGAATGTCGGGAGCCAGCGTTCGCGCAGGATCGGCAGAGCATCCAAGCCTGGCAGCCACGCCCTATGACCTCATCTTCCTCGACCCGCCCTATGGCAAGGTTGATTGCGGCGCATTGATTGATCGTCTGGTCGAGCAGGGCTTGACGCATAGCGGCACAATCATCAGCGCCGAGACAGCAAAAGGCGACGCGCCGACGCCGCAGCACGCGTCTATGATGGTCAGCCGCAAAGTCGGCAGGGCTATGCTGCATCTGTTTGCTGTGGGTTAGATAAACTTACCGCTAAACGTCGCCTTCGCGGGCCCGCATGGCCTTTGATCTGCGCTTTCCTACAGGGTTTTGGCTATGGTATAAGCTATGCATGATGTTGCTTATTGCTCTTGCGCTTTCCGGTCCACTCTGTGCGAACATTCTTTCCTTCGCCATTGCGAGCGAAGCGAAGCAATCCAGTCTATGCCGCCGCTTCTGGGTTGCCGCGCTCCCCTGAAACAAGTTCAGGGTCGCTCGCAATGGCGAAGTGTATTATATGTATCATACGACTGTGTATCGTTGATACCACAGCTCTGCAACCCGCAGGCGGCCGTTGTTTCCCCCGTGCGTCGTATCAACCAACCCTGCTAGCGGGAGCTAGGGGAAGGCAAAAAAGTCCGCAAGC
>JBBTFY010000004.1:0-13613 GCA_038041635.1 Pseudomonadota bacterium
CCGTTTGAACTCAAACATCACCCGCGCGCGTCGCTGTGGGTTGGTCGCCGCCCACGCGGGCTGTGCGCCTAGCGCGGCCTGCACCGCAGCGTCCAGCACCATGGCATCGCCCAGCGGCACCTGCGCCTGCACCGTGCCGTTATTCGGGTCGAACACGTCACCCAGCCGTCCCGGAGAATGTACCGCCGGATTGGCAAGGTGGTGTTGGATGATGCGCATGGTCGAGTCCTTCCGATGATGCGTAACAAAATTACGCAAGTCGGCAGTATAGCACAAGCGCCCTCGCGCAAGGCCTACTAGAGTCGGTGGCTCTTAACTATTCGGCGAACACCCGTACCGTTGCCCGTGCACGCCGACGGCTGGTTTCCTCGTAGCGCATCACAATGCGTTCAATGTCACGCGAACCGCCATCCAAATCGACCGCACGTGAACAGCCACCGGCGTTGAGCCGCGCTGCCAATGCCACGTCCTGATGCCCACCGTTTCGGAAATGGACATCGACGTCGATGATGTGCACCGGGTGGCGATAGGCACAGACGCGAATGCGCTGATAATGGGCACTGCCGCCAAGCGTGATCGTGTCTGTTTCAGCGCGGTCGTTCACCTGTCGCTCGCCAACCAACCGCCATTCAGCCAACGCAGCCGTTGCCGTCAGCAGCATTGCGGCGGCGATGCCCGCGCTCAGCATTCCATCTCTTTTCATTGTAGTCACTCCATATTTTTCTTGCGATACTATCGGCGGGTTCGTTTGCGCACGCTATGCGCGCGGTCACATAAGCCGGATGGTAACAAGCACTTATCGCAAAATTGTGTCGTCGCGGCAGGCGTTACCGATACCAATTATTGGCTATTCCCACCTCGCGCGGTCGCGCGCATCATCATCGGTTGGCTCTATCCAGCGCGCGCCATCGACGCCGTCTTCGCGTTTCCAGAAAATCGCTTCGGTTTTCAGGCGGTCCATCAGATAATCGGCGGCCTCGAACGCCACGCGGCGGTGCGGCGAAGATGCCGCGACGAACACGATAGGTTCGCCTGGCTGCATCGTTCCAGCGCGGTGGATGACGCGGATCGCGCCGACGGCAAAACGCGCCGCCGCGTCATCGGCAATGGCGCGCATCGAGGCCAATGTGACCCCGCGATAGCTTTCAAGCGTCAGCGTAGCGACCTCGGCCCCGTCACCAGTTTGCCCGCGCGTCAGGCCAACAAAGCTAACCACTGCGCCGTCGCCCGCTGCGTTCATGCAAAAGGCGCTAAGCTCCGCGCCGGGGTCAAACGGTGCATCGGCGAGTGTCACGTCAACGCGCGCGCTCATCCGCCCGATACCGGGGGAAAGAAGGCGATGGCCTGCCCCGCCGCGACCATGAAAGTGTCTTTCACGATCACCTCGTCAACACAGGCGCGCACCCGTGCATTGGCCATGTCGGCGGCAAGCGATGGGTGAGCGGCGGCCAGCGCGGCGCGCAGGTCGGCCACGCTGCACGATGCCGCATCCAGCTCCAGCGTCAGGGCCGCGCATGCGCGGTCGGCAAGACGTCCGCAAAGCTCGATTGTGTAAAGTGCCATTAGCGCCCTTTCGCGCCATCGCTTGCGCGATGCAAGCCTTGGGTTGTAAGGACCACCATGCCAGACATCCAATGTTTCACCACCGGCGGCACGATAGACAAGGTCTATTTCGATGCTTTGAGCGAGTTTGAGGTTGGGGAAACCGCGCTCCACCCGATTTTGCGCGAGGCCAATGTTACGCTCGACATCGCCATCACTTCGTTGATGCGCAAGGATAGTTTGGAGCTGACCGACGAGGATCGCAGCGCCATATGCGCGGCGGCCCAAAACAGCGATGCGCCGCGCATCCTCATCACCCACGGCACCGATACAATGGCAAAAACAGCGGCGGCACTGCAGGGGATTGCCGGTAAAACCATCGTGCTGACCGGCGCAATGCAGCCCGCGTCGCTCCGCAGCAGCGACTCGCTGTTCAACATCGGCTTTGCGTTGGCGGCGGTGCAATTGCTTGGCCCCGGCGTCTATGTGGCGATGAACGGGCGCGTGTTCGATGCCGCGCATGTGGCAAAGGACCGAGCGGCAGGCCGCTTCGTCGCAACTGAATAGATTCTATTGCGAGCCGTTGTAACCTTCTCGTGCAGCGACGCGAATGCGGCACTGTAACACTGAAACCTAAACGGAGTATCCCCCATGACAACCACTACTCGCCTCGCCGGCCTTGCCGCCGCCATGATCGCCACCGCCACGCTCGGTGCTCCCGTGCTAGCACAACATCATGCCCAGCCAACGGCTGCCACCGAACATTGCTTTGGTATTGCCCTTAAAGGACATAACGACTGTGCTGCTGGCCCCGGCACCAGCTGTGCTGGCACCTCGACCATCGATTATCAGGGCAATGCCTGGAAAGCCGTTCCCGTCGGCACCTGTGTTGCACAGGGTGGCACACTGACCGCCCATACTGGTAATGCAGCGCCCGTCGCGCACCGCATGTAGCCTGACCTCGCCGGACTGCACCCGCATGACCACATTGGCCGATCATGTTCGCGCGCTCCCCCCGCGCGCAGGCATTGGCCTTAAGCCCCAGCATTATGCCCTCCTGCTGGACGGGTTGAGTGATGCAGTCCGGCCCTTTTGGGTCGAGATTCACCCGCAAAACTATTTCCGCGATGGCGGCGTTTCGCGCCACTGGCTCGAACGCGTTGCCGACGCGCTGCCTGTCAGTTTTCATTCGACCGGCCTGTCGCTGGGGTCGGCGGGCGGCCCCGACATGGCGCAGCTCGACTGGCTAGCGCGACTGATCGACGCGGTGCCCGCGAGCAGCGTCTCCGACCATATCAGTTGGAGCCGCACCGCACACGAATATTTCCCTGACCTGTTGCCCATCCCCTACATTCAGGCGAGCCTCGACCAAATGGCCGCATCGGTGGGTCAGGTGCAAGATCGGTTGAAACGGCGCATCTTGGTTGAAAATCCATCGCGGATGCTGGCCTATCAAGGTGATAGTTGGGAAGAGCCGGAGTTTATCGCGCGGCTGTGCGCGGCCACGGGGTGCGGCCTGTTGCTCGACATCAATAACATCGTCGTTTCCGCCACCAATATCGGCATTGATGCGCAGGCCTATCTGGACGCCATCGACCCCGTGCTGGTCGGCGAAATCCATTTGGCCGGCCATGCGGTGGAGCAGCATGACGTCGGCCCGCTCGCCATCGACGATCATGGCAGCGCGGTGGGCGAAATATGCTGGGCGCTTTATACCGATTATATCGGCCGCGCAGGGCCAATCCCGACGCTAATCGAACGCGACAATGACGTGCCCGCTTATGATGTGCTGGTCGCCGAAGCCCAGCGCGCCGACCATGTGCTGTGCGCCACAAAAGAGTGCGCCGACCATGTGTTGACCGCGACGGAACATTGCCTTGCCAGCGCTGCGTGAAGCCCAAACTTACGTCGCATGCGCGCTACGCGATGGGCCGATGGCGTTGCCGGGCGCGTTGTTTGCGGGGGATGCGCGCCGCATCCTGCTGGCGATGGCGGCGCACGCCAACACCATCTCGCACGGGCGGCTGGTCGCGCTGGAGGACAGCTTCACCGCCACCCGCCGTGCACTGGGCGAGGCCGCATTCAATCAATTGACCCGCGCTTATATCGAGGCCGGATTGGGGCTGGACGGGCAGCTCAATGACATTGGCCACGCCTTTCCCGATTGGCTGGAGGCGCAAGGCCAAGGCGCGGCGTTGGTTGCCATTGCGCGCTTCGACCTCGCCTTCCTGCGCGCGCACCATTGCCGCGACGCGGCCGCGCTGACATTGTCAGATTTGCCCGATGATGCTGATGCGCTGATGGCGCTGCCCCTCGCCCGGCATCCCGCCGCCAGCGCCCATGCCCTCACGCCAATATTGCTTGATGCCATCGAACAGCCCGATTGGTCGGGTAAGGCGGCCATCCTCATCACCCGCCCCGATGTGGCGGTGCGTCTATTCCCGCTGGGCGTTGCGGCGCATGATGCGTGGGGCGTGCTTGCGGAGCCTGTAACTTTTGCCGAACTGTGCGCGAACCTTGGGGTGACGCATGATGACGCCGCCATCATCCCCGCCATCATTGAACTGGTGCGGGCGGGGGCGTTACAACTAGGAACACAGCCATGATCGCCCCCGTAACAGCACATTGCCAACGCATGTTTACCCTGATGGGGCGCATCCCCGATGCCTTGTTGCTATTATTCACCCGCATCGCAGTCGGTCATATATTCTGGGCGAGCGGCCAGACCAAGGTCGAGGGTTGGGCGCTCAGCGACTCCGCCGTCGAGCTGTTCAGGAGCGAATATAGGCTCCCGCTCATCCCGCCCGAAATCGCCGCAACGATGGCCGCGACGATGGAGCATGTCCTGCCGTTGATGCTGCTGATCGGGCTTGGCACGCGCTTTGCCGCGCTGGGCCTGTTCGGCATGACGTTGGTGATCCAATTGTTCGTTTATCCAGAGGCATGGTGGGTCCATGCGATGTGGTTTTCCGCGCTGGCGTGGATCATTGCCAAAGGCGGTGGGGCACTATCGCTTGACCATCTGCTTGTGCGCCGCATGGGTTCCGCGCACCCGTGAAAGTCAGCGACACCATGCTGATCGCGCTGATGCGCCGCGCACAGGATGGTGACGCCACCGCCTATCGCACGCTGCTATCGTCAGCAGAAAGCTGGTTACGCGGTTTTTTCGCGCGGCGCATCGCGTCGGCCGAGGTCGATGATCTGGTGCAGGAAACGCTGATTTCACTGCACCGCAAGCGCGCCACCTATGACCCCACGCGGCCATTCCTGCCGTGGCTGGCGGCCATAGCACGCTATCGCTGGGTCGATAGATTGCGCCAGACCTATCGCGCCGCTGCCGACAGTCTCGACGGCGATTTGCCCGTCGATAGTCACGAAGATGTCGTCACCGCACAGGTTAGCATCGACCGACTGCTCGCGCAGATCAGCCCAGCACAGGCACAAGTCATCGCGATGGTCAAAATCGATGGACTGTCGATCATCGAGGCGGCGGCAAAATCTGGCCAGTCGGAATCGCTGGTCAAAGTCAATATCCATCGCGGGCTGAAAAAACTCGCGACTCTGGTTGAGAGTGAATGAGATGAGTATTTTCTCGATTGAGCAATTGGTCGATGACCTGACCCCGGTGCGCCGATTGAACGGGTGGCACGCGGCCTTGGCAGTGGCGGCAATGACCGCGCTGGCGATTGCGGTGACGGCGTGGCGCTATGGCTTGCGCGGTGACGTAATGATCGGTGCCCCTGTCCCGATGGTGCTGGTTCGCGCGTCGGTTCTGGCGCTGCTTGGCACAGCCTCGCTCACCGCCGTCATCGACAGCGCCCGCCCGCGCGTGGGCCGCCACAGCAATGGCTGGAGCTGGATGCTGGGACTTGCGCTCACCTTTCCCCTGTTGACGATTGCGTTATCCATCAGCACCGCCACCATGCCCCATGCGGAGATGACTGCGACTAGCGCCTATTGGTGCCTGGGCATCAGCCTGTCCGCTGCGTTGCTCATCGGCACGGCGATAACACTGTGGCTACGGCGCGGCGCGGTGACGGTGGCGGGCCACACCGCTTGGCTGGTTGGTCTTTGCGCCGGAGCGTTCGGGACATTCGCATACAGCCTGCACTGCCCCAGTTCGACCGTCGCCTATATCGGCATTTGGTATACGGCTGCGGTGGGGACGAGCGCGGTTGCGGGTCGCCTCATCCTCCCCCCCCTATTGCGCTGGTAAGGCGGCCCCGAATCCACGTGCATGCATATGGCGGGTGATTTGGGCGGGAGCGAAAGGCGCGGCAACCGCACACAGCGCCGCTTCGATGTCATTTGTCGCCCCGCACAGAAAAAAATCGAGCGCGCCGTAGCCATGTTCGGGCCAAGTATGGATCGAAATATGCGATTCGCTGAGCAACGCCACCCCCGTCACCCCCTGCCCCGGTCCGAAATGATGGAGGCGGATGTCGATCAGCGTCGCGCCCGCCGCCATCACGCCGTCACGCAGCGCGCGCTCAACCAGCGCCAGATCATCCAGCCCGCCCGCGCAGCCGATGAGGTCGGCGAGCAAGTGGCGTCCTTGATAAGGTGATGGCGTGTCGATGGTCATATCCTGCTTTCATGCGCGTGGCCGAGGAGGCGCATTGCCCCTTCAGCTGCATCAACGCCGCGATAATGCGCTTCTTCGAACAGCGACAGCCCCGAAATGTCGCTATGCGCAAGAAATAGGGGTGGCGTGGTGCCGGCGCGCGCGGCGGGCGCGGTGCGGGTGATAAAGCCCGGCGTTGGCCGCACCATCGCATGGCCCCATCGCCACAGCGCAACATCGCGGATCGCACCGTCCAATTCGGGGTTGGTGCGCAGCAAATCGGCAACGACCATATCGCGCCAATGTTCTGCGGGACGCGATAGCAATTCGCGCCTCTGCGCCGCCGGATCACCCCCCGACAGCGGCATATACCAAGTCACCACCGTCGCGGCGTTACCCAGCGCGCGGTCCTGATGCGTGGCAACGACATAGCCGAGCGATTCACCGACGAAGCCGACATTGTCCCACGCCAGAGCCGCGCCGTGGCCTGCAGGAGGGCGATCAAGCGTGACATTAGCGACCAACCATGGTGCGTAGCTGAACCCAGCGGCTTCACCCACCAGTTCGGGCGCAATTCGCGCTGCAGCAAAGTGCGGCATCGCAAGGATAGCAGCGCGTGCGACCGTGCGGATGCTAGAGTTACTGGCAACATCAAAGCTGTCGATCAGCACCGTGTCATTTGTCCGCGCGATGTGAAAGGCGGTGCGCCCGGTGTGGATATTATCGGGAAATGCCGACGCCATGCCGCGTGTCAACCGCGCATTGCCCTCTGGCCACGTCAGGACATTGTCGGCAACATCACTCGCTGCCCAGCCGCGCCGTCCAGCAAAATAATGAATACCCGCCCATGCGGATATTTGGTCTGGCTCACAGCCATAATCATCGCGGCAACAATAGCGTAGATGCGCCAGCAACGCAGGTGAGCGCCAGCCTTGTGCCGCCACCCAGCTGGCGAAATCCACCACGTCGAGCGCGGTGAACGCTGTATCGGAGCTGCTATAGGCCATGGGCAGCGCAAAAGCCGGCTTGCCATCATTGCCCACGGCCAAGCGGAACGCCTCCATCGCCGAGTGAAAAGCCGACAGGTCATCGCGGTCGCGGCGCGAAAGGCCGCTCGAAGGAATCAACCCTTCGTGCCATTTTCCCTGCCACAGAACACGTTCCTGTAAATCCGCGCAGAGTTGATAGGGGTCGTATCGCGGTGCGCCATCGGTCTCTCGCCCGATTATTATCCCCAGTCGTTCAAGCAGATGATGGAGCGCCTTTGCCTCAGCATTGGCGACGGGCAGATAATGCGCACCGAGCGGATATTGCGAGACGGCGTTACGTCCGGCACGCGCGTTACCGCCAGCCTCATCTTCCAATTCGAGCAGCGCGAAATCGTCAACGCCTGCGTCGGCCAGTGTCCACCCGGCCGACAGCCCAGCGACACCGCCACCGACAATGGCGATCCCAACCTCCTCCGTTCGCGATGACTCAGGAAAGCGCCCATCGCGCAGCCTATGCCCGCGCGCAACATCGGCTCCGCCCAGTGTCGCTGATGGAGCTTCATCGCCAAGCATTTGCCAGCCAATCGCCCCAGCGCCCGCCGCAACGCCCGCACTACCTATCAAAACCCCGCGTCTGCTAATTGTCATAGGCCGCCCATTCGCTAGCAAATGTGCGCACCAGCGATTGATTGTCGAGGCGGTTCACATCGACCGAGCGGCGCGCCATGTCGGGCGGGAAGTCGAACATGCGCTGTTCAGTGGCGGCGTTCAAAAAGCGGTTGCCGGGTAATATGCGCGCAGTTTGCGGGATGTCGTCAAGCGCCGCCAGCGTGAACCCCCATTCGCCAAAGCTGGGGACATAGGCGTGGTATGCGCGCGTCGAGAATCCCACCGCCTCCATCGTCGTCGCCACCGTCCAGAACGCGCGCGGCGCCACCAGCGGCGACGTACTTTGCACCGCGACAATCCCATGAGGGGCCAAAACGCGCGCGAGTTCGCGGTAAAAACTGTCGGTGTAAAGCTTGCCCACCCCATAATCGACGGGGTCGGGGAAATCGACGATCACCACGTCATAACGTTCACGCGACGTGCGTATCCAGCCAAAGGCATCGGCATTGATGACGTGCATCCGTGGGTCGGTTAGTGCACCATGGCTGAGCGCGGTCAGGATGCTGCTCGACGAAAACAATCGTGTCATCGCGGGGTCAAGGTCAACCAGAGTAACATGCTCTACGCCCTCGTGTCGGAATACTTCACGCGCGGCTAGACCATCGCCGCCGCCAAGGATGAGGACGTTCGCATGGTGCGCCACCCGCCCCATCGCCGGATGGACCAATGCTTCGTGATAGCGATATTCATCGCGCGACGAAAATTGCAAATTGCCGTTGAGGTAGAGCCGCAAATCACCATTGCCCCGCGTCAAGGCTATCCGCTGATACGGCGTTGACACCGCATAGATGACATTTTCCTGATACAGCGCATCTTCTGCCCAGCGTTGCAGCCAGTCGGCACCGACCATTCCGCCAAGTAAGAGCAGCGCTATCGCCCCAGCCGCCACCTTGTCCGCCAGATGCGCGCTGCGTTTAGGCAGCAACCACAGCACCGCAATCGCCACAGCGATGTTCATCAGCCCGAACAGGAACCCAGTGCGGACCAGTCCAATCTGCGGGACCAGCAACAACGGAAACAGCAGCGACGCGGCCAGCGCGCCAACATAATCAAACGTCAGCACGTTCGAAACCGTCTCGCCAAAGCTATACCGCCCGCGCAATATCCGCATGAGCAGCGGGATTTCGAGGCCGACAAACGCGCCGATGAGGAACACGATGCCGTAAAGGACGACACGAAATGAGGCGACGAACGGGAACAGCATGAACAGCATGGCCGCGCAGCATCCGCCGACCAGCGCAATCATCATCTCGACCCGCACGAACAGCGCCAGTTCCGCACCATCACGCACATAGCGCGAGGCCCAGCTGCCCATCCCCATGGCAAAGAGATAGGTGCCGATAACGGTGGAAAATTGGGTAACGCTGTCGCCCAGCAAATAGCTGGCTATGGTGCTCGCGAGCAGCTCATAAACAAGGCCGCATGTCGCAACGACAAAGACCGAAACCAAGAGGGCAATAACCAGCGGCGACGGGCGTGTGTTCGGCCCGTCGGCACGCGGATTTTCACCCATGGATGGCGGCGGCAACGATGATGGCTAGACCAAGCGCAAACAGCCCCGCAAATTGCGCGACCGCGACATTTTGATTTTCGCGGATTTCGTGCCAAAGCTTGCCTGGTGTCAACATGTCGAACACGACAAAGCCAACACCCAGGACGATGATGCCCAATAGGGCGTAGACGATAGCCCCAACGAGTTGCGGAAGCGTAGTGACCATATTTCCCTCCTAAGTCGGTGAATCTATTTATGCGTCGGCCCGTAAATGCCCGTGCCACGTTGATGTTGCGTCGTCGCGGCAAAGGGCGAAGTCCCCATGATTGCCGCATAGATGAACCAGGTGCTGATGCCGCCAGCCCATAGCCCATAAAGGATGGTGCCCAATTTCATTCGTCATCCCCCCAGTCATTGTCGCCGCTGCTTGAACTCGAACCGCCGCGCCCTTTCAGTCCGCGCCATAACAGAAATATCGGCGGGATGATGAGCAGTAATAGCGCCAAAACCAGATTGGAAAAAAATACACCGCCCGAACTGACGTCAGTTGTTACGTCGATGACGCGCCCGCCATAGGATGGCGATGGCCAGCTGTGCGCCGACGCGTCGATCACCAGATCATAACTGCCCGCCGGGACCGACGCCACCTTGGTTGAACCGCTGTCGCTACCCTCGGTCCAGCTACCGTCGCTATCGTAACCGCTATAATGCTCGACGACACCGTAAGTGCTTATCACCTCCTGCGTCGCGCGGTTGACCAATGTGATGTCGGTGTCGACCCACGCATTGTCGAGGCCGGGCGACGCGGTGGCAATGGTCACACGCTGCGATGCACCCGTAAACTCCAGTGGGCCGAAATTAACCGTGGTTTCGGGGCCGTCCATCGTCAGGCGGTAACTGAACCCCTGTGCACTGTTGCCGCCGGATGCGAACAGGATCATCACCACGATCATCGCCGCCAGTGCGGCCGCGCCAATTTTCGAATAAAACCATGCCCGCGCCAATGGTCCATCGGGTGCCGCTGCGATGTCGCCGCTTGGCCCGCTTGCAAAGGCCGATTGCCCCGTATTGTTTGCGCCGTCGGTTGCGCCCGCCTCACTCTTGCCAAAGCCGCGCATTTCGCCGCGCCCGATGGGTTCGGAGACAGTCCAGCTTACCTCATCCGCCACAGTCTCGCACGACAAAGTGGCGCTGCTGCCTTCATAATTGGCAAGCAGCGCGTGGTCACCCACTTGCACCCGCCAGTAAAACTCGCCGACAACGCGGTCGACGACCGCGTCCCATGTGTCGCCATCATGGCTGAAATGGACGCCCGCATAATTGGCGCTGCCACCGCTCATTTGCGGCAGGCTGGTCAGCATCGTTCCGAACGACCAGCCATCCTCGTCATGCACCAGCCAACGATAGCCAACATAGGGGTTGAACAGCAAATATTCGTCCCAGCCCTCGCCCTCTATTGATCGGCGGACATAGCCGACCATCTGATATTCGGCGCCCTTGACGTGCCCGCGCGATCCCAGCGGGATGGCAAGGTCTGCTGTCGCTAGATTTTGCCGTTCGATCAGCGCGACATCGGGATTGGCAACGTCGAGCATCGAGCCGCAATATTGGCAGGCGACGCTGACCGTGTAACCGGCCGCGCGGATCTCAACCGTGCCGCCGCAGTTGGGGCAAGTGACTGCGCGGCTAGCCGATTGCGGGGCCGATTGCGCAGCGGTCGGTGCTGTGGACGCGGGCGCGCTCGCGGCTTCCCAAGGGCCTATTTCCTCCTCACCGCTCATCGGTTCACCAGTTCGGGCATTGCCCAACCCTCAATGGCGCGTACATTGTGCATCCGAAGGTCGCCGAGCGAAACGACCTTACCCGTGTAGAATGACGCGCCATCCTCATCGCGCTGAAAGCTGGCGCATTCCATACCCGATGAGCGAAAATCAACGCTCTCGATCGTCCAGTCGGTGGTACAGCGAAACGGCAATTCACCTTCGCTCGCCAAGATATGCGCCGATTTCACGTCGGTTGCGGTGTAACTAACCCCCGCATCGGTGAATGTTGAACCTAGGGCCGGCACGCCTCCACCGGCCCATGATTGCAATTGCGGGTTTGTGGCCATATCCGCCTCGCGCAGCAGCATGAAATCGCCCATCGCCTCACCCAGCCACGCGTTGCTGCCGTCGTCGAACAGCGCCAACCATTCGTTCCACGACCCCGCCGACCAGCCCCAACGGATGCGCCCGACGATGGTAAAGCCCTGCCCCTCATACAGCCCCATGCTGCCGATCTGGATGGGCGAGACGTCGAACGGCAGAACCGCCGCCTCGCCGATCCGTTCCAGCTGGTCATCATGGCGCACCACCACCGATTGGCACCGGTCGCATATCTTCACCGGCAGCGCCGGGGACGTGTAGGTCAGCGGATTACCGCAATTGGGGCAGGACAGTGTCGCCACGGGGTCGTTACCGCACGCGGCTCAGCAATTCGGCCTTCTTGGTGTCAAACTCTTCCTGGCTGATCGCGCCGATGGTCATGAGTTTGTGCAATTTCTCGACCTGTTCGAACGGATCGACTTCAGCAACAGCAGCAGCCGGGGCGGCAGCCACTTGCGCGGCAGGTGCAGCCATCGCCACACCCATCGCTTGTCCCATCGCAGCGCCAGCACCCATGCCAACGCCAAGTCCAGCCATGCCGCCCGGTTGATTAGCGGCGTCACCAATCGCTTCTGCGGTTTGGAACTTGGTATATTGGTCAAGATTGCCAAGCACCCGCATTGAACTGGCTTTATCGAGATATTCCTGTACATTTTCGGGCAGCGACACGCTCTCGATAAAGAAGGATGGGACCGTCAGCCCCCATTGCGCGAACTGTTTCGACACTTCACCCTTCAGCACGTCCGACATCAATTGTTGATTGGCGGCAAGGTCGAGGAAGGCATGCTGCGACCCGCCAAGCGCGGTCGCTATCGCGGTCGAAATGGCGGTGCGCAATTGCGGCTCCACATCGGTGGCGCGCGTTTTTTCGGTGGTGCCGACGATGGTCGCCATGAACTTGGCAACATCCTCGACGCGAAAGCTGTAACCACCGAACGCGCGGATGCGGATCGCGCCAAACTCTTTATCGCGCACCGTAATCGGTTGCGGCGTTCCCCATTTCTGGTTGATCTGTTCCTTGTGGCTGAAAAATACCACATCGGATTTGAACGGAGACTTGAACGCCTTGTCCCAATTCATGATCGCGGTCAGCACGGGCAGCGTCTGCGTATCGAGCGTGTACATGCCAGCGGTGAATATATCGGCAATCTTGCCTTCGTTGAAAAAGGCCGCGACTTGCCCTTCGCGCACCGTCAGCACGCCGCCGTTTTGAATCTCTTTGTCCGCCATTGGAAAGCGATAAGCGAGGTCGCCCGCTTCTTCGGTCCAGTCGATAACATCGACAAATTGCTTCGAGAGGAAATCGAGAATACCCATGAGAGCCTCTTTTCATATGATCGCGCACAATGCGTGACCTTAGATAGCGCATGACATGGCCCTGCGCCAAGCAACTTCAAGAGACCCGTGTGTTATATTTATAGAACAGTTGCTACAGACCAACATAGCCACTTGAATGGCAATGTCCATTCAGAACCACGCGCGAACGCCAAACAAAGCATGCAATGCGCCAACACTGTCCCCATCCGCACGGGCGTAGGCGGCGCTATTGCCAAATGTGCGGACATAATCCACCCCCACATAGGGCGCGAACCGCGCCGTGATGTGATAGCGCAACCGCAATCCCGCCTCGGCGTCGCTCAGGCCGGACCCAATGCGAAGTGCGGGCACATCCTGCGCCGCCAAATTGACCTCGACCCTCGGTTGCAAAATTAGCCGCTGTGTCAATCGCACATCATGCTCTGCCTCGATCCGCGCGGTCACATCACCGCGATGCGACACGAACAGCGCGGCATCGACATGAAACCAATAGGGCGCAAGGCCCTGCACCCCAATCACGGCATAGCTTCGCTCCGGTCCGCTACCGACATCTTGGCGCACACCTGCCTGTATATCCCAATAGGGGGCGATAGCGTGGCTCCACAGCGCCTGCACTTCCGCGCGATCCAAGCCGTCAGCACTATCGCCCTCACCTTCACTTTTGAACCACAGTCGGTCAATGTCGCCACCGCTCCAGCCATAGCCGCTCCACGCATAGCTGTTCGCCCCGCGCCCTACGCCCCATTCAAGCCGGTCAACCGCGATCTTTCGCGCCGTTGCCCCGCCATGCATCGTCGGGATCGCCGCGCGCGCAGCGGCCATCTGTGCCGGATCATACAGCGCATCGGCGGCGTGTTCTGGGCCAGAGAAAGCGGCGGCAGGCGGCGGAGCGATGG
>JBBTFY010000005.1:0-1686 GCA_038041635.1 Pseudomonadota bacterium
TTGTCACAACCATGGTAGCCTAAGATGAATGAGGTGGCGAGCCTACTCAAGCAGCAACGCGGGCCTTTGTGCCATCTCCGCCATATTCAACACGTAACTTCCCCTTGACGGTATAGATACCCTCGCCGACAAGGGTTTCACGTGCAATTTTCTTCGAAGTAAGCGCACGAGCAGTCTCCACAGAAATAGCATACAAAATTTTCTGGTTGCGCTGAGCGTGCGTCATATTTTTTCCCCATGGTGGCGAATCAAAGCCATAATGCCAAGTCTCTTAACAGAGCGAAAACAAGTAGGACATATGTTCCTAGTTTGTGGCCCATATTTTTGGGCTGTGCAAGTGAGCCAGTTTGATTTGACGTTTTTTACGCACGGTTTAGGTGCAAAAATTTCGTCAACCGACTGACTCACCCCTGCCTCAACGCCTCCGGCACCGCTTCCTTGCCAAACAGTTCGGAGTAGCGATCAAGCGCAAAGCGGTCGGTCATTCCGGCGATATAATCGGCGATATGTCGCGCCCTGCCCGTCTCGTCATCGGGGAGCGCCGCGCCCCAGCTGCCGCCCATCGCGCCGGGATCGCCCTGATAAGCGACGAACAGGCTGGTCACGACATCACGCGCCGCGCCCGCCGCCGCCATTTGGCTGGGGTGATGGTAAAGCGTGCGGTACATGAAGCGTTTCAGGTCGCGTTCGGCCGCCACCATAGCGGGCGAAAATCCAGCCAGCGCCGCACCATAAGCGCGCACCTCGGCCACATTGGCGACCCCGGCATCGCGGGCAGCTTCCCGCGTCGCGTCAATCACATCACCCACCATCAGGCCAATCTGCGTGCGGACCAGTTCGCGCAATTGCCGTGTCTGCGGCACGCCCACTAGGCCCCCCTCAACCCCACGCCACACATCGGCGATGAGCGGCTGCTCAAGCAATTGTTCGAGGCTGAGCAACCCCGCGCGCAGCCCATCATCAATGTCGTGATTGTCATAGGCGATGTCGTCCGCCACCGCTGCGATTTGCGCCTCTAGCGACGCAAAACTGGCCAATTCAAGCGGAAAATCAGCGTCGCATTCGCGCATCGCCCATGTCGGTGCGGTCACGGGACCATTATGCTTGGCCAGCCCCTCCAACATCTCCCACGACAGGTTGAGGCCGTCGAAATGCGGATAGGGCGATTCAAGCCGCGTCAACGTCCGCAGCGTATGGGCATTATGGTCAAACCCGCCATAGGGGGTCAGGCACGCCTCCAGTGCGTCCTCGCCCGCATGGCCGAACGGCGGGTGGCCGATGTCGTGCGCCAGGCACAATGCCTCGGTCAAATCCTCGTTGAGGCCGAGCGCACGCGCGATGGTGCGGCCAATTTGTGCGACTTCCAGGCTGTGGGTCAGGCGAACCCGATAATGGTCACCGTCGGGGGCGATGAACACCTGCGTCTTGTGGCGCAAACGACGAAAGGCAATCGAGTGGATGATACGGTCACGGTCGCGTTGATACGCGTCACGCGGGCCTCGGGCGGAGCCGCCCGCTTCAGCATGACGGCGACCGCGCGATTGCTCCGGGTCGCAAGCTAGTCGTGAAAGCTCAGCGACCAATGGGCGTCACTTCTTCGCCAAGGTCACTGGTCCACACAAATCCGTTACCGCCCGCACCCGTGTAAGCGCTCAGCCATGTTCGCGCGGCGGCCGCGTTCCTAAA
>JBBTFY010000005.1:1786-82062 GCA_038041635.1 Pseudomonadota bacterium
CGCCCGCACCCGTGTAAGCGCTCAGCCATGTTCGCGCGGCGGCCGCGTTCCTAAACGGGCCGACGACCAACCGTCGCGTGCGGTTCCACACCGCGCTGGCGCAACTTTGCCCGGCAAAGCTGGTGGCATGTTGCCGCGCGAGGCGGCGACAATCATAACCAAGCGCGGAGACGTCCGACCCCGTTGCGACCTGCACCCATGCGCGCGCTGGGTGGCGGCGGCGCGCTTCGGCCTCTTCGCGGGCTGCTGATTCCGCTTCGGTGCGGCGACGGGTCTCAGCCTCCGTACGGCGGCGTGTTTCGGCGTCGGCAGCGGCGGTTGCGCGGGTTGCCGCAGACTCTATTAGTTGCCTTGTCCGACGCTCGGTGGCAATCGCCTCCATCTCTTGCAGCGACAGCGACCCTGCGCTGGCGGCACGCTCAGCCTCTGGCACGGCTATGCTCGCGACCATCGCATCGAGCGACCAACCGGGCACAACGCGCGTTTCAGCAGCGGAGGCTGGGGCGGACGTTGGCGCTGCGACGACAGGCTCGGTCGCGGGCGGCGACACCGCCTCTGTCGTACGGATGACGATGACCCCAGCGGGCGTGACGTTAGGCGGGCCAGCGACAGAGCGCGCGACGGGCGTTGGGGCTGGCGTTGGTGGGGCTGGCGTGGCTTCGGGCACGGGTTCAATCGGCTCTGGGAGCGACTGCACGATTGGCACCGAAACGCGCACGGGTTCGGGCGGGGGCGGCGGAGGAGGAGGCGGTGCACTGCTGATTGCCGGAGCAGAAGTCACACTAGGCACGGGCGCACGCATTGGCGCGGGCGTTGCGGCAGCCACCGTTGTTCGCTGACCACGCGAACCGCGCTCCCGACTGCCTCGGCGCACCACCCGGCCAGTGTCTGTGGGCGGCACAGGGGTTGGCGCCGCGACAGCTACCACAGTTCGCGCTGCCATCCGCGACGGCTGTGCCCGCACCACCTCATAGCTTGGGAAGCGGCCAAAATGGGCTGCGGACGCGAGCTGCGCGGGGGTCAGCCGATCCATCATCGCGAAATAGGGCTCCAACCCGTCGGCGAGCTGGCGTGGCATCGTCGCCCGCGCAATCTCTCGCGCCTCATCCGGCCTGCCATTCATCGCCAATATCATCGCGCGCGACCGCCATGCAGCGCGATCCTGTGCGCGCAACAACGGCCCCAGCATTTGCACCGCACGGTCCGCTTGCCCCGATATGCCAAGCGAAATGGCTATGCGCCGCGTCAATTCAGCTGATGGATGCGAAGCGGCGGCAACTGCATAATCGGCCTGTGCCCGCGCCTGTTCACCCATCAGGTCATAAGCAAGGCCACGATCAGCAATATAGGTGCGGTCAAGCCCGCCAGCGGCAATCGCGGCGTCGAAATAGCGCATAGCCTGCGGAGCATCCTCAAGCCGCACCATCGCTGCGCCCATCGCCGCCTTGATAATGGGGTCGCGCGGAGCCTGAACTTCCGCCCGCGCCAGAAAGCCGATAGCGGCACGACCATCACCCAATACCAACGCTGCACGGCCCGCCTGTGACAGCGCAAACCAATCGGCCGGGTCCGCAGCTATGCGCGACAAAGCGCTGGTCAAATCACGTTGCGCGGCAAGACGCGCCGCAGTTTCTGGGTCAAGTTCTACAACTGTGGCGGGGGCTGAAACGCTAGAGGGAGGCGCGGTCTGCGCCACCGCCAAATACGGTTGCAAAAATAACAGTGCAAGAGCGCCCGCACTGGGCAATATCGCCAGTCGCAGCCTCGATTTTCTCATACCCATAAAGTCACACTAGCACTTCACACGGGCAAGGACAGCCCCATCCATCATAGATGAAGCGCAGTCCAGCGTGGCGGGACCACCCTACTGGTTCGATTGACGGCCTAGGAAACGCGGGATGGTCGGAAAATTATCGTCACCGTCATCATCATTACCATCGCCTGCGTTGCCCGTGTCTTCACGCGACGATTCCATGCGCGACAGCGCCTTCATCCGCTCAAACAAGGTGCCACCCGTTGCTGCAACCGGTTCGGGGGCCACTGGTTCCGGCTCTGCATCAGCAGGCGGCAAAGTTGACGCACGCGCTATGGTTGGGAAAATATCTTCGTCGTCACCATAGGTCGGCACGGCTTCATTTGCCCTGCCTTCGGGCAGGTCAGCCGCCATATCGAGCACCAGTTCCTCCAAATCTTCATCTTGCGCTTCTTCGGCTTGTTCGTCGAGCGAGGCAAAGCCAGGTGACGGCTCCAGATCGAGCGGCTCCACTTCGTCTTCAGGTGCCGCAAATACCGGATCGGCGGTTGGCACGGGGGTCAAAGATGGCGCGGGCACAAAGCTGGCCGGCGCTAAACTCGCCGGTGCAACGGCAGGGCGCGATTGAAACGCAAACCCTTGACGCTGAACACCACCCTGCGCGCCCAAATCGAGGCCGGTGGCGACAACCGAAACACGGATGCGGCCATTGAGCGCAGGGTTGAACGCCGACCCCCAAATGATGTTGGCATCATCATCAACCAAGTCGCGGATATGATCGCCCGCTTCCTGCAGCTCGAACAAGCCCATATCTTCGCCGCCAGAGATGGAAATGATAACACCTTTGGCGCCCGCCATGCTGACCCCGTCGAGCAACGGGTTGGCAATGGCTTGTTGCGCGGCCATGAGCGCGCGTCCCTCACCCTCGGCTTCACCCGTGCCCATCATCGCCTTACCGGCGTCGCGCATCACCGATTTTACGTCGGCGAAATCAAGATTGACGAGGCCGGGCATGACCATCAAGTCGGTGATGCCGCGAACGCCCTGTTGCAGCACCTCGTCAGCCATGCGAAATGCTTCGATAAAGGTCGTTTTGGCTTCGGCGACCATGAACAGATTCTGGTTGGGGATGACGATCAATGTATCGACATGTTTCTCCAACTCCTCGATACCTGCTTCGGCAGAACGCATCCGCCGCGCGCCTTCGAAACTGAACGGCTTGGTCACAACACCGACGGTCAATATGCCTTTCTCCCGCGCAGCCTTGGCAATGACGGGCGCAGCGCCTGTTCCTGTGCCACCGCCCATTCCGGCCGCGAGGAATATCATATGCAGGCCATCGAGCACTTGCTCAAGTTCGACAATCGATTCCTCGGCTGCTGCACGGCCGACTTCGGGCCGCGAACCCGCGCCCAACCCTTGCGTAATCTGCGCGCCCAGTTGAATGCGTCTTTCAGCGCTACTGGCATTCAACGCCTGCGCATCGGTGTTGGCGACCAGAAACTCTACGCCATCGACATGCGCCGCTATCATATTGGCAATGGCGTTACCGCCAGCACCTCCAACGCCAATGACAGCGATCTTGGGCTTCAATCCGTCCACTTGTGGGAGGCCAATGTTGATGCTCATATGATTACTCCTAACGACGAAATTTCAGTGTCAAATCACTAAATCTTGTGCCGCTAATGGTGGCGCGGCCACTATAATCTGAATCTTGGCACATTTTTGCACAGGATAGAATCCCCAAATTAACTATATTGCGGATTTATTTCACTTCGCCCTACTCCAAATCTTCGCCATACGCCGCCACCATGGCTGCGACTGCTCGTCCCGAGCGGTATCTTCGCTTGTCGGCCGGATGTCCAAAGGTGGATCAGCGGCATAGAGGATGAGGCCGACGGCGGTTGAGAAGGCCAGGCTTTGGTGCGACGGCGGCAGCCCAGTTATGCCGGATGGACGTGCCAACCGTGCTGATCCGCCCAGCACCGATTGGACATAATCCGCCATCCCTTTTAGCTCGCACGTCCCACCCGTCAGAACGACCTGTCTTTGGGTTGGGCCGCCGTCACCCATCCCCTTTAGCAGATTGCCAATTTGGGGGACAAAATGGTCCAGTCGCTTGCGGATGACTGCGTTTAATTGTGCGCGTGTGATTTTCGGGCTGTGCCCATCGTCACCTTCACCACCAATATCAAGCTGGTCCTGATGGTCGCGCGGACTGGAAATCGCTGATCCGTAAAAACATTTCTGCCGCTCTGCGACAGACCGTTTTATCCCAAACTCCGAGACAATATCGTCAGTGATGTCGTTCCCGCCCGCCGCCATTGTGGATATGCCCACTAACATTCCACCAGCAAATAGACCGATGTTGGTCAACGATGCCCCAATGTCGACCAATGCCACCCCGACATCGCGCTGTTCCTCGGTCAGGCTAGACAGCCCAGTCGCCATCATTGAGGCCACGACTTCACGAATGTCCACATGCGCTGCGCGCACTGCGGTAACCAAATTGCTCACGGGGCCACGGTCCGCTTCGACCACATGAACGGAAACGCCCAATTGATCTGCAAACAGTCCGGCGGGATCCTTAATCCCATGATGCCCATCGAGCATATAGTAAGTCGGTTGCGCGTGCAGGATTGCGCGGTCATCGCGGAGCACGGCGGCGCGGGCGCGCATGTGCAATTCGTTCACATCCTCCGGCTCAATCTGCTCATTGTTGAATTTATCGGTGTGAATTACTGTGCGACTGCTCAGCGAGTCACCGCCAAAACTTATCCACACCTGTTGCACTTCGATGCCGGCAACGCGTTCCGCCTGTTCTAACGCTTCCCTTACGCACCGATCAACGGATTGAATATCAACAACATAGCCGCGTTTAACGCCCATGCTTTCGCGTAGCCCCGTGCCCAGCGCATGGATTGTCCCATCCGCAGTCTGGCCAGCAATAAGCACCGCTATTTTTGCGGTGCCAACATCTATGGCGGTAAACAGTCTTTCGATGCGGGGCGGTGGCATGGCTATATGCTCTATCCGCCATGCGCAGCGGTCGGCGGCGTGGTCACAACCTGTCGATCGCCGCCGGAAATATTCTCAAGGTCGCCCAACGCACCCTCGCGGCCGGGGCGCAGGACAAATCGATCCGCGATACGCATGTCAAAACGTTGTATGCCGCGCCCCAACAAACGATTGACGCCGTCCATACGCGCAAATTCAACAAATGCCGCTTTTGCGCGATCCGCATCGTCGGGCAAAGCAAGCGTCTCGCCAGTCTTGAAATGCAAATCCCAGCGCCGATTTCCAATCCAACTGGCCCCCGATATTTGGGGTCGCAAGGCGGGAGCCGCGTCAAGCAACGCCTGCAAATGGCGCATCTGCGCCGGAGCATTTTGGCCAACCAATATCGGCAGACCCGGCATGGTAGCCGCATCAACCCCCGGCAACAGTCGACCATTATTGTCAATCAGCATATACGCACTGCGGTTCTGCCAGACGGCGACGGGCGAGCGTTCTACCAAGTCGATCACCAGCGTATCGGGTAAACGGCGGCTGACACGCGCATCGGCAACCCAGCCATATTGCAGCAATTCTGCCCGGACAGCATCTAGGTCAAGCGCCGCCATTGACCTGTCCTTATGATTGAGAGCGATGTCATAGACCCGCAATCGGTCAATACGATTGGCACCGACGACTTCGACCCTTCTGACCGTAAACCCTGCCCTGCCGACCGCTGCCACGCCCTCTGCGCGGACATAGGCGTTCACCCCTGTCACCTCGGCCGCTTGCCACCCGATCAGCACGAACAAAACCAAGAACAGGGCAATGAAAACACGGCGAATGATAGTGGGCGGCAAAGGCTGTGCCGCCAAAATCCGCCGCCACAAAGACGGGCCCCGCGTCGTGCGGCGCGGCGCGGATTTGGGCCGCGATGCCTTGCCCCGCCTGACTGACTGCGTCTTGCGCACACCCTTGCTCATAGCGCTTGCTCCACGATACGTTCAACCAGTTCGGCATAGCCTATGCCGCAATAGCGCGCCTGTTCAGGAACCAGGCTGAGCGGGGTCATGCCAGGCTGTGTATTCACCTCCAGCAAGAATATCCCGGCTTCACCCAGCTCGTCGTCCCAGCGAAAGTCGGATCGCGATGTGCCCTTGCATCCCAACAGACGGTGCGCATCGAGCGCTATGGTCATCATCCTGTCCGCGATGTTCTGCGGCACGTCGGCGGGGCAGACATGAACGGTCAGGCCATCGGTATATTTGGCGTCATAATCATAGAAGCCCCCCGATTTTACCCGCAATTCTGTCACTGCCAGTGCCGTATCACCCAACACGGCGACGGTCAGCTCGCGCCCTTTGATAAAGGGCTCGGCGAGCAATTCGGCAAAATCCTGCCACGGCCCCTTGGCATCGCGCGCTATCGGGTTACCATAATTGCTGTCGTCCTTGACGATGGCCACACCAACTGACGATCCTTCGTTAATCGGCTTAAGCACATAAGGGCGGGGCAGCGGGTCGCCGGAAAACAGCGTCTCACTCGCCACCACCTGCCCCACCGGCATCGGAATACCGTGCGGCACCAGCCGCTCCTTGGTCAGTTCCTTGTCGATGGCAATCACCGACGTCACCAACCCCGAATGGGTATAGCGCAGCCCCATTATATCGAGCATCCCCTGCACCGTGCCATCCTCGCCCGGCACGCCGTGCAGCGCGTTGAACACGACATCGGGCTTTGCCTCGGCAAGGCGCAGCGCCACGTCGCGGTCCATGTCGATCCGCGTGACGCGGTGCCCGCGCTCCTCCAGCGCGTTCGCAATGTCGCGCCCACCGGTCAACGACACTTCGCGCTCTGCCGACCATCCGCCCATCAATACGGCGACATGAAGTTTGGGAAGGCTCATTGGTTTCCCACCCTTTGAATCTCCCACTCAAGCAAAATCCCGCTTTGTGCCTTCACGCGGCGGCGTACCTCTTCGCCCAGCGCCTCAATATCCGCGCTGGTTGCATCGCCTAAATTGATAAGGAAATTAGCGTGCTTTTCGCTGACTTGCGCGCCGCCCATACGCAGCCCGCGACATCCCGCATCATCGACCAACTGCCATGCCTTATGCCCCGGCGGGTTTTTGAATGTCGAACCTCCGGTCTTGGTGCGCAATGGCTGCGACGCCTCTCGCGCTGCGGCAATCCGGTCCATCTCGGTTTGCACCATATCGGGATCGGCAGGGTGGCCGCGCAGCACGGCGGAAATCACGATGCAACCGTCCGGCAGTTCGCTATGACGATAGGAATAGCACAGCGCATCACGGGTGAGCGTCTGCATCGCTCCCGAACGCATCACGACAGTGCATCGGATCAGGCAATCAGCAACTTCGTGGTCATAAGCGCCGCCGTTCATCCGCACAAAACCCCCAACGGTGCCGGGGATCGAGCGCAGGAACTCGAAACCGCCGATTCCCGCATCGCGCGCGGTCGAGGAAACGAGGATACCCGAAGCCCCGCCGCCGCATTCGAGTGTGATTTCGTCAAGCTGCGCAACCGTGGCGAATGCCTTGCCCAGCCGGATAACAACGCCGCGAACGCCGCCATCGCGCACAATCATGTTCGACCCCAGACCCAGTGCCATGACGGGCGTCGCGGGGTCCAATTCGCGCAAAAAATGCTGCAAATCATCAAGGTCCGCTGGCTCGAACAACCAGTCCGCAACCCCGCCTGATTTGAACCAAACCAGCGGTGCGAGTGGTGCATTGGCCGTCAGTCTGCCGCGCACTTGGGGCATGGTGCACGCCACACTCACTTGACCCGCTCCGCTACAGCCGGGGCCAGCCCGGCCGCCATCTTGGTAATATCGCCCGCGCCAAGGCATATCACCATGTCGCCCGCGCCCAGATCACCTGCCTTGATAGCACCGGCCAGCACGATCGCCAGTGCGTCTGCATCGACAATCACTGTCGCTTGCCGGTGTCCGCGCTGCCGCAGCCCCGCAATCAATATATCCGATGAAACACCATCAATCGGCGCTTCTCCCGCCGCATAAACGGGCAATGCCAGCACCACATCCGCGTCGTTAAACGCCTGTTGAAAATCGTCCATATGGTCGCGCAGACGGGTGAAACGATGCGGCTGGACCACGGCGACAACGCGGCCCGCGCCAACCCCTTCGCGCGCGGCGGACAGCACGGCGCGGATCTCGACCGGATGATGCGCATAATCATCAATGACCGTGACGACGCCGCCAGTCACCGCAATTTCGCCGACCTTGGTAAAGCGCCGCTTGACTCCCGCAAAGCCGATAAAGCCGCTGGCGATTATCGCATCATCGACGCCCATATGCAGCGCCACGGCTATCGCTGCCAGCGCGTTCTGGACATTGTGCCGTCCCGACATCGGCAGGTGAATATCCTCAATCGTGCGCGTGGCACCGTCGCGGTCGCGCACGACGACATCGAAACGATTACCGCCTGGCCCCGGCACGACATTGGTGCCGCGCACATCGGCCTGTGCCGAAAAGCCATAGGTGATGATGCGGCGGTCACGAATGCGCGGGATGATCGCCTGCACCTCTGGATGGTCGAGGCACAACATCGCCGCGCCGTAAAAGGGAACGTTTTCGATGAACTCGACAAAGGCGTCCTTGACCGCTTCAAAACTGCCATAATGGTCGAGATGTTCGGGGTCGATATTGGTAACAATGGCGATTGTGCCATCGAGCCGCAGGAAACTTCCGTCGCTTTCGTCCGCTTCGACCACCATCCAGTCCGACGCGCCTAGACGCGCGTTCGACCCGTAATTATTGATGATGCCGCCGTTGATGACGGTGGGGTCGATGCCGCCTGCATCGAGCAGCGCCGCGACCAGGCTGGTCGTCGTCGTCTTGCCGTGCGTTCCCGCCACTGCGACGGTGGATTTCAGCCGCATCAATTCGGCCAGCATTTCGGCGCGGCGAACCAGCGGTATGCGGTGTTCCAGCGCCGCTTCCACTTCGGGGTTGCCACGCTTGACAGCCGTCGAGGTGACGACCACCGACGCGCCGACCACATTCGCCGCCGCATGGCCGATGGCCACCTTTATGCCCCGTTTGCGCAATCCCTCAACCACATAGGATTCCGCAATGTCTGACCCTTGCACCTGATAACCCAGATTGTGCATCACTTCGGCGATGCCCGACATGCCGATGCCGCCGATGCCGACAAAGTGGATGATACCGATGTCGGTGCCGACGCCTCTCATTTTGCGTCTCCGCCAAACATGACTACGACGCCTCTCATTTTGTGTCTCCGCCAAACATGCCTGTCACCCCTGCCGCAGCGCCACTGCGCCGCGCATTGGTCGCACCGCCGCCAACACGGATGACATCCATCAGCGGCGCACCGCCAGATTGCTCGACAAGGTCGGCCAAGTCACTGGTCGCGTTGGGCCGCCCGACGCCCAGCGCGCGGGTCGCCGCATTTTCGAGTGCGCCGGGTTCGAGCGCCAGTTTTTGCATTTGTTTGGCCAGTTCAACAGGCGTAAACTTTGGCTGCGGTATCGACCGCGCACCGCCGACCGCCACCATTTCACGGACATTATGCGTCTGATGGTCATCGGTGGCGATGGGTAACGGAACAAAGATCGCTGGCCTGCCTGCGCACGTCAGCTCGGCAATGGTCGATGCGCCTGCGCGTGCAATCACCAAATGCGCCCAGCGTAATTTTTCCGGCATATCGTCAATATAGGTCATCAGATTGGCAGGAATACCATGCGTCGCATAGGTCGCGCGCACCCGTTCAATATCTTCGGCCCGGCATTGCTGCGTCACTTGCAATCGCTGACGAAACGATAGCGGCATGAGCGTGAGCGCATCGGGTACGACCTCCCCCAATATACTCGCGCCCTGACTGCCACCCGTCACCAGCAAGCGGAATATGCCGTCCTCTCCCAGTGGCGGGAACCCCTCGGTCCGCAACACCCGCACCTCTTCACGTACCGGATTGCCGATCAAATGGACGCGCGATGCGGCGCTGGCTGGCATTCGCGCCACGTCGCGATAGGCGGTCGCAATCGCGTCCACACCGCGCGCTAGCAGGCGGTTGACCCGCCCTAACACGGCGTTTTGTTCGTGGATGAGGCAGGGCAATTTCGCCGAGCGTGCGGCCAGCAATGTCGGCAATGCCGGATAACCGCCGAAACCGATGACGGCAGCGGGCTCGAACGCCATGAACAATTCGCGCGCCATCGCCCGCCCACGCCAAATGGCAAGGCCAGCGCGCGCCCAGCCGACCGGGCCGCCGCTCATCCGCCCAGCTGGCAATATATGCGTCTGCATCCCTTCTGGCGCGCCCGGAATAGTCGCCCCGCGACCATCGGTAACCAGCGCAACATGATGGCCGCGCGCCATCAACTCGCCTGCCAGTGCATAAGCGGGGATCATGTGCCCCCCGGTGCCCCCGGCGGCAAGGATGAAATGGCGGGTCACGGTCATCGCGGGTTCCATCCAGAAAGGTTGATCGGTGGTGCGCGGTAGGGGTTACGGCGCGTCAACGCCAGCAACAATCCCATTGCGATTGACAATGCCCATAATGATGACCCGCCATAGCTGATGAACGGCAATGTCATCCCCTTTGACGGGACCATGTGTAGATTGACTGCGATGTTAATCAGCACTTGCCCGCCAAATTGCGCCACCAATCCGGTTCCGGCAAGGATGACAAATTGATCGCGTTCTTCGCGCATCCGTTGCAGCACGCGGACCACTAGGGCAACATAGATGAGCAGGATGCCAGCGCAAGCAAACAGGCCAAACTCCTCGCCTATCACCGAGTAAATATAATCCGTATGCGCTTCGGGCAGGCGGAACTTTTCGGTCCCCGTAAACGGCCCGCTGCCTATCAGGCCACTGTTCGCAAGTGTGTCCAGTCCGCGATCAACCTGGTGGCTGTCGCCCTCACCAAATATAAAGGCATTGATGCGGTTACGGCCGTTTTCGTAAAAGAAATAGGCCAGCATAGCGCCGCCAACGCACGCACCGCCCAGCCATGCCATAATCCGCATCGGCAGACCTGCCACAAACACCAAAACAATCCATGTGCCGACAAACAGGATTGTCTGACCCAAATCGGGCTGCATCATCAGCAAAACAATGATCAAGCCTGTTGTGATTCCGGTGAGCGAAAAAACCGGCAATTCCTCGTCCTCGGCCCGGCACGATAGCACCCACGCCATCGCCACCGCAAAAAGCGGCTTGAGAAACTCGGACGGTTGCAGGCGCAATGCCCCGCTGCCCAGCCAGCGCGTCGAACCATTGACTTCATGCCCGAACAGCAAAACTGCGAACAAGGCCGCGACACCGCCTACCGTGCCCCACAAGGCCATATGACGTAGTTGAAGCTTGTCGCGCATCGCCACAAACACCATGATGCCAATCCCGGTGCATACCCAAAAAGTCTGCCGCCACAGATAATAGAGTTCGCTCATATTCTGCCCGCGCCGCGCCGCCGCGCGCGCTGCAACGGGCGCCGCCACCGCTACCGCTACCAACCCGATGGCCATCAGACCAAGGATCATCAGCAACAGTCCACGGTCCACTTCTGCATACCATTTGGACAGCGCGCTACGGTCCGCGCGCGACAGCGGCTGCGGGCGACGGCGTCCGTGCAGTTCGGGTGGAATAGTCGGCGCTTCGATCACAGCTTCCTCGGCATTGCTCATCGCTCACCTCCCGGCAGCGCAGCTACAGAGGCTCGAAAGGCATCGCCGCGCGCCTCAAAATCGCGAAACTGGTCAAACGATGCACAGGCGGGTGACAGCAACACAATATCGCCGTTTTGTGCAGCGGTTGCCGCGTCCGCCACCGCTTGTTCCACTGTGCCACTATAGCTGCTTGGCACGCGCTTCCCCAGCGCGCGGGCGAACATCGCTGCCGCATCGCCGATCAAATACACATGCGCCACATGGCCCAGCCACGCCTCGCACTCGCCCAGCCCCTCGCCCTTTGCAAGCCCACCAAGGATCCAGTGGATGCGTGGGCGGGGTGCGGGGGGATAGGCGGCAAGCGCAGGCGCGGCCGACGCGGGGTTCGTTGCCTTGCTGTCGTTGACGAACTGGACGCCGCCAATTTCACCCACGCGTTCCATCCGGTGCGGCAGACCGGGGTAGGTCGATAGGCCCATCTCCACCTGTGCGGCAGATAGTCCTAGGCGCTCACAAACCGCCTTGGCCGCAGCAACGTTCTGGGCATTGTGCGGTCCTTGCAGCGCCGGCCATCGGGCAGGCACAGGCACCAGTATGTCGGTTCCCGATACCCGGATCAACCGATGATTGATATGACTTGCAATCATCCGGCAGCGATCATCATCGGTCGCTATAACCGCCACTTGATTGGCATATTGCATCGTAAAAAGACGCGCTTTTGAGGCGGCATAGGCCATGAAGTCACCGTCATAGCGATCGAGATGATCAGGGGTGATATTCAACAGAACAGCGACATCGCACGCCAATGAATGCGTCAGGTCGATCTGGTAACTCGACAGTTCGAGCACATAGACGCCGACCCCCGCCTCCTTTGGAGTCAACGCCGCCTGCGCCAATATGGGCAGGCCGATATTGCCGCCCATCGTTGTCAGCACCCCAGCGCTTTTCAGGATATGGTGGATCAGCGCCGTTGTCGTCGATTTACCGTTGGTGCCGGTTATCCCTACCACTTTGTGCGGCGGCAGATGGCTTCGCGCCTGTGCAAACAACTCAATATCACCGATGAGCGGCACGTTGGCGACGCGCGCTAGTGCGGCAATCGGATGGCGGTTGATTGGGACACCGGGCGACACCACCACGCCCGCCAGCCCTGACAAGTCGATGCTCAGCAGGTCGGTAATCTCTGCGCCCAGCGCCGCCGCTACGTCGCGCGCTTCAGCCTTGTCATCCCAAGCGACGACGCTGGCACCCGCCGCAATCAACGCCGCCACTGTGGCCAGTCCCGATCGTGCAAGCCCAAGCACCGCATATCGGCGGCCAGCAAAGTCCGGCCCAAGCGCAAAGATAGAGGCGTTTGCGTCGATCACCGGATCTTGAGCGTGGCGAGGCCCGCCAACGCCAATACAATGGAAACGATCCAGAACCGGATAACCACGGTCGATTCAGCCCAACCCAATTGTTCAAAATGATGATGAATTGGTGCCATGCGGAACACGCGGCGCCCAGTGCGCTTATAATAAGCCACCTGAATGATGACCGACAGCGCTTCGACAACGAACAACCCACCAACGATGGCAAGGACAATCTCGTGTTGGGCAGTCACCGCAATCGCACCCAGCGCCCCGCCGAGTGCTAGGCTGCCCGTATCGCCCATGAACACGGCGGCAGGCGGCGCATTAAACCACAAGAAAGCCAGGCCTGCGCCAATCATCGCACCGCAAAATATCGCTAAATCGCCTGCGCCGGGAATATGGGGGATGCCCAGATATTCCGCAAACTTCACATTGCCCGTCAGGTAAACAATGACGAGAAAGGTCAGGCTGGCGATGATGACGGGAAAGGTCGCAAGCCCATCAAGACCATCGGTCAGGTTGACGGCGTTGCCCGCGCCGACGATCACCAGCATCGCAAACACATAATAGAAATAGCCGAGGTGTATCGACATGCCACTGACAAATGGCAGATACAGGTCAGTCCCAGTGCGGTCGAGGATGAGCATGGTAGCGATTCCCGCGACCGCGAACTCCAAAAGCAACCGCACACGGCCCGACACGCCCTTATGGCTGCTCTTTGTCACCTTGTCATAGTCATCCGCAAAGCCAATTACACCAAATCCGGCGGTGACAAACAGGCAGGCCCAAACCAGACTATTCGACAAATCCATCCACAGCAGCGATGAGATGATGAGTGAAATCAATATCATCAACCCGCCCATCGTCGGCGTGCCGCGTTTGGCAAGATGCGTTTGCGGGCCATCCTCACGGATCGGTTGCCCCTTACCCTGCTTTGCCCGCAACATGATGATGAAGCGCGGGCCGATAACGAGACCAATGATAAGCGCGGTCGCAATCGCCGCGCCCGAACGGAACGACAAATATCGGATCAGGTTGAGCGGGCCGGGAAAACCAAGCCATTCGGCCAATAGATACAACATTAAATGTCTCCGCCAATCAACGCCGTGACTATGCGCGACAGGCCGATAGAATTGGACCCTTTGACCAGCACCACATCACCGCCGCGCAATTCAGATCGCAGCCATTCCAACGCTGGTTCTATTCCAATGTCATGCGCGAACTCGACGCGGTGGGCAAGGGGTTCGGCGACAAGCACTAAGGCGAGCGCACGCATCTCTTCGCCGACCAGCAGAGCCATATCAACTTTCGCGGCGATGATGTCATCCACCAGCGCAGCGTGAAACGCCTCGCTACCCTCTCCTAGTTCCTTCATCGCGCCAAGCACCGCGATCCGACGCGCAGCCGGTTCACGGCCCAACTGTTTCAGCGTCGCAGCCATCGAAGCAGGGTTGGCGTTATAGCTTTCGTCGATCAAAAGTACCTCGCCACCAGCTGCGTCAATATGGTGGCGTGCCCCACGTCCTTGCAATCCCGACAATTCCGCCAGCGCCAGGCCCGCTGCGGCAAGGTCAGCACCCACCACCTGCACCGCTGCTAGCACCGCCATCGCGTTAGCGACCCAATGGTCGCCCGGTGGCGCAAGCGCAAAACATAAGGTGGCGTCAGGCAATTCGGCGGTAATCAGACTACCACCCGTTTCCGCATCAACCACCCAATCGCGTGCGCAAACATTTGCACCCGATTGGGTGCCAAAAGTGACAGTCTGCGCCCCATGCGCCTCAGCCACTGAGGCCAATCTATCACAAAATGGGCTGTCGAATGGGATGATCGCTGTGCCATGTGATTCTAGCCCTGAAAACACTTCAGCCTTGGCATCGGCGATTGCTTCGAGCGAAGCGAAATAACCGATATGCGCAGGCGCTACTGTCGTAATGACCGCTACGTGGGGGCGGACTATCGCGGTGAGCGCAGCCAGCTCACCCGCATGGTTCATCCCCATTTCAAACACGCCGTAGTCGCAATCGCGCGGCATGCGTGCAAGGCTGAGCGGGACTCCTGTATGGTTGTTATAACTTTTGACCGAGCAATGAACGGCCCCCGGCGCATAGCGTTCCAGCGCTTCCGCTAACGCCTCCTTTGTACCCGTCTTGCCCACTGACCCTGTGATACCGATGATTTGCGCCTTGCTCCGCACCCGCGCGGCCCGGCCCAGGGCTTCCAGCGCCGCCATAGTGTCGGTGACCAATATGTGCGGGCCCGCGACGGCTGTATCAACAATTGCTCCAGCCGCGCCGGCGGCGAATGCCTGTTCTACAAAGCGATTGCCATCGTCATTTTCGCCATGCAGCGCCAAGAACAAATCGCCCGGGCCAACTTCACGGCTGTCAAATGTCAGCCCGTACACGACGAAATCCGCGTTCGTATGACCACCCGTAGCGGCGGCGATTTCGTCAGAGGTCCAAAGAGAGTTTGCGGCTGTCATAGACCAGCCTCTTGGCGCGCGACTTCGGCATCGTCAAAGGGGATGATGCGCATTTCGTCTCCGCATCCAATTATTTGCCCTTGCTCATGCCCTTTGCCAGCGATGATGATAATATCGCCCTCCTGCGCCGCTGCAATCGCGGCAGCTATCGCCTGGCGTCTGTCGGCAATTTCTCTCGCACGGGGGGCTGCGGCCATAATAGCGCGGCGTATTAAACTGGCATCCTCACCGCGCGGATTATCGTCGGTAATGATGACGATTTCGGCACCTTGCACGCTTGCTTTACCCATTTCTGGCCGTTTGCCAGCATCGCGATCTCCGCCCGCACCGAACACCAGTATAAGCCGTCCCTTGGCATGGGGGCGCAGCGCCGATAGCGCCGCCGTCAACGCATCGGGTGTATGCGCATAATCGACATAGATTGGTGCGCCCGTTCGCGTCAGCCCCGCACGCTCCAGCCGCCCGCGCACAGGTTGTAAACGTGCAAGTGCATCAAGCACTCGCAACGCATCGCTGCCCGTCGCAATCGCAAGACCTGCCGCTACCAGCGCATTGGCTGCCTGATACGCGCCAATCAGTGGCAGGTTGACCAAGCGTTCGCCAACCCCTGTTACATCGAGGTGCAGCGCCTGACCAAGGGGTGTTGCGATGCGGCTGATCAAGCGAATATCTGCGCCGCACGAGCCAATAGTAAACAGGCGCAAGCCCCGTTTGCGGGCATGGGCGGTCGCACGGTCCGACCATGCGTCATCGGTCCAGATTACCGCCGCACCATCATCCGCCACCACTTCGTCAAATAACCGCATCTTGGCGGCAAAATAACTTTTCATATCATGGTGGTAATCAAGATGGTCACGCGACAAATTGGTGAATGCTCCGGCAGCAATATGCGGCCCTTCGGTACGATATTGATCGAGGCCGTGGCTCGACGCCTCAAACGCCAGATGGGTGACCCCTTCGCATGCAAGACCGCTAAGATTAGACAGGAAAGTAACTATATCCGGTGTGGTCAAACCCGTTTTCACTTGCTCATCGGCGGTCGTCACCCCCAATGTGCCGATTGACGCCGAAACAAGCCCAGTCAGCCGCCACAATTGACGGGTCAGTTCAACTGTGGACGTTTTCCCATTGGTCCCTGTCACCGCAACTAGCGTCTGAGGAGCACGACCAAAAAACCGCGCAGCGGCCATAGCGAAAACGCGGCGAGGCTCGTCCGCTCTGATATGAACTGCGCCCTCAACGCGTGCTTCTGGGCGCGCAATGACCGCAACAGCGCCCGCCGTCACTACATTGGCAATGACATCCTCGGCATTAAAACGCGCACCGCGAAACGCGCCGAATAATGCGCCGGGCACAATCTGCCGATGGTCGATGGCGACGCCCGTCACCTCTACCGCCGCATCGCCACCTTCAAGCCCGTCAACCAACGCACCGAGCCGTGTCACCGCTCAGCCCTCGGTTGCCACAACAGCGGTTGCAGTTCACTTATATCAACATCGTGATTCGCGTCGGGATAAACCCCCAGCATCGGGCCGATACGCTGGACAACTTTGCGCACGACTGGTGCGGCCGTATAAGCAGCAGTGCGTTGCCCCAGCGAATAGGCGTTGCCGGGCGGGCGATCAATCATCACCAGCACGACATAGCGCGGGTGATCCATCGGAAATGCGGCCGCAAAAGTCGCCACCACCAACGTGTCGGAATAGCGGCCGTTGACGACGCGGTTGGCCGATCCCGTTTTGCCGCCCACGCGATAACCAGGCGCATCGGCGTGACTACCCGTTCCGCTCGACACAATCATCCGCAGTAATTGGCGCATGCGGGCACTTGTTGCCTCGGAAAAGACGCGGTGCCCCGCAGGCGCATTACCTTCAGTGACTTTAAGGATAGTTGCCGGACGCCAGATTCCACCATTGACCAGCGCCGCATAAGCGCTTGCCAGATGCAATGGCGTCACTTGTATCGAATGACCATATCCTGCCGTCATCGTCGTTGTCCGGCCCCATGATGATGGCCATAATGGGCGGCCACGCTCGCTCAGCTCGATCCGAGGGCGTCGATCAAATTCAAGCGCGCGGAACGTTGCTTGCAACCGCTCTTTGCCCAATTGATCAGCAATTTGCGCGGTGACGATATTCGATGAATGCACTAGTGTTTCTGGCACATTCAACCAACGGCGCATCGGGTGCGAGTCATTGATCTGGTGCCCATCAATGTGCAACGGCTGTGTCGCATCATAGCGGCGCGACATATCGGTCACGACACCAGCGTCCATCGCGGCTGCAATCGTGATGGGTTTGAATGTCGAGCCCAGTTCAAATGTCGTGAACGAAACCGAGTTCCACTGCGCATCCGGGTTTTGAAAGTTGACGCGATTGGGGTCGAATGTCGGCATCGACGCCATCGCAACAACTTCACCGGTGTTGACGTCCAACACCAAACCTGCGCCGCCAGCTGCTTCGAGTCCGGTCACAGCAGCGCCCAGTTCCAACTCCAAAGCCGCTTGCACTCGGACATCCAGCGACAGCGTCAGCGATGCACCCGCAGCAGCAGCATGTGTCGAAAGCTGTTGATTAAAACGGCGCTCAACACCCATCGCCCCACCCCGTCCCGGCGCGACAAAGCCCAGAACATGGGCCGCCAACGCGCCTTGAGGGTAAAGCCGCTCCGGTTCTTGGGGATATTCAAATCCTATTTCAGCCAAATCATTGACCGCATTTAGCTCCGCCGGTGTTGCCCGTCGGCGAATGATAGCAGTTTCACGCGTGGTTAGGCGGGTGTAAAACTCTCCTGCACTGGTATCAGGAAATATCATGGCCAGCTGCGCCGCCAATTGCCCTGGGTTGCCCATCAAGTTTGCGCGCACCGAACGGACGCTATGCACGGGTATAGTTCGTGCCAACGGCACACCATTGCGGTCCACAATATCCGCACGGTCGAGTATGACGGGTGCAGCATGAGCAGCACCATTAAACAGACCGAGAATGACAATTTGTGCGATGCGTGCCAGCAATATTGCCGCCACGAGTATGAAACCATTCACCAAAATTGTCAGGCGCGATTCGGCGGCAGCAGCAAAACGATTCCTGCAGTCAGCCCTGCGCATTGGAATAGGTTGCGCGATCATCGCGTTCATCGACCAACCACTTCGCTTGTCGCAACGGCGATTGCTGTTGGTGACAGCATGACTTGGCCAATATCGCGAGCAGCACTCGCGGTAACTTGCCGTCTATCCAGCAATGCCATACGTTCTTGCCTGCTCACTTCGTCGCCACGCGCCCCATCCACTTGTTGCGTTTCGGCATGAAGCGCAGCCAGCACCGGTTGATTGGCCGCCCTGCGCTCTGGATTGCGCAAACTACCTAGATTGGCCAGTTCCCGCTCGCCGCCAAGATATTGCGAAGCCGTTGGTGAGGCATAGCCAAAAAACTCCGCATTCCAGCGATCAAGCTGATGAACATTGGCAAGAACCGCAATATCCCCCTCCAGCATACGGTTTTGCTGTCGCGCCTCTGCAATATCCATTTCCGCTTTTTGCAACTCTGCACGCGTCGCCGATACGCGCAATGATATGGGATAAACGATCATGGCGAACAGGGTCAAAAGCATGATAAGGCCGATGCCTTGCAGCTTGCGGGCGGCAAACATCATCGCGCTAACTCCTTTTGCAGTTTAGATTTCCAAGCGGGGGCAGACGTGCGAACCGCAGAACGCAAAGTGGCAGAACGTGCGCGGGGGTTGATGACGCATTCGGCTTCGCTGGCGCGTGCAGGTTTTGCGACTTGAGTAAAGGTCGGCGCTGGCCCGACATCAGCACGGTCAGGCATATGCCGCGATCCAGCGCCCACTGCACCGCTGCGTTGTCGCAGAAACAGTTTTACGATGCGGTCATCTAGGCTGTGAAACGAAACGACCGCCAACCGCCCGCCCGGACCAAGAGCGCGTTCCGCCGCATCCAGCCCGCGCTCCAACTCGCCCAGTTCGTCGTTGATGGCGATACGCAGCGCCTGAAAGCTGCGCGTCGCAGGGTCCTTTGGCGCGCCAGGGCGATACCCCAGCGCGCGGCGAACCACATGTGCTAGTTCGCTCGTTCGATGCAACGGCCGTGCTGCGACGATGGCGCGGGCGACGCGGCGCGATTGTCGTTCCTCGCCATAGAGAAAAAGCACGTCGGCGATTTCGGATTCTTCGGCGGCGTCGATCCATTGCGCCGCTGTTTCGCCAGATTGCGACATCCGCATATCCAGCGGGCCATCCTTGCCAAAGGCAAAGCCGCGCGCTGCCTGATCAAGCTGCATCGACGACACGCCAATATCGAGCGTCACGCCATCAACACAGTCATGGCCAGCATCGTTGGCAATCACGTCAAGCTCGGAGAACTGCCCTTGCACCAATGTTAAACGGCCATCGGATTCCGCAACCAGTGGCTGGCCGCTGGCAATGGCATCGGGATCGCGGTCAATCGCCACAACATTGACGCCCGCACCCAGCAACGCGCGCGAATAGCCGCCTGCTCCAAATGTTCCGTCGATATGCACTTCGCCTGCAACAGGGTTTAGCACGGCGATCACTTCGTCAATTAGGACGGGGACATGGGCAGCAGGCGCGCTCATTCGCCGCCAACCTTGCGTGCCCGCACGCGCATTGCCGCCTGCGCCGCTGCTTGGACGTTAGCGTAGGCACCGTCATCGAGCGCTAACAGACGTGCGACATCCCAAATTTCGAATGTCTGACCAACGCCATAGAAAAATATATCGCTGTCTAGTGCCGCTAGTTCGGCCAGCACATCGGATAGGATGAACCGCCCGCTGCCATCCATAGGCAATGTCTCGCCGGGGCCAAACAGGCGGCGCTCCATGACAAAGCGATCAAAATCGACGCCGCGTTGCACCGCAATATCCTCTGCGCGGTCGATGCGCGCCGATATGGTGGCCAGCCGATCAGTGCCTGAGCCGACAAGGCACGGCGCAACCTCATGCGTTGTAACATAGAGCTGGCGCTGCTTGCCGTCGCCGGGAACAGAGTTGCGCAATACAGCTGGCAGCGCAAATCGGCCCAATTTATCGGGAGAAGCGAGCGCCGCGCCAGAAAAGACACCGGGTGCTGCCATCTGTTTGTTCAATCCCATCCCTTGTTGGGGCTTATGCGTCTGGTAAAACTCTCACCGCGTCAGAACCGCGTCATTTGCGGAACAACGTTTGTATGTTTAGCCATCGCGAAAGCCTGCCCTCCGCCAAGCTCCACCATATCACTTCACATTAGGGTGGAAAGGGGAAAATTAGGGAAAATACGGATTATTGATCTATATTCACTATATGTTCCGCCAGAAACACCACCAATGCCGCTCGCCTCGTGTCGTGATGTGAAAAATAGTGGTGCCGGATCACAGTATTTTGGATGTCAATCGAGTGAAAATGCGAGTCGCTGTGCCTATCGCGTCCAGACGGGTTCCGCCCAAGCGCGACTCGTATCTTGACCCGCCAGCGCATCGAGCCGACCCATGAGCCATAGCATGTTACCGCTGCGCCAATTGGCGGGCGTGCCGACGCCCGCCTTCGCGGCACCGCCCCAGTGCCGCGCACGCAGCCAATCGCCATCGGCGACAATGATCGCGCGGCCAGTGCCGATGTGGCAATCTGCAATTGCCCCCGACGCCATTAAGCGGCACCCGCCCCCATAGCGCCGCAACCGGCCGGGGCTGAACAGGTGCAGGTGTTGCCCGCCATCCACCACCGCTTGTTCGCGGGCGACAAGGCCCGCAGGTGCATCAAGCGTCAGCCCCCAATGTGACAGAAGTGGCGTCAACAGGCTGGTCAACGGCGGGTTGCGCGGGTCACCTAATGAATGCGGTGGCTCCCAACTGCTGAGGCCGTCTGCGAGGATCATCGCTGAGCCGCCGCCGCGCACCCAATCGTCAATCGTCACAAGTTGCTGCGGTGCCAAAGCTCGCGGATGCGCCAGCAACAGGACATCGGTCTGTGCCAACACCGCTGGATCTACCGAATCCGCCATCGTCACACGAAAGCGTTGCCGCAGCAACGTCAGCGCTGGTTCCTCGTCCCCCAATCCCGCTAGCACCGCCGCAACATCGCCCTGCCCGCTGGTTAAGGGGAGCGACGTCAAAAGGGTCAAGCGAGGGCCGTTGGCGCGTGTGGGTAATTCATACAAGCTCGGCAATATGGCCCATGCGGCGGCTGCAAATGGGAAGCCGCAGAGAGCGGTAGCCACCATCTTGAACAGTAATTTAGACCTGCGCCTATAATATGCGCTTTCGGCAACTCCCTCGAAATATGGCCAAACCCATTGGGCGATGATGATGGCCAACCCGATGCTGCTCAGCGTAAAGAGCACCCACTGCATCCAAAGAAATACACTTATCCCCTGTATTGCCGCGATGGCCACCACAAGCATGGACGTCATTCCACCGATCACCCCAGCCTGTCGCCATGGCATCGGTCCCGCCGCCCACGACATCATCACGCTAGCCCAGCCCAGTCCCGGCAGCGCGAGCAGCGGATCAACGCGACCCAGCGCCCACCAGCCACCGCCAATCAGCGCAATCGCTATCGTAATGGCCGCGTGCAGCAACGCCGCCAAAATGAGGCGGCGCGATACGCTCACCGCCGCACCTTAGGCACCTCTATCTGCGGGTCGGGCTGAAGGTCGGGAACGACAACCCCGTCGCCACTGCCCCGTGGTATGGGCGTTGCCGCATTTGGCACGCTAGGTTTATCTTCAGCCTCTAGCGTCGGCGTCACGCCTAAATCGGCGAGCGGCCCGCCATCGCCATCGCCGGGCAAAATGCCGGGATTTTGCACACCCGCTGCCTGTGCCTGGGCTTTGGCCATCTCTGCTTCGTGCCGTGCAGCACCTGTCAGCCAGCTGGCCAAAATAACGAGCAACAGCATGACCGCCAGCCCCGACAGGCCGACAATTAACCGTCGCCGCGCTTCACGCTTTACGTCATGGACGATATTGGAGCTGCGCGACGTTATCATGATGCTTCTCCAGCCGGATGTGCCGCACCGCCCAGCATCGTAAAGCCCTTTGCCGCGCGCCATTCGGGGTTATAGAGCGTCGAGAGATACCGAAATCCCGTATCCGCAAGGATAGTCACGATGCGCGTTCCCGGTCCCAATTTCCGCCCCAGCGCCACTGCGCCCGCGACATTGATGCCCGATGATAGGCCGAGGCACAGCCCCTCCTCGTTCAACAATTGCCGAACCCATGCGTCACCCTCGGCATCCGAAATGCGGAACTGCGTATCAATGGGTGCACCGTCAAGGTTGGCGGTGATGCGGCTTTGCCCTATTCCCTCGGCCACGCTGCTGCCCTCGGCACGCAGTTCGCCGCAGGCATAGTGGTTGTAAAGCGCCGCACCGTGCGGGTCAGTGAGCGCGATGGTGATAGCGGCGTCGCGCTCCTTGAGGCCAAGTCCAACCCCAGCGATTGTCCCACCCGTTCCGGCAGCACAGGTAAAGCCGTCGATGCGCCCGCCCATCTGGTCCCATATTTCCGCAGCCGTTCCGACGATATGCGCCTTGCGGTTGGCAAGATTGTCAAACTGGTTGGCCCATATTGCACCGGGCGTTTCTTCGGCAATCCGCCGCGACGTGTGGACGAAATGCGCCGGGCTGGCAAAGGGCGCAGGTGGCACCAGCACCAATGTCGCGCCCAATGCGCGCAATGTCTCCATTTTCTCGCGGCTTTGGGTGTCGGGCATGACGATGGTCACTTTATACCCACAGGCATTGGCGACCAGCGCCAAGCCAATGCCGGTATTGCCCGCCGTCCCCTCGACTATCGTGCCGCCGGGTTTGAGCGCCCCGCGCTCCTCGGCGTCGCGGACGATGAACAAGGCCGCGCGGTCTTTGACCGACGCACCGGGGTTGGCATATTCGCATTTGCCATAAATGTCGCAGCCCGCAGCTTGGCTGGGTCCGGCCAGATGCACGAGCGGCGTATTGCCGATCAGCGCGAGCGTATTGGATGTCGTTCCTGTCACGCCGATAGATGTAACCATGCCATGCCCGCGCGGCAAGGGGCGGCGTGCAACCCCAAAGTAGGCACCAAGGAACGGGGGTGGTTTTCCACCACAAGCTGGGTTTTTAGTTGCTCGTCTTTGCAGGCAAATCCGAGGTGGTTGATACGATGCACGGGGGAAACAACGGCCGCCTGCGCCTTACAGAGCTGTGGTATCAACGATACACAGTCGTATGATACACATAATACACGTCGTCATTGCGAGCGGAGCGAAGCAATCCAGAAGCGGTGCCATAGACTGGATTGCCGCGTCGGGCCAAAGCCCTCCTCGCAATGACGAAGAAGAGGGTGCGCGCGGAGACGCGGAGACGCAGAGGCGCAGAGAAGAATAATCCCCCTCCCCCCCTGTGGGCGTTCAGAGGCGCGTGACTCTGAGCGCGGGTTAGGGGTGGGGGTAAGGTGTGTAGTTGACAAATATATACCCCCTCTACCCAAGTCCGCCTAGCTGTCAAAGCCAGCAGGCTGCCTATCCTCTCCCCACAAGGGGGAGAGGTATTTTTGTTGCCCTTTCCCACTCGCAAACGAGCGCGGGCGGGTGCCGATTAACATTTCAAAGAACCGGAGTCGTGAAATAGCGTGCATATTATCACGGCGATAAGCCTGTAGGAAAGCACAGACTGTCCTTTCCTCTTCACCTAGGCTAACGGCAACAGCATGTGGCAACTCTATCAATTCCCCTTATGTCCTTTTTCACGCAAGGTGCGCTTGCTACTGGGAGAAAAGGGCATCGCCTATGACCTGATCACCGAATATCCGTGGGAACAGCGCCCCGGGTTTCGTGACATCAATCTGGCGGGACGCACCCCCGCAATGCGCAATGCGACACGCGACATCGCGCTGGCCGATTCAGTCGCGATTTGCGAATATTTCGAGGAAACCGAACCCGCCAAGCCGCTCTATGCCGGCAGCGCAGCGGTGCGTGCCGAGGTCCGCCGCCTGATCGCATGGTTCGACACCAAATTTTACGCTGAAGTCGGCGCGCCGTTACTGATGGAAAAAATGATCAAGCGGCTATTCTATCGCCAATCGCCCGATGCGACCGCATTGCGCCTGTCGATGCGCGCGGCGAACGACCATATGGAGATGCTGGGGGCCGCGCTCGACCACCACCGATGGCTGACCGGAACAACGATCACCATGGCCGATTTTGCGGCAGCCGCGCATCTGTCTGTCGCCGACTATCTGGGCGGCATTGACTGGGTCGGGCACGATACGGTGCACGACTGGTATGCGGCTATGAAATCCCGCCCCAGTTTCCGCCCGCTGCTCGACGAACGGATGGGGGCGTTGCTGCCACCGCCGCATTATGGCGACGTCAATTTTTGATGGGGCAGCCGCTGTTCCGTTTTGGGAAGGTCGATACACCTGTGTGATGCAGTTAACAGTTTTACTACAGGAATGGGCTAGCCTGAGCAGATGAAGCGGACTCGACATAGATTGACCATTGGCGCGGCCATTATGTCGGCGCTTTTGCCCGCGATGGCTGCGGCGCAAAATCCGCCGCCATTACCACCGCCGCCTCCACCGCAGGTAGCCGTGAATAGCCCACCTCCGAACCCAAACAATTCCGGGGGCGGCCAAGAACCGCGCCGCCCGCCACGCGACCCGTCTATTGCTAGCCTTATGGCCTATATAGAAGGTAGAGGCCTCTCCGCCATCGTCTTGATCGACGATCCGGTGATCGCCTTTGGCAACGAGGATTTGTGGGTAGCAGAACCAGATGCCCGTCCGGTGCCTGCGGCACCTGTGCGTGTCACCACTGCAGCACGGGCGACAAGTCGTCAGCCGCGAGCCGCCGTCACCAGATAGTCGAGCGCGGTGCTGCCGCCCGTGCGGAACATGCGCGTGGTGATGTCGGGCGCAAGTCCAGTGACGTCGAGAACGCGCAAGCCAGCATCCTCTAGCAGCGCCGTCAGCTCGTTCGGCGTGATGAAGCGCGACCAATCATGCGTCCCGCGCGGCACGCTGCCTAGCCGTTCCGCCGCCTCGACCAGCAACAGCTTGCTAAGCCCCGTGCGGTTGGGGGTCGAGAGAATGAGCAAGCCGTCATCGGCCATCCGCGCCGCAAGTGCCGCGATAAAGGCCGCAGGATCGGCAACATGTTCAATCACCTCCATCGAGGTGACGAGATCGAATTGACCAAGGAGCTCTGCAAAGGCCGCATCGCCAATATCACCATGATGATAAGCGATAGCCAGCCCCTGTCTGCTGGCATGCTCTGCGGCCACCGCCACATTCTCTGCCGCCGCATCGACACCAACGACGTCCGCGCCAAGCCGCGCCAAGGGTTCGGTGAGCAATCCCGCGCCGCAACCAACGTCGAGCGCGCGTCTGCCCGACAAAGGGCGGCGGACATTGCGCTCAAGGTGCAAATGTGCGTCAATCGCACCGCGAATATAGCCCAGCCGTGCGGGGTTCAGGCGGTGGAGCATCGCCGAAGACCCCTTGGGATCCCACCAATCGCCGGCGAGTTTGCCGAAATGATCGGCTTCGGATGCTGTGATTGTTTTGACCATGCCGCACTTTGCAACTTCGTATGCGTGAACGCAACACTTGCACTTCATCTTCCTCGCCCTTAACAGGCGGCAACCGCAGAAAATGGCGAAAAACAAGGTGCATATGGCGCGGATCGTAATGAAATTTGGCGGAACGTCGATGGCCGGGACCGAGCGGATTCGCAGCGTCGCCGCCCTCGTCAAACGCGCGGTCGATGCGGGTAATCAGGTCGCCGTTGTCGTGTCCGCGATGGCGGGCGAGACCGATCGGCTGGTGCAATTTTGCCGCGAAGCCAACCCCGTTTACGACCCGGCCGAATATGATGTTGTGGTGGCGTCGGGCGAGCAAGTGACCGCTGGATTGCTCGCGCTCACATTACAGGCGATGGGGGTGCCCGCGCGCAGCTGGCTGGGTTGGCAATTGCCGATCACAACCGAGGAAGCGCATGCCCGCGCCCGAATAGCCAATATCGAAACCGACGCGCTCATCGCCAGCATGGCGGGCGGCCAAGTCGCGGTCATCCCGGGATTTCAGGGGCGGATGGACGATGGCAGGGTGGCAACGCTGGGGCGCGGGGGATCGGACACCAGCGCGGTCGCGGTCGCGGCAGCCATTGGGGCCGAGCGCTGTGACATCTATACCGACGTTGACGGCGTCTATACTACCGACCCGCGCATCGTCGCGCGCGCGCGCAAGCTCGATTATGTCACCTATGAAGAGATGCTCGAACTGGCGAGCGTCGGGGCCAAGGTGCTGCAAACGCGCTCTGTCGGCCTCGCGATGAAGCTGGGTGTGCGCGTGCAGGTGTTGTCGAGCTTTGTTGATCCATTGGCCGCGCCAGACGCCGCCGCTTTGCCCGGAACGCTGATTGTCAGCGACGAAGAGATTGAGGAATTGCAGATGGAACGCCAATTGATCACCGGCATCGCCTATGACAAAAATGAAGCGAAAATCACGCTCACCCGGGTTCCCGACAGGCCGGGCGCGGTCGCCAACATCTTTGGCCCGCTCGCCGACGCCGCGATTAACGTCGATATGATTATTCAAAATGTCGGGCGCGACAAGGGTGAAACCGACGTGACCTTCACCGTGCCACGCGCCGACTTGGCGCGCAGCCTCGACATCCTTGACGGGGTCAAGGAACTAATTGGTTACAACCGCATCCTGCACGAAAATAACGTCGCCAAAGTATCGGTCGTCGGCGTCGGCATGAAAAGCCATGCGGGCGTTGCGGCAACGATGTTTGCCGCGTTGGCGGGGCGCGGCATCAACGTCCAGGCCATCTCGACCAGCGAGATTAAGGTCAGCGTGCTGATCGAGGAAGATTATACCGAGCTTGCGGTGCGGGTGTTGCATACGGCCTATGGGCTGGATGCTGACGCGGCTTGATCCCCCACCCCCACCTCTCCGCCCATATGGCGCGCGGCACGGCATTGCTGGGCAGCAAGTTCGCCATCATGTGCGGCGCGATGTCGTGGGTGAGCGAGCGGAACCTTGTCAGCGCCATTAGCAATGCCGGCGGGTTCGGCGTGATTGCGTGCGGGGCGATGACCCCCGCACTGCTTGATGCCGAGATTGCCGCGACAAAAAAGCTGACCGACCGGCCGTTCGGCGTCAACCTCATCACCATGCACCCTGCGCTGTTCGACCATATTGCGGTGTGTGCGACACACGGCGTCAGCCACATCGTACTGGCGGGCGGTCTGCCGCCTGCAGGAAGTGTTGAAGCCATCAAAAGCAGTGGCAAAAGCAGCGGTGCCAAGCTGATCTGCTTTGCCCCGACGCTGACCATGGCACGGCGGCTGGTGCGGCACGGGGTCGATGCGCTGATTATCGAGGGGACAGAAGCAGGCGGGCACATCGGCCCCGTTTCCACCAGCGTTCTGGCGCAGGAAATATTGCCGCATATGGCCGCAGAGGTGCCGATATTCGTCGCGGGCGGCATCGGGCGCGGAGAAGTGATTGCTGCTTACCTTGAGATGGGCGCAGCGGGCGTGCAGCTGGGCACGCGCTTTGTTTGCGCCACCGAGAGCATCGCCCACCCCAATTTCAAACGCGCGTTCATCCGCGCGGCGGCGCGTGATGCCGTAGCAAGTGTGCAGATCGACCCGCGCCTGCCCGTCATCCCCGTGCGCGCGCTCAAAAATGCGGGGACCGAAGCCTTTACCGCCAAACAGCGCGAAGTGGCGCAAAGGCTCGACGATGGCTTAATCGACATGATGGCCGCACAGATCGAGATTGAAAGCTATTGGGCGGGCGCGCTACGCCGCGCCGTCATTGACGGCGATGTCGAGCATGGATCGTTGATGGCCGGGCAATCGGTGGGGATGGTGGTGGATGAACAGCCCGCCGCGCAAATTATTGCAACATTGGCACGCGAAGCCGAAGATGCGTTAACGGCGCGATAAGACGACTCATACACGCGATGGACAGGAATAAACGTGCCTTTTGGCCGTTGAATTGCATATCGCACGCAGGCATGGCAAAATGAAATGACCGGGTCGGGAGAAGAATGATGGCTGACAGCATAAACAGCAACAGACGCCGCAATGGACTGGGCGCGCCCATAAAGCGCGGCCTTGCTATTGCGCTGGTGATGAGCATCGCGGCCTGCGCCCCGCCCCCACCGCCACCGCGCCCCGTTCCGCCCCCCGTCATCATTGCGCCGCCGCCGCCAGCACCGATGCTGATGCCAACCCCGCCGAACAGTGCTGCACCGACGCTGACCATTCCTATAGTTGATGCCATGGGCCGCCGGATGACGCCCAATGTGGACCTCAGCCCCGAGCAAGCCTTGTGGCAGTTACGGATTGGGCTGAACGTCGCCGCGCTCAATTGTCGTGGCCCGAATGAAGCGGCGCTGGTTGCCGATTATGCGCGATTCCTGAACGCCAACCGCGCCGCCAATACCCGCGCCGAACGCTGGGTCATTGCCGATCAGGGCCGCCGCACCGGCGGGAATGGCATTGCCGCGCGCGATGCGCTGTCCACGCGCCTGTATAATTATTTCGCACAACCGCCAGTAAATGCCGATTTTTGTCGCACGGCGACGAGTGTTATGGCGCTCGCGGCAGCGGAACCCACCGCGACGATTATGAACTTTGCATCGACACAATTGCCCGAAGTTGATCGGCCCTTTGTCGATTTCTATACCGCTTATGATCGATATCGCGCCGACTTTGCCGCATGGCAATCACAGCAAGTTGCTCCAATTCCTGCGGTAACACCTGTGACACCTGTGACCGTATCACCTCCCGCAACAAGCACGGGAAATTAGGGTCCTGACCCTAGCAATAGGGCGTTGGCGAGGCTGAATATTTTCTGCTACCAAGCGGGGCAATGACATCAGCCCCCCCTCCCCCGTCAAGCGCAGCCCAAGCCGCACGCGAAATCCTGCGCCGTTTGGGCAGCGTCATGGCGGCCAACACAGGCGCTCAGGCCAAGCTCAACAGCACCGCACAATTGATTGGTGAAGCGCTGAGTAGCGAAGTTTGCTCTATTTATTTGCTGCGTGACGGCGTGCTCGAACTGTTCGCCACACGCGGGCTGAACCAGTCTGCGGTGCATGTCACAAAATTGGCTATGGGCGAGGGGTTGGTCGGCACCATCGCCGCGCATATCGAAACACTCAACCTGGACGAAGCCTCTTCGCATCCAGACTATGCCTATCGTCCTGAAACGGGGGAGGAGCAGTTCCACAGCTTTGCGGGCGTTCCCATCATCCGCCGCGAACGTGCGGTCGGCGTGCTGTGCGTCCAGCATGCGGCGTCGCGCGGCTATGACGAGATAGAGATTGAGGCGCTGCAAACCGTTGCGCTCGTCCTGTCTGAGTTGATCGCTAATGCCAATCTGGTTGATGAACAGAGCAAAGCCGGGGCGCTGGCTGACCAGTCGGCGCAAAGCCTGTCCGGCCTGAAACTGGTGGACGGAATGGCACGCGGGGTTGCGGTGTTCCACCAGCCGCGCATCATCATCGAACATACCGTCGCCGATGACATCGAGGTAGAGCGCGCACGGGTCTATTCCGCTTTCACCAAGATGCGCGAACAGATTGACCGCATGGCGAGCCAGGCAGAGTTTGGCGGCGGCGGCGAGCATGATGAAGTGCTCGAGATGTACAAAATGTTCGCCTATGACGAAGGCTGGTCACGGCGGATCAACGAAGCCATCGACAGCGGCCTGACCGCCGAAGCGGCGATTGAACGGGTGCAGCAACGCACCCGGATGCGGATGCGCCAGATCGATGACCCGTTGCTGCGCGACCGCATGCACGACCTAGAGGATTTGTCCAACCGCCTGATCCGCATCGTTTCGGGTCAGATGAACACGGCTGCGCAAATGGGTTTACGCAGCGATTCGATCCTGATCGCGCGCAACCTTGGCCCAGCTGAGCTTCTGGAATATGACCGCCGTCGGTTGAAAGGCGTCATCCTAGAAGAAGGATCGCTGACCGCGCATGTTATCATTGTCGCACGGGCTATGGGCCTTCCGGTATTAGGCAGGGTCCGCGATGTCCGCCATATAGTCAGCGAAGGCGACATGCTGTTGCTCGATGTTGGTCGCGCTGTCGTGCATATTCGCCCCAATACCGCGACCCAGGAGGCTTTTGAAACCCAATTCACATTGTCGCAACAACGTCGCGAGCGGTTTGCCGCGTTGCGCGACGCAGCGCCATTATCCATAGACAATAAACGCATAGAAGTGATGATCAACGCGGGCCTGCGCGAAGATTTACCCGCGCTCGACTTGACCGGAGCCGACGGTATCGGCCTGTTCCGTACCGAGTTCCAGTTCCTCGTGTCCGCAACCCTGCCGCAGCGCGAACGCCAGCAACGACTTTACCGCGATGTGCTCGACGCGGCTGGGCATCGTTCGGTGATATTTCGCACGGTGGACATCGGCGGCGACAAAGCGCTACCCTATATGCGCCAAGACGAAAGCGAAGAAGAAAATCCTGCGATGGGTTGGCGCGGGCTGCGCTTGGCCCTGTCACGCGAAGGGTTGATGAAAGCACAGGCGCGCGCACTGCTTGAAGCATCAGCGGGCCGCACGCTTAACGTCATGTTCCCACTGGTCGGTGAGCCGTGGGAGTTCGAGGCGGCACGGGCGATTTTTGTCGAACAGCGCGACTGGTTGACACGGCGCGGTAAAAAAATGCCCAACGCCATTCGTTATGGTGTGATGCTCGAAGTGCCCGCGCTCGCCGAAATGCTCGATATTCTGCTGCCCCACCTTGATTTCCTGTCGGTTGGAACCAATGATCTGACGCAATTCCTGTTCGCAGCAGACCGCGCTGATCCGCGACTGGCCGAGCGTTACGACTGGTTATCACCCGCCGTTCTGCGCTTCCTCAAACGTGTGTTCGACCAATGCGATGCTGCGCGAGTGGCCGTTGGTGTATGCGGCGAAATGGGCGGGCGCCCGTTAGAGGCGATGGCTTTGCTGGGCCTTGGCCTGCGCCGCCTGTCGATCAGCCCCGCTGGCGTCGGGCCAGTCAAAGCAATGATCCGCACGCTCGATATTGGGCAATTGGCCCCGCTGATGGAACAGATCGTCTCCAGCGGAGCGGCCGATGCCAGAGCGCGGTTGACAGCTTGGGGCGAAGAGCATGGCGTGGAGTTAGGAAATTAGCAGTTTTTCGCGTATTTTGGCTGGCTTTGGGCCGCGATCGCTCGCATACTAGCCACTGCGAAGGGAGAGTGAAGTGGAGAAAGAAGAGGTCGCCCCTGAAACCGAACAGGTCGAAAAGACCGTCGGTGGAAAATTACGCGCTGCGCGCGAAGTGTCAGGCAAATCGCTCGTCGAAATAGCCGCTCAGACACGCGTCCCTCTGCGCATGCTCGATGCGCTGGAGCGCGATGCGATTAGCGAATTGCCGCCTGGACCATATGCGGCTGGATTTGCACGTAATTTTGCCCGCGCAGTTGGCCTGGACCCACAAAATATCGCCAGCGAAGTTCTAGTTGTTACGCAAGGCGTCAGCACCCCATCGGCTTATGCCCTGGATCTGTTTGAGCCCGTTGCCACCAATCGTGTGCCGACGCGCGCACTGGCATGGACGGCCACCATTATCGCGGTGGCATTGTTCGTCGCCTATATGGTCTGGAAATCATGGCTGATGACCCCCGATGCCAGTGATGAACGCGCCGCAACGCCCGAGGTCACCTCGGCCACACCATCGGCCACACCTGTAAACCCTGCGGTTGCGGCAGCCACAGCCGCAGGGCCGACAATAGCTGTTGACCCCAGCGCCCCTGTCCGGATCGCAGCCAGTGAACGGGTGTGGTTCAGCCTTGAGGATGCCGGGGGGCGCAGCCAGTTCGACCTGACGTTGGAGGGGGGCGAATTTTATACGCTCAAGCCCGCGCAACGCAGCCTGACCCTGCGCACGGGCCGCCCGCAATCGCTGCGGATATTGGTTGGCGAGACGCGCGTGCCGCAGCTTGGTGCCAATGATGCCGTGGTCAGCGGCGTCGCGCTCGACCCCGCATCGTTAATGCAACGGATCAATACACCGCCGCTCGCAGTTCCAGTTCCTACCGTCACGGCGCAACCGTAAGGCCATCCGATGATCAAGCGTTCGTTCTTTTTTGCCGCCGCCCCGCTAGCGCTGCTTCTGGCCCCTGCTGCCGCCCAAGCACAGGACACGGCGGCCGTGACCCAGCGCGTTGACCGCTTGGAGCGCGAATTGCGCGCTGTGCAACGGCGGGTCTTCCCGGGGTCAGAGAATGGCTTGGTTACACCTGATGTCGGCCCCCCTGCCAGTGCTGACCCTTGGAACGCGACTATTTCGTCATCTGCGGGCGATATTGCTGCACGGCTGGATGCGCTCGAAGCACAGCTGGCGCGGCTAACTGGGCAGGTCGAGCAGCAAGGGTTCCGCCAGCGCGAAGCGGATACCGCCGTAACGCGGCTACGCACCGAGTTTGACGGACGACTTGATGTATTAGAGGCTGGAGCAGCGGCTGTAACGGCGGCGAGTGCTCCAGCGACAACGGCCACACCCGTAACAATCCCAGTCCCGCGCCCAGCGGCACCGCGCCCGACGGCGACTACGCCTGCCCCAGTAGCGACACGTCCCCCTGCTACACGGCCAACAACAACAGCTGCCCCTCGCCCGTCCACAGCGGCTCCCGCAGCGACCACGCCGCCCGCCAATGCCGCACGCCGCGCTCAAGTTGCTGCGATAGAGGTGCCTTCGTCGGGCAACGCCGCCGAAGATGCCTATCTCTATGGCTATCGCTTGTGGGAAGCGCGCCTATACCCCGAAGCACAGGCACAGTTGCAGCGCGTGCTCGACACCTACCCCAACCACCGCCGCGCCAGCTATGCCGGCAATTTGCTGGGCCGCGCCTATCTCGACAATGCGCAGCCTAGTCTGGCGGTGCGTGTGCTCTACGATAATTACCGCAATCGCCCACGCGGTGAACGCGCCGCCGACAGCGTTTATTATATGGGGATGGCGCTCATCCGCCTCGACCGCCGCACCGACGCGTGCCGGACATTTGACGAGTTCACCAACGTCTATGGTGATACCGCATCGGCGGGACTGAAAGCACAGGTCACGGCCGCGCGTGGCACAGCCGGTTGCTGAACAGCCCCTAGACGCGGGTGCGCTGATTACAGCGACAGCGGCGTTAATTGGCGGTGAGGCCACGCAGACCGCACGATTTGGTATCGCTGTGTCGGGCGGGCCAGACAGTCTGGCGCTGCTATTACTGGCGCATCTGGCGTTTCCGGGGCGTGTCGCCGCAGCCACGGTTGACCATCAATTACGCGGCGAGAGCGCTGCCGAGGCACAGCAAGTCGCCGCACTGTGCGCACAAATTGGCGTGCCGCACGCTACGCTCACACCGCGCAAACCGATCGCCGGGTCGCTTCAGACGTCAGCCCGCGCCGCGCGATACGCTTTGCTTGAGGAGTGGCGCACTGCCGGGGACATCGACTGGGTACTGACCGCGCATCATGCCGACGACCAGTTGGAAACGCTGGTCATGCGGCTGAACAGAGGAAGTGGCGTTGCCGGCCTATCGGGCATACGCACGCGCCTTGGCCATGTGCTGCGGCCATTGTTGGCTATCCGGCGCAGCGCGCTAGTGGCGCTGGTGCAAAGCAAAGGGTGGGCAGCCGTCGACGACCCCAGCAACCGCGATGATCGTTTTGACAGATCGCGGGTGCGCAAAGCGTTGGCGGTCGGTGATTTGCTGGACGCAGATGCCGTCGCACAGAGCGCGGCCGTTATCGCCGATGCGAACGAGGCGCTGGATTGGGTCATGAAAACGATGCTAGCCGAGCGCATGACACCAACTCGCGGCGGATTTGACATCAATGTCGCCGATTTGCCGATCGAGCTGCGACGGCGTCTGATACAGCATGCTTTGCGCGCATTGGAGCCAGATCGCAAAGCGCCGCGCGGCAGCGTTTTGACACGGGCTATCGCGGCGGTCGAGGGTGGCGTTTCTGCCATGATCGGCGATACGTGCCTGAAACCTGCCAAGACGAACGCCGAACATTGGGAATTGCGCCCTGCCCCGCCGCGCGGCGCCCGCTAATCCCTTGTTGAAGCTGATCATCCGCCCTACATTGATATTTCAAGTTTGTTTGGAGTGATGACGCGTGGGTGACGATAAACAGCCGCAAGGCAACCCTTGGCTGAAAAGCCTGCTGATCTGGGCGGCAATCATCCTCACCATGTTGATGGTCGCGTCGATGATTGGCGGCGGCAATAACGCCGGAGCGGGCAAGGCTTTGCCCTATTCCGAGTTCCGCTCGCGCGTTGCCGATGGCGATGTCCGTGAAGTCGTTATCGGCGAAACACGTATCACCGGAAAATTGGCCAACGGCGAAGCATTTACGACCAATCCGATCCGCGACCCTGAACTCACCAAATTATTGTCCGACAAAGGTGTCCAATTTGATGGCCGCCAAATCGAGCAAATGAGTATCTGGACCGCCTTGTTGCTTCAAATATTACCTTTTGCGTTATTGCTTGGCCTTGGTTTTTTCATCTTTCGTCAGGTTCAGAAAAACAGCGGCGGCGGAGCGATGGGTTTTGGCAAGTCCAAGGCGAAATTGCTGACCGAACGGCAAGGGCGCGTTACCTTTAACGATGTCGCCGGGATCGAAGAAGCGCGCGAAGAGTTGGAAGAAATCGTCGAGTTTTTGAAAGACCCGACCAAGTTTTCGCGGCTCGGCGGCGCAATCCCCAAGGGAGCGCTGCTGGTCGGCGCACCCGGCACCGGCAAAACCTTGCTGGCACGCGCGATAGCGGGCGAGGCCGGCGTGCCCTTTTTCACCATATCGGGCTCGGATTTTGTCGAGATGTTCGTTGGCGTCGGTGCCAGCCGCGTCCGCGACATGTTTGAACAAGCCAAAAAGAGTGCGCCATGCATCGTCTTTATCGACGAGATCGACGCTGTAGGACGCCATCGCGGTTCGGGGATGGGCAATGGCAATGACGAGCGCGAACAGACGCTCAACCAGCTACTGGTCGAAATGGACGGTTTTGAGGCCAATGAAGGCGTCATCATCATCGCCGCGACCAACCGCCCCGATGTGCTTGACCCCGCGCTGCTACGCCCCGGTCGCTTTGACCGACAGGTGCATGTGCCATTGCCCGATATTGAGGGGCGCATCAAAATCCTTGGCATCCACATGAAAAAAACGCCGCTGGCCCCTGACGTCGACCCGCGCACTATTGCACGCGGCACCCCCGGATTTTCGGGCGCGGAATTGGCCAATCTGGTCAACGAGGCGGCGCTGCTTGCGGCGCGACGCGGCAAGCGGTTGGTCGCGATGCTCGAGTTTGAAGACGCCAAGGACAAGGTGATGATGGGCGCCGAGCGCCGTTCGATGGTCATGACCGACGAGGACAAAAAAGCGACCGCTTACCATGAGGCTGGGCATGCGCTGGTGCTGATACACGTTCCGGGTAACAATCCGCTGCACAAAGTCACGATTATTCCACGTGGTCGCGCGCTGGGCGTGACGTTCAGTCTGCCCGAACGCGACGTCCTGTCGCACAATATGGTCAAGATGAAGGCACAGCTCGCCATGGCCTTTGGTGGGCGCATCGCCGAACAGCTTATCTATGGTGACGACGAATTGAACACGGGTGCCGCGAGTGACATCCAGCAAGCATCCGCTATCGCCCGCGCGATGGTCACCGAATATGGCATGTCAAAGAAATTGGGCTGGCTGCGTTATAAGAATGACGAGGATTTTGGTCCATTTGGTGGCGGCGGTCGCGCCAACATCTCTGGCGAAACGTCCAAACTTATCGACAGCGAGGTTCGCGGATTGATCGAGGAAGCCGAGGTCACAGCGCGCAAAGTGCTGACCGAGAACCTCGACCAACTCCATGTGCTGGCGGGCGCGCTGCTCGAATATGAAACGCTGTCGGGCGACGAAGCCAAACAGGTGCTGGCAGGTGAAGTGTTAGACCGCAACAGCAGCGACACTGGCAAACCCAAGGCGATTGAAGGCCATGCAGGCTCTATCCCACAGGTACGCAAGCGCCCGCGCGTTACCCATGATCCTGCGGCGCAGGGGCAATAGCCGGAACAGGCGGACTATTGCGACGCAAAAGGGGGCCGAGAAACATCTCAGCCCCCTTTTTTGCAACTGGCTTAATGCCTATTCGTAATCACCGACACCGGCGGTTGGGCGCGGCGGCGCGGCGGCGGTCAGGCGCAAAGCCTCTGCCGAACGCATGATCGACCCAATTTCATCGGGTGTTTCATCATCGTCAATGACCACTTTTTGCAGGCCAGCAATCAATGATGCCTGCATGTCGGCGGGACGAACGGTTTCCTCCGCAATTTCGCGCAAAGCGACAACGGGGTTTTTGTCGCGGTCACGATCAACCGTCAATTCGGCACCTTCGGATATTTCGCGCGCGCGCTGTGCCGAAAATAATACCAGGTCGAACCGGTTAGGAATCTTGTCAACGCAATCTTCTACTGTGACGCGCGCCATCGCTGTCTCATCCTTGGCTAATGGAAGTTTTGGGGTAAACGAAGGCGGGCGATAGTCTCAAGCGCGCCGTGAGTCAATGAAAAGCGACCTTTGCGGACGCGGCATATAGCGGCTATCCTTTGCGACTATGGACAGCGCGACCGAGCCTTTGGATGAACCGTGCAGCTTTTCAGCGCGGGTGGATGGGAATACCCTATCCGTCATTCCATCAGGCATAGAGCGGCTGGAATCGCTGCTCAGCCACATCAAATGCGCGCAATATAGCGTGACATTGATAACCTACACCTTTGCCGCCGATAAATCGGGCCACGCCGTCCTATCGGCGTTGGTGGATGCCGCTCTGCGCGAGGTCGCAGTCCGGTTGATTGTCGATGATTTTGGTTCGACCAAAACGCAGGACGATTTTTTTGCGCCATTGCGCGCGGCGGGCGGGTCAGTGCAGCGATTTGGCATGGGCAGGACACGCCGCTACCTCGTGCGCAATCATCAAAAACTGATTATCATCGATGGCAAAACCGCAATAATTGGCGGGTTCAATATCGCCGACCCCTATTTCGCGGCGCATTACGACCCCAATGGCTGGTGCGACCTTGGCCTCATTATCGAAGGGCCGGTGGTCGACATCTGCCAGCGCTGGTGCGACGGGCTATTGGCATGGATGGCCCAGCCACGCCAAAGCTGGCGCAGGCTCAGTCGATTGATCCGGGCTTTCCACGCCGATGGCGAAGCGGTGTCGCTTGTGGTCGGCGGACCGACACCGCGCCTGTCACCATGGGCGCGTCAATTACGCCACGACTTATCGCTGGGCCGCAGCGTCACCGCCGCCATGGCATATTTCTCGCCCAATGCAGGGTTTTTACGGCGCTTGGCGGGTGTAGCAGCACGGACCAGCGCCACGCTGATCCTCCCCGCCAGTAGCGACAATGCTGCGACCGTCGGGGCATCGCGGCTGCTATATGGCTATTTGCTGAAACATGGCGTGCAGATCAACGAATATACGGCCAGCTTGCTTCACGCCAAAATCGCCGTCATCGACAATATCGTCTATATCGGCAGCGCCAATTTCGATATGCGCAGCCTCTATGTGAATGTCGAACTGATGCTGCGTGTCGATGATGCGCGCTTTGCCGTGCTGTGCCGCGACTTCATCACATCGCTCGCGCAAGAATCGACGCCAATAACGACGGAATTGCACAACAAGCGCGCGGGCTGGCTCAATAGGCTGCGCTGGGCGTTAAGCTGGCTGATGGTCGGGGTCATTGATTATGGCGTGACACGGCGGCTCAATTTTGGCCTGCCTAAACGCAAATAGGCAAAGCCCTTAATTTTCGGTCTTCTCTTCTGCCGCGATTTCCGAGGCGCGAAATGTGCCATTTCGCTCGAAATCACTCGTCCTTGGTTGCCCAGAACAAAAAGCAAGGCGGCACATTCCACCATTCAAACGCATCAGCAATCTGGGTAAAATGCGGCTCCAAAAAGTCGCGTGCGCGTTTGCGAAATTGATAGACCATGAAGGTGCCGCCGGGGCGCAGCGCACGGTGCGTCGCGGCCGCAATCGCAGGACCAATGCCATTGGGGAGCGTGGAAAAAGGCAGGCCGGACAGCATCTGATCGGCATGGGCAAAGCCATGCGCTGCGATAATCGCCTCGACATCTGCCGCAGAACCCAGCACGGGTTTGAAGCGGCTGTCGGCGATCTCGCGCCCCAGATAGTCGATGAAATCGGGGTTGGTGTCGATGGCAATCAGCGTCGCGTCGCCGCGCATCCGCTGTAGTACGGGCCGGCAAAACGTCCCGACTCCTGGGCCATATTCGACGAACAGATCCACTTTTTCCCAGTCAATCCGCGACAGCATATGGTCAATCAGGCGGTCCGAAGAAGGGATGATCGACCCGACCATCACCGGATGCTTTATGAACCCCTTGATGAACATACCCCATGGGCCCATTGCGCGCCAGATTGCTTTGGCGACACGGTCGATAAAACGGGCTGGGGCGCGGCGTTCAGCCTTGGTTTGCGACATGATAGGCTTTCATCAACATTGGGTATCAGCACCCGTTCGCAGAAAATCACACGCGGCGCAATCACGCTGTCGTGCCTAGGCGTTTTGGCGGACCAGTCGTGCGGTGACATGAGCGTCCAGCGCGGCGATTTGTGCGCCCGATAACCTTAAGCCCAATTTGCTGCGCCGCCAGATTATGTCGTCTGCGCTGCGCGCCCATTCGCGGCTAATGAGATAATTGACCTCTGCCGCATACAGTCCAGCGCCAAAATCGGTGCCAAGCGCTTCACGCGATTGCGCCTCCCCCAACCAACGCCGTGCATCGGTGCCATAGGCACGGGTGATGCGGTCAAGCATTGCCGCATCGAGAAACGCATAATCGCGGGCGAGTGCCGCCGCTAGCGCCGCAAATCCCGTAACAGCAAAATCGCCGCCGGGCAGCGGGCGTGTCGCCGTCCAATCGCACCCTGCCAAGGCTGGAACCAACGGCGCCAGCCGCTCCACGGCTTCTGCCGCGAGATGGCGATAGGTGGTGATTTTGCCGCCAAACACCGACAACATCGGCGCACGGCCATCGTCGCCGCCATCGACCTCGCCATCAACCTCGAATGTATAGCCGCGCGTCGCCGCCTCTGGTTTTCCCGATCCATCGTCGATCAGCGGGCGGATGCCGCTATAGCTCCACACCACATCAGCAGACGTGATTTGCTGACGGAAATAACCGTTGGCTCCGTCGCAAAGATAGCGGATTTCTTCGTCGCTGGCACATGGTCGCTCGCTGGCATCTGGATGGTCACGGTCGGTCGTGCCGATCAGCGTGAAATCCCGATTATAGGGTATGGCGAAGAATATGCGGCCATCAGGCAATTGAAAGAAATAGCTATAATCATGGTCAAACAGCCGCTTCACGACGATGTGCGATCCGCGCACAAGGCGTAATTTGTGCCGTGATGCGACATGGGCGCGATCAAGCAGCGTCAGCACCGATGGACCCGCCGCGTTGACAATAGCGCGCGCGCAAAAGCTGCCGATGTTGGTGTCGATCCGCCAGCCATCACCTACCCTTTCCAGCGCCAACACCTCTGTCCGCGTCAAGACCGTAGCGCCGCGATCTGCAGCGTCACGCGCATTAAGGACAACCAGTCTGGCATCATCGACGGCCGCGTCCGAATATTCAAATCCGCGCGTGAAATCGGGCTTGAGCGGTGCGCCAGCGGGATGGCGAGCCAGACGGATGCTCCGCGTGGCGGGGAGCAGTTTGCGACCGCCGATATGGTCATAGAGGAACAGGCCGAGCCGCAGCAACCAGCGCGGCCTGAGGCCCGCACGGTGCGGCAGGACAAAGCGCACGGGTGCAATTATGTGCGGGGCAATGGCCCATAATTTTTCGCGTTCGATTAAGGATTCGCGGACCAGGCCAAACTCATAATGCTCCAGATAGCGCAATCCGCCGTGGATCAGCTTGGTCGATGCCGATGATGTTCCTTGCGCGAGGTCGCCGCGTTCGAGAAGCAGCACCCGCGCGCCCCGCCCGGCCGCATCGCGCGCTATCCCCGCGCCATTGATGCCACCGCCGATGACGCAAAGATCATATTGTTCGCTCATTTGACGGCACCTTGCCCCAACAGGCGCGGCACTAGCAAGAGGCCGGCGAGTATTGGGTGGCGGCGCTGCCACGGGGCGATCACAATGTGCGTACCCGCGTGGCGATTTACCTTCCACGCCAGATAATCAATCCCGCCAGCAAAAGTGAATGTTGCCTTGAGCAAGCGCAGGACCGAAAGCGCCTTGCCCTCAATCCGCCGCCTTGCCCACCCGCCACCGCGTGCTCCGCCCCTCTTCTCAGGCGCAATAGCCGCCAAGGCGGGAACGCTGAAACGCGTATAGCGATCAGGGTCGGCATCAACCACCGAAGCTGCACGACCACCACGTTCGGCGCGCAGTTCCGCCGAATAGGTCAATGCAAAAGCGCGTCGCCACCAATCAAGCGGCGTTTCATCATCTCTCGCCTCAGCCGCCGCAAGCAGTGTTGGCGCAGCGCGAGCGACCGCAGCAATTGCCCGCTCGCTTGCCGCTTCATTGCTGGACCACACCAGCCGCGATGGTTGCGCAAAACGCGCCCACACCGAAACATTGCGTGTTTCCGGCCCGCACAGGCGATGGAAATCAGCCTCGCTCAGCACCGCATATTTTGCGCTCAGCCCGCCGTGAGCGAACGGGAAAACATTGGGCGGGATGAGACGGTTGGCAAAGCCGAGCCAGCGCGCATGATAAGCGGCACGATAATCCGCTACGATGAGGTAAAAATCGAGCATCAAGCCGTCAAGCTGTGCCTCGCGCAGACAAGAGCCATAAAACAGCACCGCACGCGCGCCGGGGTGAAGCGCGGCAATCGCCGCCGCCATGGCCGACACTTGCGGCAAGACGGGCTGCGTCAATTCCTCGCATACCAGCGCCTGTAAATCTTGAGCCACTTCTCAGGCCGCGAGTTTGAGGAAGGGCACAGGCGATGTAGCCTGCAACGTAATGGGATGCCCCGTGGTTGCATGAAATGTTTCGCCATCGAGGATGACGCTCGATTTATCGCCCTCGATGCGGATAAGGTCGCCCTGCTGAAAAAAAAGGCCGTCGGAGGGCGTTTCCCCAAGTTGACCGAACAGCGCGACACGAAACATACCAAATACCGATTTCAGATCCGCCTTGACCGCAAGCAGCTTCATTTGGCCAATCGCTTTGCCATCACCAGCGGGCGCGTTGAACAACAGCCGTTCCAATGTAGTAACGATCAATACGGCAAAGCGACCTGCCAAAGCACCTTCGCGTTGCATCGTTACTGTCACGGGGTTTGAGGGGTTGCGACCCAGGCGGCGCAATCCCGGGATCAGGCCGATGATCGCCAACAGGCCGGCTAGGAAATGTGCCAACCCATTGGGCAGGCCCAACGGATAAATGCGATCACGGCAATGCAAGATAGTGTCAGCAAGGCCAGCGCCGCCAAGAAACATGCCCAACACCGGTTGGTTGGTACTGCTGTTCGAGAGTGAAATAAGCTCGCGTTCGACAATGTGCCCCGCCATTGTTCCACGCGCCAAGGCCAACACAGATTCCAGCGCCAATAACGGATCGCCGCTCGCCCCCAAATCGAGCGCAATCAAATTGGTCTTGCCGTTGGGCAGAACCGCCACTGGGGGCACTTGTCCTGGTGCAAAATGTCCGCCGCCATATAATTCTGTCAGCATCGCCTGCACCGTTCCATCGCCGCCATTGACCGCAATCACCCGTGGACGCACCAAAGCAATCGAAGCCAATGCCGCGCCGATCTGGTCGGCATGCTCTACCTCATAGTGGAAAACATCCGGCTGCAGCGCGCAATAATCACGAATTTTAGGCAAAAAAGCGCGGTTTCCCGTCGATCGAGGATTCGACAAGAGAGCAACCGCAACCATGGCTATTGTTCATTCCTTCAACGCGGTAAGATCGGCTCGAAACTGGTGCCTTGGACATAGTTCAAAATGACGTTGACCCGCACAGGCGCATCATTGACCTGAAAACCGACGCGCGCGAGATTGGGTTTACGGCGCAATGCCATGTCAAGGATGCTGACATCGGGGTTACCAGAAAAGCCGCCACCATCGCTGCGATCGCTATGGCCATCGCCATTGGCATCGTGCCGCACCGAAATTGCGTAGCGCCCGGCCGCACCAACCGGCACGCAAATCGGCATGTCGCCGCTGCGCGTCATCGGCACGTCAATGCGTTGCAACCATGCGCGGCGTTCAAGGAATGTGCGTGGGTTTGCGGCATATAACTGGACACGAACGCTGCCGCTGCGCACGCGAAACCCAGTAACATTGACGATTACCGAGGCTTCACCGCCATCGCAGCGCGCAGCGTGCGGCCCCAAAGTGGTCGCGCCAGCGGCGGCAGCAATTGCAGCGGTCATCCCGCCCAAAGCGGCAAAGCCAATCCATTTCTTCATACCATTTTCACTCCAGTTGCAGCCCATAGCGCGGCATTTTTGCTGCGCAGCAGCACACCCCCAAAATCACATGTGCACACTATTGCACCCATTTGCGGCAAAATTGGGGTAAGGCTGTACACATTCATAACGCCGGAACCATGAATGGCAGCTTTCCCTGCCCTTCACTTTGCGCTAATCGCCGCAATACTCGCTGCCGCACCCCCTCGCTGGAGACACCGCCCTGTTGCGCTTCTTTTCCTGGTCCGCAACCGACCGCTACATCGCCAGATTGATCGCCGTGCCGCTTCTTGCGACATTGGTGTTGTCGGCAATGTTGCTGGTGCTCGAAAAAATGGGGCGACTGCTCGACTTTGTAGCGACCGAGGGCGGGCCGGTCAGCGTGGTGTGGCGAATGCTTGCCAACCTCATCCCGGAATATCTATCGCTCGGCATCCCCATTGGATTGACGCTCGGCATATTACTGGCGTTCCGGCGGCTCGCCGTTTCATCGGAAATTGACGTGATGCGCGCCGTCGGCCTTGGCTATATGCAATTGCTCAAGGCACCTTATGCTTATGCCATTGCGCTGGCTATATTGAACCTTGTTATCGTTGGCTATGTGCAGCCCGTCGCGCGATACGCTTATGAAGGGCTGCGGTTCGAATTGCGTTCGGGCGCGCTGGGTGCGTCGATCAAGGTCGGCGAGTTTACCAGCCTGGGCCAGCGCCTGACTTTGCGCGTAGAGAGCAGCAGCAACGAAGGGCGCAATCTGTCGGGTATTTTTGCGCATGCCGTGGCCGCCAATGGGCAAACCATATCCGCCAATGCGCGCACTGGGCAATTTCTGGCCACCAGCGATCCCGATACAATCGTCCTGCGATTAACAGGCGGTATGCTGGTGCATGACGGCCCGCGCTTTACAACACCGCGCGTTCTGACATTCACTTCGCATGACCTGCCCATCGACTTGCCCAAAATCGAAGCCTTCAGACGGCGGGGCGGGGCCGACCGCGAATTGACCATCCCCGAACTCGCCCGCGTGGGAAATGACGTTGCGACGCCGCTGGCCACACGCCTTGAAAGCCGCGCCAATTTCCATTTCCGCCTTGTCGAGGTAGCCTCAATGTTTTTGCTGCCGTTGCTCGCCATCGCTCTCGCGGTGCCGCCCAAACGATCAACATCGGCGCTGGGCATTTTCCTAGCCATTGTGATGTTGGTTACGCAGCATAAAATCAATGAATATGCCGAAGATTTCGGTGCGCTGGGCGGTGTTGACCCCTTTTATGCGTTGTGGATTCCCTTTCTTGGGTTTGTTGCGCTGACACTATGGATGTTCCACACGCTGGCCAATGTTCCCGGCGGACAGCCGATTGGTGCGCTGGAGCGCAGTTTTGCCAAACTATCCGGCGCGATAGCGCGGCTGTGGCGACGGCTGCCATGGCTCCGTGATTTAACGAGGGCGCAGCCATGAGTGCGGGCGCAACCATGGGCGCGGGCGGTTTTTTCCCCTCACAAACAATCGGCTGGTATGTCGGCAAGATGTTTCTGTTACGCAGTTTCGTTATATTAGCGATGCTGGTGCTCGTCCTGCAAACGCTCGACCTGCTTGGTGAAAGCGGGAAAATCCTCGCCGTGCCGGGGAATAGTGACGCCGATGTCTGGCATTACAGCGCGCTGCGCCTGCCGCAAATCATTTCCCGTTTTCTGCCCTTTTCGGTGTTGCTGGGGACGCTGGTCACGCTGGTGACGCTCAACCAGAATAGCGAGATTATCTCGATGAAGTCGGGCGGGCTTTCGGCGCATCAAATCCTTGCGCCGCTGATTGTTGCCAGCCTGTTTGTTGCGGGGTTCAGCTTTATATTCAACGAACGTGTGGTCACCCGCTCCACCGCCGCTCTATCCGCTTGGCAAAAGGCCGAATATGCGCGTGTCCCCATCGACAGCGGCGTGCACAGCAATGTCTGGGTCCGGTCAGACGACGCGCTCATCCACGCCACCCGCGTGCGTGGGCGCGGCAGTCTGGCAACCCTCGAAGGGGTTGATATATTCGAACGCACCGACACAATGATTACCAGCATCGTTCGCGCTGGCACCGCCACTTATGGTGCCGATGGCTGGCAATTGACCCATGCCCGCCGCTTTGATGTGCGCAGCGGCAGGGTCGAACAATTGGGCACCATCGTCGCCGGACGCGGTGTTCCGCCAGACCGTTTTACCCTTGCCAATGTCAAGGGCGACAGCCTGGATTTCATGGCGCTACGCAGCGCCATCACCGAACTTGAGGCCGCTGGCCGCCCGACACAGGCGCTCAAAGCCGCGCTATGGCACAAAATTAGCGGGCCATTGTCGGCGGTGCTGATGCCGCTGCTGGGCGCCGTCGCAGGGTTCGGGCTCGCGCGGTCTGGCCAGCTCCTCATCCGCGCCATCATCGGCATGGGGCTGGGCTTTGCTTATTTCGTCGCCGACAATTTCGGGCTGTCGATGGGCAATTTGGGCGCTTATCCACCGCTGCTCGCGGCGTGGGGGCCATTTGCGCTGTTCCTGCTGATCGGCGAACTGGTGCTGATCCGCAGCGAGGAGTAACGCCCACTCTGCCCCACAAACCACAGGATCACCACTAGCGCAAGCGGCGAGGCAAGGCCAACCCAACCCTGCGCTACAAAGGGCGCAAATAGTGGCATTCGCGACAGCAGCATCAGAGCGCCAATGAGCGCCAGAAGCCCTGTCATATCCGCAAGAAATCCGCGCCAATGCCTCGCGCGTTCGCGGGAATAGCGTGCCTGCTCATCAATGCGCCGTTCAACCGCCAACAGGAAATCGCGATCACCCGCGCGGATACGTGGTGTCAGCCCTATGGCGAGCATGTGATCGAGCGCATTATCGTCCATCATCGCCAGCCTCCGCAAGTATCGCGCGCAATCGCTGTTTGCCGCGCAATACTAGTGATTTTATGCTGCCAAGCGGCATACCCAATATCGCGGCGACTTCACTATGCGACCAACCATGCCCATCGCACAGGACAAGCGCGGCCCGTTGTTCGTGCGGTAATGTGCGCAGCAATTTTGCCACGTCAATCAGCGCTTCTGTCGCATCAGTTGTGGCAATAGTTTCGCCCGCGACGCTGTCGTGACCCCACAGCGCGCTTCGCCGCCGCGCCCGCCGAGCCGCATCGAGGAACAGCCGCCAGCCAATACCCGTAAGCCACGCGGCATAACTGCCCTGCCCGCGATAATCGCTGGCACGCAGCCACGCCTTGAGGAACACTTCCTGTGCCAGTTCATCGCCCACGGCACTTCCCGCCAGTCGGCCCAGGAACGCACGAAGGCGGGGTTCGTGCCGCAACACCAAAAGTTGAAAGGCAAAGCGGTCCCCCGATGCGACACGGGCGTTAAGCGCGGCGTCCTCATCCGCGTTCAGCGGCTTGCTCCCGCTCCATCTCGCGCTTGACGAGTTGGCGACGGATCAGCAGCGCCGCACCGACGAGGAGGGGAAAGAGCGCCGCACCAGTAGCGATGCGAATGGCGTTTTCTGCGCCTTGAATGATGCCAAAGCCCGCTATCGCCAAGCCTATAGCAATCAACACCAAGCCATTGCGGTCATCACCCGGCATTTCGGGCGCGCCCGCCGCAACGAACGGCTGGTTTACCTTGTCAATCAACGCGCCCGCATGGGTGGATTGGCTCTCGATCGATTTGTTGATCGAACGGTGCAGCATCCACGCCTGAATCAAGCGCGTGACAAGAATGAACGCGACGATGAAGACCGCCGCAGCCATAGCATTGTCGAGCCAACTAAACAGATTATGCGCAATCTCTACCGACGGATTGTCGGACGGCGGCAGGTTCGCAGCAATCGAGGCGGGGTCGATATGCGCAGCGATGGCCGCGAGATCATCAGGCTTAAGCGGTGCTGCAGGCGGTGCGGGGGGTAAAATCGTCATCGGTCATCCTTTGCATCATTGGTTTCAATGACTAGACGCCACGATGATGCGCCATGGATGCAACCATGCGCACATTTTCTCTAACGCCTCTGCCGCCAGCTGCTGCGGACCAATTGCACGACAAGCCCGGGCAGGCCGGGATAGCTGACCTTATGATAGCTGGTTGTGGTGCCGAGCGATGCAGTAATCCGCCGATGCGCCTCACCCAGATTGTGATAGGGCAGCCCCGGCAACAGATGGTGCAGCGCATGATAGCGCAACCCCACCGGAGCCCATAGCGCAGGCAGCGGGCTGGGCGGCGGCACATTGACGCTGTCGAGATATTGCGCGGTCACGCTCATTTCCCCGCCATCATTGGCCCATAAATGCGCCACCAAGGTGCGAATCTGGTTGAGCAACATGATGCCAGACAGCACCAGCATCGCGGTGATAAAGGCGCGCAAAGGAATGACCCCGCTCGCCACACCAGCGATCACCGCCATTGCCCACAGCGCGGTCGGCGTTTCGGTCAGGATGACGTGCCGCCGCAACGCTGCATCGGGTGCACGGCGGCGAAAAGCGGGGTTGATGACCAGCCCTGAATAGCGTTGCCATATGAGCGTCCGCAGCGGCGGAATGAGCAGCGATAATGGCGCCAATATGCCATAACGCAACAGCAGCCCCAGCGGGGCCAGTAGCGAAATCAGCACGAACACCGGCACCGTCCATGGCTTCATATGCGCTAGGGGCAGATATTCCGGGTCATCCACCGTGCCATATTTTTTGCGCATATGGTGGGTGTTGTGCAACCCTTCATACATGAACGAGGGCAGCATCACCGGAATGCCGACGACGATGTGCCACGCGGTCCAGAAACCCGGCACGGCGGACAGGCGCATATGGGTCAGTTCATGGATGAACAGTCCCGCACGATAAAGGCACAATATCGCCACGACGCCGGATGCAAGTGTGAAGGGTAACGAGGTCGAGACTATTGCCCCTACCAACCCGGCATAGCCGAGCACTGCGGACCCCAGCATATCACCCCAGTAAATCACTTTGCTTGGCGTGTTGAGATCGGCCGTCAGCTTTGCCGCAGCGCGGATCATCGCCATATCCTCGCCGCGCTGGGCGGATGAAGGTGGCGCGTCGGTAACGGGCGCTGCAGCTGGGCTCGATATTTTGGTCATGGGTTATGCCTCGTGCGACACTCGATGCCCTCCACCCGTGCACCGCGCAAGATATTTTGCATCGCTTTTGCGATTGCGTTGTCAGGCAGTTAGCCATGCAACATGGCAGGATGATGGCATAGCTTGGCGGATAGTTACCGCTTTCCTACAGCCTTGTCGCCATGGTAAGTTGCGCACATGACTTTGCCTGATGCCCATAATCATGCCCGTATCTGCACAGCGATGTTCGCGTTCCTATCCCCCTCCCGCTTGCGGGAGGAGTTAGGGGTGGGCCTCGTCTTCTCCGCGTCTTCGCGTGCACTCACTCCTTCGTCATCCCGAACTCGTTTCGGGATCGCAAATGGAAGGCATATCCTCTCACAATATCCCGAAACGAGTTCGGGATGACGAGAAAGGAAACGAAGTGTATTATGCGTATCATACGACTGTGTATCGTTGATACCACACTTCGCAAACCCGCAGACCGCCGTTGTTTTCCCCATATAGTCTATCAACCAAATACCAAAATACAGGAACATTCGTGACAATAGCCCCCGTTTCCATCGCCTCGGCCAACAGCAAAGCGGATCGAAACGCCTTCATCGACCTTGCCTATCGCATCAATGCCGACGACCAAAACTGGGTGCCGCCATTACGCGGCGAAGCGATGGACCTCATCACCCCCGCCAAAAACCCGTGGTTTGACCATGGCAAGGCGCAGCTGTTCCTTGCGCGCAGGGGGCTACGCGTCGTCGGACGGATTAGTGCGCATTTCGACACGCTCGCGCTCGAACAGCCTGCGGAACAAGGCATGGGTCCGGGCACGGGCAACTGGGGAATGCTAGAGGCCGAGGATGCAACCGTGACGGCGGCGCTGATCGCGCAGGCCGAAGATTGGCTGCGCGAACAGGGGATGACCCGCGTGCTGGCGCCGCTATCGCTCTCCGTCTGGGACGAACCCGGCCTGTTGACGATGGGGCACGACCATCCGCCAACGGTGATGATGGGGCATGACCGTGCCGAATATCAGGCATGGGTTGAGGGTGCGGGTTATAGCCCAGCCAAACAGCTTTACACCTATGACCTGTCAATCCGCGAAGGATTTCCGGAACTTGTCAACCGCATCGTTGCTAGCGGTGAACGCAGCAGCAAGATCCGCATCCGCAGGGTCAACAAGGCGCGGTTCAACGAAGAAGCCGCGCTTATCCTCGCTATCCTCAACGATGCGTGGAGCAGTAATTGGGGATTTGTGCCGCTAACTGACGCCGAAATTGCGCATGTCGGCAAAAAGCTCAAACCTATCGTTTATGAGGATATGATCCGCATCGCCGAGGTTGATGGCGAGCCCGTGGCGTTCATGATGGTGCTGCCCGACCTCAACGAGAAAATCGCGGGGTTCGGCGGGAGACTGTTCCCGTTCAACGTTTTCAAACTGCTGTGGTGGATGCGCAAACCGCAATCACGTACGGTTCGCGTGCCCTTGATGGGCGTGGTCAAGCGCTTGCAATCGAGCCGTATGGCCAGCCAGCTTGCCTTCATGATGATCGAATATATCCGCCGCGATGTTGTCCGTGACTATAGCGCCCAGCGCGGCGAAATCGGCTGGGTGCTCGACGATAATCAGGGGATGAACGCGATTGCCCAGGCAATCGGTGCCAAGGTCAATAAAGTCTATACGATTTACGAAAAGCCATTGTGAGAGGTTGATGATGCCAAGATTAAATGACAATATCTGCCTCGTCACAGGGGCCGCGCGCGGAATTGGCCGCGCCATTGCCGAACATTTCCTCGCCGAAGGTGCGAACGTCATCGTTACCGATTGCGACGATGCGGCTGGTGCGGCAACGGCGACGGAGATTGGTGCACGCTTTATCCACCTTGATGTCGGCAGCGAGGACGATTGGCGTCGCCTCGCCGCCACCGTTCCGGCACTTGACGTTCTGGTCAACAATGCGGGAATTACGGGATTCGAAGACAGCCCTGGCCCGCACGACCCAGAACATGCGACGCTGGCCGAATGGCACAAAGTCCACCGCGTCAACCTTGACGGTACTTTCATGGGGTGCCGCTATGCGATTGGCGCGATGAAGGGCGCGGGCACGGGATCGATCATCAACATTTCGTCGCGGTCCGGCATGGTAGGCATTCCCGGCGCGGCAGCCTATGCCTCGTCCAAAGCCGCCATCCGCAATCACACCAAATCGGTCGCGCTCTATTGTGCGCAGCAGGGATGGCGTATCCGCTGCAACGCCATCTTCCCGGCCGCCATATTGACCCCAATGTGGGAGGCGTTGATTGGCGATGGGCCGGACCGCGATGCACGGATGGCGGCGATGGTCGCGGATACGCCGCTCAAACGCTTTGGCACTGTGGACGAGGTGGCGGCGCTAGCGGTGATGCTGGCGTCGGACGAGGCGACCTATGTGACAGGGTCGGAGTTCAGCATTGACGGCGGATTACTCGCGGGATCGGCGGCGTCACCGGGTGAATAGCCTGTGATGCGCGGAAAAGCCGCCTTCAGCGTCGAATAATGCGAAAGACCTTGAAGGCGGTGCACCCCCGCAACATTAGGGAGCGCCTGCCCGAGGTATTCGGCCATGGCGGGCGGTGCCCAATTATCGCACTCACCCTGCCATATCGTGACGGGGCATTGTATTTGCGGCAAAATATATACCCATGGCGAGACATACGCACCTATTTCTGACCGATAGCCCACCCGCCGCGCGACAGGCTCGAACGCACCATCTCCAGCCATCGCGCCCTGAAAATAGGGTCGGCTGCTAGCATCCGGTCCTCGCCAGCAGCATCGGCAAAAACCTGTCGAAACAAGGCATGTGGTGCGAACCTGGCCATGCCAGACTGCACCCGCGTCATGGCCGCAAACAAGCGAGGCCAATCACGTGCGAGGGAAAATACCGCCCTGCCCGCCATATGGGTCAGAAAATCTCCACCATCGAGCGGCGCGGCCGGAGAGACAAGGTCGATGCGCGCCACTTTGTCGCCCAGTTGTGCGGCAAGCCTGAGCGCGGCGAAAGCCCCAAGCGAAAAGCCGACCAAATGCAGGCTGTGGTGCGGCAATGCGCGCGCCACGTCTTTGGCCAGCTGCTCCGGTTCAGCCAGCAGTGCATCCTGTCTGTCGGGCGCATAATCGATGGCATAGTTCGTACCAAATAGCCCCAGTTCAGCCGACGAACCGGGCTGCCCGTGCAGATAGACCGTCGCCAGATCTGCCACGCTAGTCGCGCACCGTCACCCACGTCGCGGCATGGTCGCTCGCTTTCTCGCGCGCGCGATGGCCCTTGTCCACACCCGCGTCGCACAGGCGGTCGGCGAGTGCGGGGCTGAGCAACAGATGGTCGATGCGGAAACCCGCGTCGCGCTGCCATGCCCCCGCCTGATAATCCCAATAGGTCCACACTCCGCCCGCCGGATAGCGCGCGCGCAAGCCATCGGTCCAGCCGTCGGACAGCATCGCGCGATAGGCTGCGCGGCTTTGCGGGTGCATCAACGCGTCATCGGCCATCGCGGACGCGCGAAACACGTCATCATCATGCGGGATAACATTATAATCGCCCGCAATCAGCGCAGGCACTTCTTCGGCAAGAATAGCCCGCGCCCGCGCACGCAGCCGCTCCATCCAACCTAGCTTGTAGTCAAACTTTGGCCCCGGATGCGGATTGCCGTTGGGCAGGTAGATGCCAGCGACGCGAAGGCCAAACACGCCCGCCTCGATATAGCGACTCTGTTCGTCATCGGGATCGCCGTCCAGCCCGCGCTGGACCTCCATCGGTTGCTCGCCCCGCGCAAGGATGGCGACGCCGTTAAACCCCTTTTGCCCATGCCAGATCGCGCCATAACCCGCCGCCTCTATATCGGCGCGCGGAATGCCGTCTTCGGCGGATTTGAGTTCCTGAAGACAGACAATATCGGGCTGTGTTTCGGTCAGCCATTCGATCAGGCGAGGCAAGCGGGCGCGGATGCCGTTGACATTATAGGTCGCGATTCTCATCAGACAGCAAAGCTGGAGCCACAGCCACAACCAGCGGTGGCGTTGGGGTTGGTCACCTGAAAGCTCGCACCGCCTAAGGATTCAACATAATCGATGCGCGAACCGCGCAGCAGATCGATGCTGACACTGTCGATAACCAGCGCAACGCCGTCGGTTTCGCTGACGCTATCGTCGCTCTCTATGCTTTCGGCCATCGCAAATTTATAGGTGAAGCCAGAGCAACCGCCGCCATCGACCGACAGGCGCAGCCGCGCGGGCTGGCCCAATTTTTCGCCAATCGCGAACACGCGCGCAGCGGCGGACGCTGTTAGCGTTGGGCAATCATTGATGGAATGTGTTTCGGCCATGGGCCTAAGATAGGGCCGCGAAGCGCCAGCGGCAAGTCGGCACTGCGAGGGAGGTTATTCGTCCAGCCTATTCGCCCAATCTATTCGCGCGGCCCGCCCAGCGCAACATTGCCATGGCCCGATGCATCGGCCATCACGCCGTCTTCGGCCAAAAAGGGTAGTGGGTTAACCGGAGCACCCGCGATGCGGACTTCGTAGTGGAGATGCGGGCCGGTTGAACGGCCAGTCGAGCCAACATAGCCGACCACATCGCCGCGACGAACATGCTGGCCCGAAACCACGGCGATGACCGACATATGGCCATAGCGCGTCTGAATGGCGTTGCCATGCTCGACCTCGACATAATTGCCATAGCCGCCAAGGCGCTGCGCACGGCCAATGGTGCCATCAGCAGTCGCATAAATCGGCGTGCCGGTCGGGCGCGGAATGTCGATGCCATTGTGGCGGGCACGGCGACCATTGAACGGGTCGCTGCGGGTGCCAAACGATGAAGTCAGGGTCACCACGTCAACGGGCGCGCGCGACGGAATGGCGATCGCCTGTGCCGAAGGCCCGTCCATTTGCTGCCATGCGGTGAATAATGAGCGAAACTGGCTGTCCCCTTCACCACCCACGCGGCGAGCCAAGACGGGGGTGAAGCGCGCAACGGCTGCGGCGGTCGCGTCTGCATTTGCGACGGCGGCCTCGGCATCGCTAGTGTCGAGCGCCACATCGGGCGCGTCAAGGTCAACTGGCGCTTCGCTGGCGGTGGCCGCCATCGCGGGCGCGCCGAACCCAAGGGCGGCTGCCGCGAATGTAGTCACGCTATGCTTGACAAAATGCTTGAAACAAAAGGACATGCGACCCCGAATTGTTTGCCGACCGATCGGGCAATATGCCCAAATCTAGCGCGGTAGTGACTCTAAAGCCCCTATAGGGCCAAGTATTTTGGGGCCAATTTTGACTGGTCCCCGCTCTTGATGCTGGTTGTGGTCAGCAAATGTTGATGGAGCAACAGATGATTGCCGTTCGTGCGTTCAATGGGGCGTGCGGCACGGCGAACCGTTGAATGCGCCGCATCTGGCGCGGTAAATGCCCGAAATGGCCGCCTTTTATGCTGCGATCCGAATCAATGGCGCAATGAGCCATAAGCGGCCAAAGCCCGTAAAATTGACACCAAGAACGGGGTCTGGTTTTCCAACATTTTCGCGGTTTTGGTTGATACGATGCACGGGGGAAACAACGGCCGCCTGCGGGTTACAGAGCTGTGGTATCAACGATACACAGTCGTATTATACACATAACACACTTCGTCATCCACCATCGTCATTGCGAGGAATGGAATGACGAAGCAATCCAGAAGCGGTGCCATAGACTGGATTGCTTCGCTTCGCTCGCAATGACGAAGAAAGATGTTCCCCACGCGAAGACACAAAGACGCGAAGAAAGATAGTGTGCTCCGGACTAAATCCGGAGCACAGGTGCGTTGCGGCGATAAGGTCGCAAAGGTCGCGCATAGGATGCGGAAAATTGCGACGAGCCGAATGGATATGGCCGCGAACAGCACCGCGCAGGCACGGGCTTGGCTAAGGGCAATAAGCAACATCATGCGCCACTTATATCATAGCCAAAACCCTGTAGGAAAGCGGTGTTACACAGCCCGCACCGCCGTCAGCACCTCGTCCGCATGCCCTTTTACCCTGACCTTGCGCCATTGTTGCACCAGCGCGCCCGCCGCGTCGAACAGGAATGTGCAGCGCTCAATCCCCATATAGTGGCGGCCATAGAGCGATTTTTCGACCCACGCGCCAAAATCCTCGGTCATATGACCGCCGCTAACACTTTCCGGGGCGTCGGAGCCGAGCGTGACGGTGAGGCCATATTTTTCGGCGAATTTGGCGAGGCGCGCAGGCTTGTCCTTCGACACGCCGATGACGCGCACACCAGCGGCAGCGAAAGCATCGGCCAGTGCGGTAAAATCCTTGGCCTCATTGGTGCAGCCCGGCGTATCGGCCTTGGGATAGAAATAGATGATGTGCGCCCGCCCCACCATGTCGGCGCGCGACAGCACAGTTCCATCGGCCAATGTCAGCCGCCAATCGGGTGATTTTTGCCCGTCGATCATTATGCGCTCTCCCCACTCACCAGACTTGATCCCTGATACCATGCCACCATGCACCGATACACGCCAGAGCAGCGGCATGGCCGCGCATCAGCCGCGCCCAATCTGCATCGCCGCCGGGCACACAGGCATGGGCAATCCGCGCGCGGGTTTCGGCGTCCTGCGGATATTGCCCGTCGGGGGCCATCAGCCGCATCGTCACCAGCATCCGCGCCAGCAGCGCCTGTGCACCGCACGCATCGGCGGGGGCGTGGCCAGCCGCCACCAATTGGTCGAGCGCCACGCTCAAACGCGGGTCAAAGGCCATATTATGGCGCAGCTGCTGCGCGTGGATCGCAAACTCTGCATCGACCAACCCGCCGCCGCATAGCTTGACATCGAGCGGGCCTTTGGCTGGCTTGTGCGCCGCTATATCGCTGCGCATTTTGACGACATCGGCATGGAGTTTTACCGGGTCGCGCGGGGCGGCGAGCACAGCGTCGATGATCGATTGCAGCTGTTCGCGCGCACGCCTGCTGCCAAACACAGGGCGCGCACGGGTGAGCGCCATATGCTCCCACGTCCACGCCTCCTCCGCCTGATAGCGCGCGAAGGCATCGAGGCTGGCGACCAGCGGCCCCTGTGCCCCCTGTGGCCGCAACCGCGTATCAACCTCATAGAGCCGCCCAGCCGCCGTCGGCACGCTGAGCGCCGCGATAACCCGGCTGCCCAATCGGTTAAAGTAAGTGGTGGTGCCAAGCGGACGCGGCCCATCGGACGTCGCCATCAAATCGCCAGTAAACAGCAAGATGAGGTCGAGGTCGGACGCGTGCGTCAACGCTCTTCCCCCCAGTCGGCCCAGCGCGAGGATGAGCAATTCGCCGCCCGCAATGCGTCCGTGCGCGCGTTCAAAGGCAAGCACCGTCGCCGCCGCCAGACTCTCCAGCGCGGCATCGGCAAGGTCGGCAAGCCCTAGCGCAACGGTGAGCGGGTCGGCAGCCCCTTCGACCAGTTGCACGCCCAGCGCAAAGCGGTGATCCCCGACCACGCGGCGGACATGATCAAGCTGACGTTCCATATCATCAACCGGGCCCGAAGCCATCGCGGCGGCCAGTGCATCGGGTGAAGGCATCGCGTTAAAAACGGTGGCGTCGATCAACCCCTCGATCAATTCTGGCCGCTGCGCCAGATCATCGGCCAATGTCGGCGCATGACCGAGCACCGCGACCAAAGTGTTCAGCAGTTGCGGGCGGGCACCAAGCAGATGAAAGAAATTGATCGCACTGGGCATGCCGCAGACCAGCCGGTCAAATTTGCCAAGCACGCTGTCGGGTTGATGCGCCGCGCCAATGGCGCTCATCAACGCGGGGAGCACATCCTCCAGCGCATCTAGCGCCGGGCCGCTGCGCAATATCCGCATCGTTCCGCTGCGCCATTCGGATATGCGGCGCGCCGTCGCTTCGCCATCGGCAAAGCCAATCGCCCAAGCATTTGTCACTGATTCATCATGGTCGTGCGGCCAGCGTGCCTGCTGTTTATCACCGCCGACCATGGAATCAAAAACGGTTCCGACCTGGTCAATCACGGGCGCAAGCAGCGCAATCAGCGCCGTGCCATCGGCAAGTCCGTGCAGGCGCGCCACACCGTCCATCGCCGCCGCATCTTTTGGCAGGCTGTGGGTTTGCTGATCGGCGACCATTTGCAAGCGATGTTCGATGGTGCGCAACACAGTGTAATGATCCGCCAAGGTTGAAGCCGTATCGCACCCAATATGCCCAGCAGTGGCCAGCGCCGTCAGAGCATCGCGTGTGTCGGATACTCTTAATGACGGGTCGCGACCACCGTGGATAAGTTGTTGAACTTGAGCGAAAAACTCAATCTCGCGGATACCGCCGCGCCCGCGCTTAAGGTCAAAGCCGGGGCCGAACGCCTGCCCACCCGCATAGGCGCTGCGGATGCGTTTGCTGATGTCGCCGATCCGTTTGATTTGCCCGAAATCCATCGAGCGCCGCCAGATGAACGGCTGGATCGCGTCAAGGAAATGGCGCCCCAAGCCCAAGTCGCCGGCGTTGGCACGCGAGCGCACAAACGCTGCTTGCTCCCAAGCCAGTGCCTGTGATTCATAATAAGAAATGGCAGCATCAATTGGCAAGATAATCGGCGTCACTTCGGGCGTCGGGCGCAGGCGCAAATCGACGCGCAGCACATGACCATCGCCGGTGCGCTGTGACAGTATCTCGACCCAGCGCCGCGCAATCCGCACCGCCGCTTCGCCGGGATCATCGCGCTGGCGGCGCGGCAAAGTTTTAGGGTCAAAGACCAGAATCGGGTCGATGTCCGACGAGTAATTGAGCTCGTGACTGCCCAGTTTTCCTAGTGCGAGAATTGCCAGCCCGCATACCGGTTCGCCCGGTGCGCGCTCCGCAAAGGCGGCGGTCAGTGCGGCATCGCAGGCCTCATCAGCAAAGTCAGACAGCGCATGGACCGTTTGCGTCAGGTCATGCTCGCCCGCCAAATCGGCGAGCGCCAGCACCAGCGACAAATCGGCGCGGCGGCGGCGAAGCTGTGCCATCACATCGCCCGTGTCGCCATCTAGCGCAGAGCAAGCGCTAAGCGCAGCGCCGGTGCCGTCATTCACAAAACGGTCAGTCAGTTGTGGCCGTTGCCCGGCCAGCATGGCGAGGAACGGCGCATGGGCCAGCGCGCGGGTGAGCGCATCAACCCGTGCGCCCTGCCCGGTCATGCGGCGTCGTACCGATCATGAAATGCAGCGGCAAAGGCGGCCATGGCCCCAGCAGAAATCGCGCCGCGCATCGCCGCCATCAACGCCTGATAGAAATGGAGATTATGCTGAGTCATCAGCATCGCGCCAAGCATTTCGCCCGAGCGCACAAGGTGGTGGATATAGGCGCGGTTCCATGTGCTACACACGGGGCAATCGCAGCTTGCGTCCAGCGGACCCTGATCCTCGGCGAAGCGCGCGTTACGGATGTTGAGCGGCCCGTCCCATGTGAACGCCTGTCCGTTGCGCCCCGAACGCGTCGGCAACACGCAATCGAACATGTCGACGCCGCGCATCACCGCGCCAACCAGATCGGTGGGTTTGCCCACCCCCATAAGATAGCGCGGCTTGTCGGCGGGGAGTTGCGCGGGTGCGTAATCGAGGCAGGCGAACATCGCCTCCTGCCCTTCGCCAACAGCGAGGCCCCCAATCGCATAGCCGTCAAAACCAATGTCGATCAGCGCATCGGCGCTTGTCCGGCGCAATGCTTCGTCAAGGCTGCCCTGCTGTATCCCGAACAGCGCGGCGCGCATGGCATGGTCGCCGCCAGCGTCAAAGGCGGTGCGCGAACGTAGGGCCCAGCGCATCGAGCGGCGCATGCTCATCTCCGCGCGCTTCGCATCGGCCCCACCCGGCGGGCATTCGTCAAACGCCATGACAATGTCGCTGCCCAGCAAGCGCTGGATCTCCATCGACCGTTCGGGGGTCAGCATGTGCCGCGACCCGTCGAGGTGCGATTTGAACGCGACACCGTCTTCGGACTGTTTGGTCAGCGCCGACAGGCTCATCACCTGATAGCCGCCGCTGTCGGTCAATATCGGGCGGTCCCAACCCATGAAGGCGTGCAAGCCGCCGAGCCGCGCCATCCGCTCCGCGCCCGGGCGCAGCATCAAATGATAGGTGTTGCCAAGGATGATGTCGGCCCCGGTAGCGCGAACCTCATCGGGGCGCATCCCCTTGACCGTCGCGGCGGTGCCGACGGGCATGAAAGCCGGGGTGCGAATATCCCCGCGCTGCATGGATATGGTGCCGTTACGCGCAGCGCCGTCGGTGGCATGGATGGTGAAGGCAAAGCGGGGTTTCATTATGCCATAACGCCTAGCGGTCCTGCCCCGCCTTTGTCGAGTGGGCGGGGTGTGAATGCTCGACTGACGAAGTGCGGCTTGCCTCTACTCTATTGACTTGTTACTATAAACACAATTAAATACATATACACACAATGTGTGGAGCATATGATGTCGCAGACTTCGACAATGACCATCCGCGTGACCCCCGAAACCAAAGCACGTCTGGACCAGCTGGCACAGGACACAAGGCGGAGCCGCGCCTTTCTTGCTGGTGAAGCCGTCGCGCATTATGTCGCACGTGAACAGGCCATTATCGACGGCATCAAGCGCGGGTTGAACGACGTAAGTATCGGCAAGCTCGTTCCGCATGACGCCGCAATGGAAGAGCTTACTGACGCGGTTGAAGAAGTCGCCAGCACAGCCCGCGCATGAAGCGCAGTGTCTTGTGGTCGCGTGATGCGCTCGACGATCTAAAGCAACAGCTCAGCTACATCTCCGCCGAAGACCCCGATGCCGCGCGCAAAATCGTCGCCAAGCTCCGCCTGACAGGAGATCAGCTTGCTGATTTTGCGACAGGGCATCCGGGTCGAGTGAGCGGCACATATGAAAAATCGGTCAGCCGATTGCCCTATATCATCGCGTACGCCCTGACCGTGCACCAAGGCCGCGAGGTTGTTGCGGTATTGCGCATCATTCATACATCGAGGGATTGGGATGCGGAACGCTGGCCGATTTGAACGAAAGGCAACGCCTCTCGCGCCCCAAGGGAGAGGGGGGATTATTTGCAATTGCCCTGCCCTTGCGCGATGATGTGGCGAAATTAGGATATTTTGGGGAGACTATCATGAAAATCGCCCTTCGCATCGCATTGAGCAGCGCGGGCCTTGTCGCCGCGACGCTGTGCGCGCCGGCAATGGCACAGGTTGTGACCGATGCGGGAGCGGGCGAGGCGCAATTCCGCGCCGTTTACCGCGAACTGGTCGAAACCAACACCACGCTATCGGTCGGCAGTTGCACCGTGGCCGCCGAACGCATGGCGGCGCGGCTACGCAGCGTTGGCTATCCAGACGCCGATTTGCACATGATCGTCGAGCCGGACCATCCGCGCGAGGGCAATTTGGTCGCGATATTGCCGGGCAGCGACGCCAGCATCGAACCGATGCTGTTGCTGGCGCATATCGATGTGGTCGAGGCGAACCGCGCCGATTGGGAACGCGACCCGTTCACGCTGGTCGAGGAAAATGGCTATTTTTACGCGCGCGGTTCGGCGGACGACAAGGCGCAGGCAGCCGTGTGGGTCGATTTGATGATGCGGATGCGGCAAGAGGGCTTTCACCCGCGCCGCACCATCAAGATGGCGCTGACCTGCGGTGAGGAAACGGCGGGGGCGTTCAACGGTGCCGAATATCTCGCCACGCATCACCGCGAGATGATCGACGCCGAATTTGCGCTGAACGAGGGCGCGGGCGGGTTGATGCGTGACGATGGCACGCGGGTCATGCTCAACATACAGGCGGGCGAGAAGTTCCCGCAAAATTACCGGCTGGAGGTGATCAACCCCGGAGGGCATTCATCGCGGCCTGTGCGCGACAATGCAATCACGCGGATATCGGGCGCGCTGACCCGCATCGGCGCGCATGACTTTGCCTATGAATCGAATGACGCAACGCGCGGATATTTTGCCGCGATGGCGCATTTGACACCTGGCGCGGTGGGAAGCGCGATGGGCGCATTCGCCGCCAACCCCACCGACACTGCCGCCGCCGATATAGTGGCGGCAGCCAATCCGGGGTGGAACGGCATAATGCGCACCACCTGTGTCGCAACGCTGATCGAGGGCGGGCACGCAACCAACGCTTTGCCCCAGCGGGTGCGCGCCAACATCAATTGCCGCATATTCCCCGGCACGTCCGTAGAGGCGATCCGTCAAGCATTAGTCGGCATCGTCGCTGACCCGCAGGTCAGCGTCACTACGCTGGAAACCCGCAGCCCGACATCGGCTCCGCCGCCACTGACCGACGCGATCATGGGCCCGGCGCGTGCGGCAGCACAGCAGATTTTCCCCGACGTGCCGCTGGTCCCATTGATGGCGGCGGGTGGCACCGACGGGGCGTTCCTGACCCCCGCTGGCATACCGACCTATGGCTTTTCCGGCTTTTTCGGCACCGCAGAGGGCAGCCGTGCGCACGGACTGAATGAACGGATGGGGGTGCAATCACTGATGGATGGCCGGCGGATGCTATATCTGCTGGTGCGCGATTATGCTGATTAGAGCATGACAAAGGGGCCGCGCATCGCTGCGCAGCCCCTCCTCTTTTGCCTGTGGGGCAAAGATTCAGAAGTGAAAGGTCACACCCGCCGTTGCGCGGATGGTGTCGAACGCAATCGTATCGACCGCAAGGCGAAGACCAAGGCCGTTGCTGACCGCAATGTCCGCGCCCGCGCCGACCAGATAATCACCATCGGTGTCGTCGGCACCAGCAACCGGCGGCAAACCTGTGAAGCGGCGAAGGTCGAAATCAACCTCCTGATAGCCGCCGCGAACGAACAGCTTGGTGCCGGGGCTGATTTCGGTGCCGATACGTGCGGTAATACCATATTCGCGGTCAATCGCGCTGTTGCCAAAATTATAATTGGCTTCTGCACCGACGAACACCGACCCGCTGACCGGAACATCGACCCCCAGATATGTACCGTAAATGATGCCATTATCGTCGGCCGCACCGGGGGTGCCAAGGTCGTGCGTGCCGACCGCCAGACCGCCATAAATGTCAGGCTGTCCCGGCGCATCCTGCGCAAAAGCCGGAGCGGCAAAGATTGCGGCAGAGAGCGCAAGCGCGGGGAGGAGGAGTTTTTTCATACATCACCTTTTTGGGTTTGATTGTTTGTGCGTGCATTGCCCATCCCCTTCAGATGAAAGGAGGAATGGGGGCAACCACGAGGCAAGGTTTGACCGTGTTATCCTGACCAAACACTGAAGCCGATGTTCATCGAAGATTCAGGCGACGGATATGCCCGGCAATAACAGGCTGGCATCGCCATAGCTATAGAAGCGATAGCCCTGCGCGATAGCGTGCGCATAGGCAGTGCGCATAACATCGCGCCCCATCAGCGCAGCGACCAGCATGAACAGGGTTGATTTGGGCAAGTGGAAATTGGTCATCAGCGCGTCGATGAAGCGAAAGCGATAGCCGGGCGTGATGAAGATCGCGGTATCCCCCGCAAAGGCGCGCAGCACGCCATCTTCGCCCGCCGCGCTTTCAAGCAGGCGCAAGCTGGTGGTGCCAACCGGAATGATCCGGCCCCCCGCCGCCTTGACCGCATTCAGCCGCGCCGCAGTCTCGGCGTCTATGCTGCCCCATTCGGCGTGCATCGCATGATCGTCGGTATCGTCGGCCTTGACCGGCAGGAAGGTCCCCGCCCCGACATGGAGGGTGAGCGTTTCGGTGAGCACCCTCGCTGCCTTCACTGCCGCGAGCAGCGCAGGCGTGAAATGCAGCGAGGCGGTGGGCGCCGCCACCGCGCCATCGCGCGCGGCAAACATCGTTTGATAATCGGCGCGGTCGCGCGCATCGACACCGCGCTTGCTGGCGATATAGGGAGGTAGCGGCATCGTGCCTGCACGGTCGAGCAGCACCTCAACCGGATCATCGCCAGCAAAGGCCAGCGTGAAGCTGCCGTCCGCGTGTCGCGCCTGCGCGGTCGCGCAAACCCCCTCACCGAAATCGATCACATCGCCGATGCGCAACCGCTTGGCGTTGCGGATGAAAGCCTGCCAGCGGCGCAGGTCGATACGTTTGTGCAATGTCGCGCCGATCCGCGCGTCGCCCCCCACATTATTGACGCGCCGCCCCTCCAGCTGTGCCGGAATGACGCGAGTGTCGTTGAATATCAGGCAATCACCGGGACGGAGCATAGCGGGTAGGTCAGCAACGCCCCTATCGCTTATGGCTATGCCATCGACCAGCAGCATCCGCGCGCTATCGCGCGGGCACGCGGGGCGTAGCGCTATCGCTTCGGGTGGCAGGATAAAATCAAACAGGTCAACGCGCATGGTTGCTTTTCCCCAAAACCCGTTCACCCTGAGCTTGTCGAAGGGTTGTCTGTCTACACGTCAGTAGAAAATACGGGGCTTCGACAGGCTCAGCCCGAACGGATGAAGGGTATAAGCTAGTGGCTATCCGCCTATCGGTGCATTGAGTTGGTCAATCGTCACAGGGGCGGCGGTGGCGGGTGCGCGTTCGGTCAGCGCGCTGGCGGGTGGCATCGGGCGATTGTCCGCCATCACCGACATCTGGACAACGCGGCTGGGGTTAGCAGGCGGCTCACCGCGCTGGATGCGGTCAACAAACTCCATCCCCGATACGACACGGCCAAAGGCGGTGTAATGATTGTCGAGCGAGAGCCGGGGCAGCAGCAGGATGAAAAACTGGCTGTTCGCGCTATTGGGGTCGTCCGAACGCGCCATCGACAGCACGCCGCGCACATGGGGAAGCGTGTTAAACTCTGCCGCCACATCGGGAAGCGTGCTGCCGCCAGTGCCGGTGCCGAGCGGGTCGCCGCCCTGTGCCATGAACCCCTCAATCACGCGGTGGAATGTCAGCCCGTCGTAAAATCCCTGCCGCGTCAGTTGCTTGATCCGTTCGACATGATTTGGCGCTGCGTCGGGGCGCAATTGAATGACCACACGGCCACCCGTCGATAGATCGAGGGCTAGCATATATTCGGGATTGCCCGCATAGTCAGCTGGAACAATTGCCGGCACCACGGTTGGCGCGGGCGCAGCGACGGGCGCTGGCGGTGCCTCTTGGGCCAATGCAGGCGCAGCGAGCGCTGCCATAAACAAGGCCAGTGCCAAAAAATGGGCGTTCAATCGGGGCAGCATCATGGCAAATATTGGTCCTTGGTGATTTTTTTGCGGGACTCACAGACTATTAGCGCGCGGATTAACCGCTGATGAGCCTTTGCGCTAGTGCTTATGATGGATGCTTTGAACGCGCGCCAAAACGTCGGCCTCCACCGCAGGGGGAACGAATTTTCCGATTGGCCCGCCGAACAGCGCAATTTCTTTGACCAGCCTAGACGCAATCGGTTGCAGGCCGACATCGGCCATCAGGAACACCGTTTCGATGCTGGCGTTAATCTGTTGATTCATCCCCGCCATTTGATATTCATATTCAAAGTCGGCAACCGCGCGCAGCCCGCGCACAATCATGCTTGCCCCCTGGCTTTCCGCAAAGCTCATCAGCAGTGAATGAAACCCGACAACATCGACATTGGCAATCCCCGCCGAAGCCACTTCGCGGCGGACCATCGCCATCCGTTCTTCGTCGCTGAACATCGGCGTCTTGGCGATGTTGGTGGTGACACCGATCACCAGCCTGTCCACCAGCTTGGCCCCGCGCCGGATGATGTCCATATGCCCCAGAGTGACGGGGTCAAAGGTGCCGGGATAAACGCCGATTCTGGACTTGGAAACCATAGTCATCGGTCACGCTCCACCACATAATGCGCAATTGCGCGCAGCAAGTCTGCTTCGGGGCCATAGCCGATTAAGTGGCCGATGGCTTGCAGGGATAATGCTTGTGCCTGATCGCGCGCGCGGTCCGCACCCATCAAGGAGACAAAGGTTTCCTTACCGCGCCCAGCATCCTTGCCCACGGCCTTGCCCGCCAGCGCAGCATCACCCACGGCATCAATTAGATCGTCCGCAATCTGGAAGGCAAGCCCGATGTCGCGCGCATAGCCACGTAGCGCATGGCGACCGTCGTGGGGCACGCGGCCCATGATAGCCCCTGCCTCGACGCACCAGCCGATAAGCGCGCCGGTTTTCATCTGCTGCAGACGGGTAACGGCCTGCAAATCGAATGCCGCGCCATGGGCCGCCAAATCCATCATCTGCCCGCCTGCCATGCCAGCGGGTCCAGCGGCACGCGCCAATTCGGAAATCAATTCGATCCGGACAAACGGGTCGCTATGCGTTGCATCATCGGCCAAAATCTCGAACGCCATGGCGTGCAGTGCATCGCCCGCCAGCACCGCCGCCCCCTCGTCAAAGGCGCGGTGAACCGTCGGCTTGCCGCGACGCATGTCGTCATCGTCCATCGACGGCAGATCGTCGTGGATTAGCGAATAGACATGGATAGCCTCCACCGCCACAGCGGCGCGCAAAGCACAATCTGCATCCACGCCAAACAGCCGCGCACTGGCATTGACCAAGAGTGGGCGAAGCCGCTTTCCACCGCCAATCGCGGCATATCGCATCGCTTCGAACAGGGTGGCGCGTGCATCGGAAGGCACGCTCAACAAGCTGTCGAACAGGCGGTCAATATCGGCCGAAACCTGTGCTGCCTCTCGGTTAAGCAACAGGAATGATACGGGGCATTTATCGGGCATGGGGCTCAGCCGCCGTCAAATGGCGCGACGCCCTGTGGCTGGCCATCAGCCGACAATTTGATGCGCTCTATCCGCACCTCGGCATCGCGCAACCGCGCATCGCAATGCCCCTTGAGCAAGGTCGCGCGTTCATACAGCGTAATCGCGCTGTCGAGCGGAACGGCACCTTCTTCCAATTGCCGCACGATGCGGCCAAGCTCCTCTAAAGCAGCCTCAAAATTCAAGGCAGACAGATCTGGTATCGCTGTGTCATTCATGGCATCTGTTGTGGCTCTATGGCGCGCGCGGGTCAAGCCAAGCCGATGTAATAATCACCCTACTTGCCGACACGCGAGCACTTGCTATGCTCGGCTATAACAAGGGGGGAGACGCACATGTTCATCGGGCATTGGGCACCAGCATTGGTCGCCGCCACACATCCCAAAGCGCCGAGGCTCGGCACATTATTCCTAGCCGGACAGCTCGTCGATTGGGCGTTTTTTGCGTTCGTTCTGACCGGGACCGAACATATGCGGATTTCCCCAGGGACCAGCGTGATGAACCCGATGGACCTGTATCACATGCCCTATACGCACTCTTTGCTAGGCAGCGGTGTGTGGGCCGCAGGGTTTGCGACGCTAATCTGGCTCATCACCAAGAACCGCACGGGCGCGGTGATTGGCGGCGTGGTCGTGCTGTCGCACTGGTTCCTCGACCTGTTGGTTCATGTCCACGACTTGACCCTGTGGGGCAGCCCGCCAAAGCTGGGCTTTGGCCTGTGGAACCATCCCGCCATCGAAATGCCGCTCGAGCTGGGCCTGACATTCGGCGCGCTTTTCTGGTTCATCATGAAAACCCGCAGCGTCGGCAGCATGGGTCGGATGGCCCCAGCCGTGCTGGCGCTATTGCTGCTGACCATCCAGATCATCAACTGGTTCGGACCCCCGCCCGAGCAGCCGGATGCCAGCGCGGCGATGGTCGTGTTTGGCACCTATGGCCTGATGACCTTGGCGGCGTGGTGGGTCTCGCGGGCGCGGGTTCTGTCACAGTGAGTGTCGTAACGTTACGACAACGAGCTGCACAAGAACTCGACCCTGCTGCGCGTGCTCTGCTGGGCTTGTCACGCACCAACCTAACGCTTTTGCTCCTCATTATAGCAGCGGTCGTCATCGCCATCATAGAAACCGAACCCTTGGTGTTTATCGGCCATGAAACCCTTTTTTCTCATCTTCAAATTGGGTTCGGACTCCTCTTTGGCGCCGAGTATCTTGCGCGTATCTGGGTCGCTGCCGAGTCACCCGGCGCGGGTAGCAATTGGCACAAACGCTGGACCTTTATCCGCAGCCCAAGCGCTATCATCGACCTTGTCGTAGTCGTTGCGTCACTATTGCCGCTGATTACCGCAAATACTGCGGCGCTACGTCTGCTCCGATTGGTAAGAATCGTTGGACTAGCGCGACTCGGCCGCCTTTCTACGGCAGTGCATGGTATCTGGCAGGCGATACATAGTCGCCGCTTTGAACTTGCGGTAACTGCGGGGCTTGCCACCATCTTGATAGTATTCGGTGCCACGGCTCTATACTGGCTTGAAGGCGATGTTCAGCCAGACAAGTTTGGCAGCGTCCCGCGCGCATTGTGGTGGGCCGTCGTAACCATGACGACGATCGGTTACGGCGATGCCTTTCCCATCACGCAGGGCGGCAAAATCGCAGCAACTCTTGTTGCCATTTCTGGGATTGGCCTCATAGCCATGCCGACGGGCATCCTTGCATCCGCATTCAGCGAAGCCATGCAAAAACACCATGACGATTGACCAAATACAATAGGCTAGAGCTATTGGGGAGTTCCGTGCTCGGCCATCCCCAGGATGGCGTTTCTCTCCGCCTCCCGCGCCTTCGGCTTGGGATTTTTCGCTAAAATCATGCCCCGCAGATCACCAACTAACGAAGTTGGGTTTTGGGTAGGGTGCCCCTACGCTTCGCTACGGGAGTTCTGTGCTCGGCCATCCCCCGGATGGTCTGTGCGCAGAACTGGTGGAGCCTAGCGGGTTCGAACCGCTGACCTCCTGCATGCCATGCAGGCGCTCTACCAACTGAGCTAAGGCCCCATATGTGCTACCGCGATAATCGCGGTTTGGTATGGCGCGCGCTTTAGACGAAGGACGCCGCCCGTTGCAAGGGGGCGAATGGCCCCCTTGGATAGCGTTTAGACGTCTTGGGTCTTTCCCTCGCCAGTCTCTACGCCCAGATCATCGCCGTCGCCCAAATCAACGTCATTGTCAGGCGACACATTGTCATCATCAACATCGGCGTCGAGACCCAGATCCGAATCAGCTTCGGCATCGGGTTGGACCACTTCGGCCGCACCGGGCTTCAGCTGTTCAAACGGCATGGATTGTTTCGATTTGAGCACCGATTCTGGCACCCATGCGTGACCGCAAGCAATGCAAGTGGCCGGATTATCGTTTTCCAAGTCGTAAAAACGCGTCGCACATTTGGGGCAGCTACGCTTTGTGCCCCATTCAGCCTTAATCATGTCAATAACAACTCACTGAAAGAAAATCATATTTTGTCAAAGCGGCCGCAATGCACGGCCCCCTCAACTCGAATCGCGAGCGCCTTGCCAGAAAGGCATAGCGCTGTCAAAAGCCGCGCCGTCGATGAACCACAGCAACGCCCCTGCTTCGCCGCGCATTATTGCGCAATCGCCCCCGCTTCGCGGGAGCGTGCGCGTGCCCGGCGACAAGTCGATCAGCCACCGCGCGCTGATGTTTTCCGCGCTTGCCATCGGGGAAAGCCGCGTCACCGGTTTGCTAGAGGGCGAAGATGTGCTGGCGACCGCAGCGGCGCTCCGCGCCATGGGCGCAACCATAGAACGAGCTTGCGCGGGAGACTGGACCGTCCACGGCGTCGGGGTTGGCGGCCTTTTGCAGCCGCAATGTGCGCTCGACATGGGCAATAGCGGCACATCGACACGGCTGTTGATGGGTCTGATCGCCAGCCACCCGATCACAGCGACATTCGTTGGCGACGCCAGCCTGTCGCGCCGCCCGATGGGCCGCGTCATCGACCCGCTGGCCCAAATGGGCGCAGAGTTCACGTCCGCTCAGGGACGGTTACCGCTAACGATGCGCGGGATATGCCCCGCCGTGCCATTGTCCTATCGCCTGCCCGTCGCGTCGGCGCAGGTGAAGTCGGCGGTGCTGCTGGCTGGGCTCAATACACCCAGCATAACCGAAGTGATCGAGCCGATTGCCACCCGCGACCATAGCGAGCGGATGCTGCGGGGATTCGGTGCTGACTTGACCGTCGAAGTCATTGATGGCGTCCGTCATATCCGCCTGATGGGTGAAGCCGAGTTGAAGCCCCAGACCATCGAAGTGCCCGGTGACCCATCGTCCGCCGCGTTCATCATCGTCGCCGCGCTGATTACGCCGGGCAGCGAAGTGACCGTCACCAATGTCGGGATCAACCCGACGCGGGCCGGGATTTATCATGTGCTGCGCGACATGGGCGCGGATATTTCGTTCGTGAATGAGCGCGAGGTCGGCGGCGAGCCGGTGGCGGACATCGTGGCGCGGCACAGCGTGCTGAGCGGGGTTGATGTGCCGCCAGACATAGCGCCGAGCATGATCGACGAGTTCCCAGTCCTGTTCGTCGCCGCCGCCTTTGCGAGGGGGGGCACGACGACAAGCGGGCTTGATGAGCTGCGCGTCAAGGAGAGCGACCGATTGGCGCTGATGGCGCAGGGGCTGAACGCAATTGGTGCGCGCGTCACCGAGAGCGAAGATGGCCTGACCATCGAGGGCAGCGGCGGTGAGGCGTTGGCGGGCGGCGGGGCCATCACTACCATGCTCGACCACCGCATCGCCATGAGCATGTTTGTTGCGGGGATGAATTGCCGCGCGTCTGTGACGATTGATGATATGAACCCCGTCGCGACCAGTTTTCCCAGTTTCGAGGCCATTATCCAAGGATTGACAGATTGACTGACACTATTTCCAGCAGCAGCGCCAACATCATCGGCATCATCGGCAGCATCTTCATCGTGGTGGGGTTTGCCTATGCCAATATGGCTAAGGCGATGAACGCATTGCTGTTCAACGGCCTCAATCTGGTCGGCGCAATCTTGCTGGCCATATCGTTGCTGGTCAATGTCAACCTGCCCGCGCTGATGCTCGAAGTCGTGTGGGCGGCCATCGCTACATTAGGGATAGGAAAGGCGCTGTGGCAGCGGCGCTCCAACAGGGGCGCATGATCATCGCCGTTGATGGCCCGACCGCGAGCGGCAAAGGCACGATTGCCAAGGCGCTGGCGGCGCATTTTGGCTTGCCGCACCTCGATACCGGCTTGTTGTACCGTGCGGTGGGACGGCAGGTGGCCTTGCGCGGCGGCGATCCAGATGATGCGGCGGACGCGCTGACTGCGTGCGATTTTCCAGATAGCCTGCTGGCTGACCCCGTGCTACGCAACGAAGCGACGGGTTCATTGGCCAGTCGGGTATCCGTGCACCCCGCCGTGCGGCAAGCGCTGTTCAATCGGCAGCGCACCTTTGCGACACAGATCGGCGGCGCGGTGCTCGACGGGCGCGACATCGGCACGGTGATAGCCCCCGACGCTGATGTGAAGCTGTTCGTTACAGCGTCTCTCGCAGCGCGGGCACAGCGGCGCTGGACGGAGATGAACGCGCAGGGGGGCACTGCGTCACGCGATAGCTTTATTGCCAGCCTTGCCACCCGCGATGCCCGCGACAGTGCACGTGCCGCTGCGCCGCTCTCTGCGGCTGACGATGCACACTTGCTCGACACCAGCATCATGGACGCCAACGCCGCTATTGCAGCCGCCATTGCGGTGGTGGAGCGGGAAATGCCTGCAAAGGGCTGAGAGTCATAAGATCGTCACATGGGTGCAATCACCATGTCATACTATCGTTGTAGGCAAGCGCTATCAACTGCGGGGCCGAACCATCATGACCACACTAACCCTTTCGCCGACCATGATTGCGGCGGAGCCCGCGCGCCAACGCCGACTCCAGCGCTCGGCACTGTGGGTCGGACTGGTCAATGGCTCTGGCCCATGGTGGTGGCGGCTATTGCGCTGGAGCCAGCGCAACCAAGTTTAAAACCATCGGAAAAAGGTCGCCTTGCTTGTCTCCTGCGATTTGACTATAGGCAGCGCCGTCCAGCGAGCGTTTGCGCTTGTGGAGGCTCGGATCCGGCCCTGAAAATTGCCATAGCCTATGGCATCTTCGCACCGACACACCGCTCCGCCGCAACCTGATAATCAACGGATGCTGTGCGCGCATGGGGCGTGCATGGCGGATCGGCCAACAAGACCCCGGGAACCAACCTGGCGGCCGGAAATGATATAAGGAACTCCAACCATGGCCTCTTCGGCTAATCCAACGCGCGATGATTTTGCCGCGCTACTCAATGAATCTCTCGGCGGTGCCGACACCCAGTTCGAAGGCCGGGTGGTCAAGGGCACGATTACCGCCATCGAAAACGACCTTGCCGTCATCGACGTCGGGCTGAAGAGCGAGGGCCGCGTGCCATTGCGCGAATTCGCCATGCCGGGTCAAAAGGCTGAGCTCAATGTCGGCGACGAAGTCGAAGTCTATGTCGATCGCGTCGAAAACGCCAATGGCGAAGCGATGCTCAGCCGCGACCGCGCCCGCCGCGAAGCCGCATGGGACCGCTTGGAAGAAGAATTCACCAAGGAAGTCCGCGTCGAAGGCGTTATCTTTGGCCGCGTCAAGGGTGGCTTCACCGTCGATTTGGGCGGCGCTGTGGCATTCCTGCCGGGCAGCCAGGTTGATATTCGCCCCGTCCGCGACGTGCAGCCGTTGATGGATATTCCCCAGCCGTTTCAGATCCTCAAAATGGATCGCCGCCGTGGCAATATCGTCGTATCGCGCCGCGCCATATTGGAAGAATCACGCGCAGAGCAGCGCACTGGCCTTATCCAAAACCTCGCCGAGGGTCAGATCATCGAGGGCGTGGTCAAGAACATCACCGATTATGGCGCGTTCGTCGATCTGGGCGGCATTGACGGCCTGCTCCATGTCACCGACATGAGCTATAAGCGCGTCAATCACCCAAGCGAAGTGATCGCCATCGGCGACACACTCAAGGTGCAGATTGTCCGTATCAACAAGGATACACAGCGCATCTCGCTGGGCATGAAGCAGCTGGAAAGCGATCCGTGGGAAGCCGCAGTCGCCAAATATCCGATTGATGGCAAGTTCACCGGCCGTGTCACCAATATCACCGAATATGGTGCCTTTGTCGAGCTCGAAGCGGGCATCGAGGGTCTCGTCCACGTCTCCGAAATGAGCTGGACCAAAAAGAATGTCCACCCGGGCAAAATCGTTTCTACCAGCCAGGAAGTCGAAGTCACCATCATCGAAGTGGACAGCGAAAAGCGCCGCATCAGCTTAGGGTTAAAGCAAGCGCAAACCAACCCGTGGAATGATTTTGCTATCAGTAATCCGGTTGGCACAATTGTCGAAGGCGAAGTCAAGAACTCGACCGAATTTGGTCTGTTCATCGGTCTGCCCGGTGACGTCGATGGCATGGTCCACATGTCCGACATCGCCTGGGGCATTTCGGGCGAAGAAGCGCTGGCGCTGCACCGCAAGGGCGAAACGGTCAAGGCAATCGTGCTTGACGTTGATGTTGAAAAAGAACGCATCTCGCTTGGCATCAAGCAATTGGAAAAGGGCGCACCCGCAGCGGGAGCAACCGCAAGCGCATCGGGCCTGAAAAAGAGCGAGATCACTACCGTTACCGTGCTCGAAGTGCGCGATGGTGGCCTCGAAGTACAAGCGGGCGAAGATGGTGCAACGGGCTTTATCAAGCGCACCGACCTTGGCCGCGACCGCGACGAGCAACGCCCCGAACGCTATCAGGTCGGGCAGAAGTTCGACGCGATGGTTATCGGTTTCGACCGTTCGAAAAAGCCGAACTTCTCCATCAAGGCGATGCAAATTGCCGATGAGAAGCAGGCAGTCGAGCAATATGGTTCATCCGATTCAGGTGCATCGCTAGGCGACATCCTTGGCGAAGCGCTAAAGGCCAAAGCCAAAAGCTAAATAGCTTTTCACTTTGAAACAAATGAAGGGGCCGCCGTCATGGCGGCCCTTTTTTGTAATAATTGCTCGCAATAATGCCGTGACACTTATTGTTGATTCCTATTTCATTTCTACTATAACCAATTTGCTTGTCGGTTTTGGGTGGGTCGGCAAGTGTCATGGACGCCATGTGTCATGGGCATGGGCGGGCATTGGGTCGCTACACCCCGATGGGAATGTCACCCGGCATCTCCCGGAACTCAGGGTAGAAGGTATAATGATCCGTTCCGAGCTTGTTCAACGCCTCGCAACAGAAAACCCCGAACTGCGCACCGCCGAAATTGAAGCTGTCACCGACGCATTTTTCGACACTATCGTCGATCAATTGGCGAGGGGGGGGCGCGTTGAGCTGCGCGGCTTTGGTTCTTTTTCGACGCGCGCACGAAAAGCGCGCGAGGGGCGGAACCCGCGCACCGGCGGGGCCGTTGCCGTCCCGGCAAAAGCTGTGCCCTATTTCAAGGCCGGTAAGGAAATGCGCGCCAAGCTAAACAGCGATTAAGCTGAAGCGGCATTCGTGCGCGGTTTGGCTTGCCCTTCGCGGCTATCGCTGCGATGAGGAAGTCATGCGCGGACGTGGCGAAATCGGTAGACGCAGCAGACTTAAAATCTGCCTTCCTCTGGAAATGCGGGTTCAAGTCCCGCCGTCCGCACCATTTTCCGGGCTCAAAAATCATTTGGGAAATGATTTTCCGGAAAATCCCGAGCGTAAGCGACAGGGCACCCTTTCCTTCAACAATTATGGATGCCGAACCACTGGTGGCGGCACAGGTGTCAGCGTCACTTTCAAACCGGCATTAGCAGCGGCCCTGCTCCTCGCTTTGCCCGGATGCAGTCTGCTGAGCGATGACGGCCCCGTCCGGGTCGCCGCTATCGGCGCGATGCATCGCAACCCCGACCGTGTGCCGCCGCCGCTGTCCTTGCCGGACAGTCTGTTGCTGGACGCCGTTGGCCAAGGGCTGGTTACGCTAACCGCAGAAGGGCAGATCGAGGCGGGGCTGGCCGAACGCTGGACCGTATTGGATGATGGTTTATCCTATATCTTTCGCTTGCGCGAAACACAGTGGCCCGGGGGGCAACGCGTCCGTGCGGGCGATATTGCGGCGATGCTGCGCCAGCGCATAGCATCGGTACGATTGCGCACCGCATTGCGCGGCGAGTTTAGAGACATAGTGCAAATACGTGCGATGACCGAGCGCGTCATCGAAATCCAGCTGCGCCGCCCGCAAGCCGATTTGCTGGAGCTATTGGCTCACCCTGATTTAACGCTATCCCGCAATGGTCAGGGGTGGGGACCGATGGCCCCGCACTGGAACGGCAATATGGTGTCATTGGCCGAACGCAACAGTAGCGCTGCCGAAGAAGAGGGCGCGACACCAGAGACACCGGCCATTGCCATGTGGGGCAGCAACAGCGTCAACGGCGTGACCCAGTTTGACCAAGGCGCAGCGGATACGGTCATTGGCGGCCGATTTGAGGGGTGGCCCATGCTTGCCGCAGCCGATGTGGCATCGAACAGCATCGTCCGCGACCCGGTTGAGGGGATGTTCGGGCTGGCGGTGACATCGCCGCGCGGAATCCTGTCGGGCGTAGAAGCACGCGAAGCCATCGCCATGGCGCTCGACCGTGTGCGGATGACCCGCGCTCTGGATGCGCCGGGGTGGACACCGCGCATTACTATCCGCCCCGCATCCACCAATAGCCAAACGTTACAACCCGTCTATCCCGCTTGGGTTGATTTATCGGCAACGGAGCGCCGCAGCAAAGCGCGCGCGGCGGTGGCGGCGTGGCGGACACACAGTGGCCGACCCGCACGCCCCGTAGTGCGGATCGCCCTGCCCGATGGCGCGGGGGCACGCATCCTCTTTGCGTGGCTGCACAGCGACCTTGGGGCAATAGGGATTGATGCACGCCGTGTGCCGCTGTCCGGCAACGCAGACCTGCGCCTGATCGACGAAGTCGCGCCGACCAGCGACCCCGCATGGTTCATCCGGCGGCTCGATTGCGGGCATGACATCAGCTGTAATGGCGATGCTAGCGCGCTGGTGACGGCGATTGACGAAGCCGCCACGCCGCTAGACCGCGCCAATGCCATCAGCTTGGCCGAAGAAGCGATATTGCGCCACGCCGCCTTCATCCCGATAGCCGCGCCGCTGCGCTGGTCGCTGCGCGGGAACAGAGCCGCGTCGCTGCACCCCAATGCGCGCGGGTGGCACGGCTTGTATCGGCTGCAGCCGACACCAGATTAGGGGTGAGGTTGGCCCTGTGCCTGCCCGATCTTGAGGCGTTGGAGTATTTTCCAAGTGATTGATTATAAACAACAAAGTTTGAACGATGTAGCTGGCACTCTTTCTGGCCTTCCCCTACCGCAGGCGGTAGCGGCGGCGTTGAAACTGGACACGCGCGACCCCGCGAAAATCCGCCAGCGTATTGAATTGATTGAGCTAATTCTGGAACGCAGCCTGACCATCCCCGGCACGAACATCCGCGTCGGGATGGACGCGATAGTCGGGCTGGTTCCCGTGATCGGCGATGTCATCACCGCCGCGATGGGTGCCTATATCGTGTGGGAAGCGCATAATCTGGGCCTGCCCAAATGGAAATTGGCGCGGATGGCGGGCAATATCGCGCTCGACACGGCCATAGGCGCGGTGCCGCTGGCGGGCGATTTGTTCGACATGCTGTTCAAATCAAACAGCCGCAATCTGCGCATCGTCAAACGCCACATGGACAAACACCACCCCGCAACACGGGTGATTGAGGGCGTGGTGGAGCGGGGGTAAAGATTGGTGCTAAATGCACCATGTGGCTTGTAATAAATATGATGATTATATATAGCGTCGTCCATGGCTAGCGTTCTTAATCTCACTGTGTCGGAGCTGCCAGAGGCAACTCCTGAAGGTGCGTTTTTGCAGTTGCGGAATCGCGTTTCCCGAAAACGCCTTGGACAGTTCTTCACACCCGCTGTGATTGCCAACCTGATGGCAGAATGGGTGACTGGACATTCACCGCGAACAATTCTGGATCCTAGTGTCGGGCCGGGCATTTTATCAGCAGCATGCCAAACTCATGGCTCGTCGGCGCGGCTTATCGGGATTGATGTGGACGAGGCGGCACTCTCTCTCGCTAAGCAAAGACTTGGGCCGCAAATGGATGCAGTCCACGCCGACTTCCTGACCGCAACGTTTGAGGACAATGTCGATGCTGTGATTTGCAATCCGCCGTATATACGGCATCATGATTTCGAGTTGGAAAGCAAGTGCAGACATCAGATTGAGTTGGCTTCAGGCCAGATTACAAGCGGGCTATCCAACATATATATCTACTTCATTTTGAAGGCGTGTAGTCTGCTCGCAATCAACGGGCGCGCCGCGATTCTTGTCCCCGCCGAATGGTCAAACGCAAACTATGGCGACTCATTGAAACGCTTTTTTGCTGTAACTGGAATGCTGAGAGAGGTCGTCTATTTTTCGGGTGCGGAGTTAGTATTTGATGACAATCTCTCAACCGCATGTGTGTTGCTCATCCAAAACGATCTTTGCGCCAACAATTTAGTCTCCACCTTTTATGTCGAAGAGAATTCCGATATTTCGTCGCTCACGGCCCTACGAAACTGCCCAGAAACGAAGCGGCAAACACTGCCCCTATCAACACTCGTCAACAGTAAAAAATGGGATCATTTGATTGCAAACGGCCATTCACTTGACCGACTGGGTTCAATCCGCCTCGGTTCGATGGTTAAGTCGAAGCGAGGAATTGCAACAGGCGATAACAATTATTTCATGTTAAGCCACTCTCAGATCGAGAAGTATGGGCTAGAAGTGGCCGACATAAAATGGTGCATAGGCAAGACCCCCAAGGCTAAGAGGGAGATATTCACGTTCACTCATGCCGAAGCCATTGCATCCGAGGGAACCGCTATTTTCCTATTTGACCCCGTTGCTCCGGTGGGGTCGGCTAGTGCCGCATATATAGAGCGCGGAGTAGCTGCTGGCGTTCATATGCGATACCTGACCAAAATGAGGAAGACATGGTTTTCGGCTGAAAAGCGAAATCCTGCGCCTATCTGGGCTTCGGTGTTCGGGCGAGAGCGACTGAGATTCGTCTACAATGAAGCACGAATCCACAATCTAACAACATTCCACGGGATTTACCCGACAAACGACTCCCCGATTTTTGCGCGCGCACTAACTGCGTGCCTCAACAGCGAGCCAGTTTTGGAAGACATGAAACAGCAGCATCGTGTCTATGGTGGGGGTCTTCTGAAGGTAGAGCCTCGCGATCTGCTCGATATTCGAGTTCCCAATCTTGATGCTGTTTGTGAAGCAACGCTAGAGGCGCTTTCCCAAACCCTCGACAGCAATGGCGCAAGTTCCTCACTAGCACGGACTACACTCGTAGAGCGCGCGCTTGAGGAAGCCTCAGCTAAACCAGCCCTACTGTTCTGATCTGTTCTGGGTCGAGTGTGAGCTGACCACCGACCGGCTCGACATAGGCATCATGACGACCCAAGCGAGTCACGCGTTCCTTAACCTGAAACTCCGGGATCGGGTTTATCACCCCAATTTTGACGCCTTGGGTGATAGGGATGTGAATTGTCGCTTTCAGCTGGTTGTTCGCGTTCTTCTCAATTGTAATATCGTTGCGATCCCGGAGAGCCGCAAAAATGTCCAAAACGCTAATGCAATAGGCGGAATCAAAGAAGACCTGCACGTAGAATTGAGGAACCGCGTGATGCCGCAACCAGCGATGGACGATGATCAAATCCTCGACCTTGACTGTAAAACTGGGCGACATGCGGATGCCGCGCCTGCCCTGCGCCCATTCTTCGGTTCGGGCTTGCATATATTTTTGTGCTTCAAATTTGCTAGAACGCACTTCTATGGCACACGATGCGAGCCGAGCTTGTCCCATTAATGCCTCGGTCCCGATTCCAGAAGCGTCAGTTGGTATATCCGTACTTGCGAACATTAATAGGTCGGGGCGCTTCCCATATTGGCGGACATCATCAAGTCGCGACAGATAAAAATTGCGAAAACCTTCTTCACCTGCAGCAATGGTATCGCTGTCACCATATCGCACAATTGTTCTATCTGACTGAGTGCCAAACGCGTTTGCCAATATATCCTCTGCCCAATCGCCCATGGCTCTATTGGCCAAAAACTCCGAACGAACATCGGTTGGAACAGTTAGCGCACGCTGCGGCACATCGCCTACATCTGTGAACGCCAAATACCGTTCATCTATACCCTTCGCACGAAGATAAGAGGCTGCGCTGCATCGAACATGCTCAAGATTTTCCAAATAATCAGTCATTCCGTATCTGATTTCAACAATTCGAGCGACGAAATATCAAGTGCCAAAGCGAGAGCGGAGAGTGTCTTGAGTGTTATGTTCCGTTCACCGCGTTCAATGGCACCTACATAGGTGCGATGCAGTCCGCACAGGTCTGCTAAGCCCTCTTGTGACAATCCAAGCGCAGTTCTTCGTTTGCGAACCATGACAGATAAATCCTGCTGGAGATTAACACCCTTCATTCCAACAGAATCCACGAAATTTAGAAAAGGCGCTACAGACTATATATAGCACTCTCCGCCTCCGACCGTGACCGCGTGGAACATCTGTTCGACCGCTATGAGGCGCTGGTCAATCCTCTCGAATGCCTCGCATCGCCAAGAATAAGCGCGTGACGAAAAAGGCGAGCAAAGAGGAAAAGATTGAGAGGCCCCCCTTAGGCGGGAAGGAACAGACCGTGCGCCCCGCCTCACAGCCGCGCGGTGCTTTCGCGCGGAGAGCCGGGCAGATTAGGCGAGCCTTGCCACGCATAGCCCGCCAGCCCGATCAACGCAGCGACAACCGCGAGTTCAAGCGCGGCGCGCGGTGCCTTGGCAAAGCGGGCCATCGCAATCACAATGAGCGCGCCGAACAGCAACGGCAAAAACCAACCCATGCTACGCCCTTTTCTTAAAACGACCGCGTATCAGGAAAAGACCAGCGATCAGCGCGGCGAACGGGGTCAGCCACAGCGGCGCCGATGACGGATGCAGTTCGGGTTTGAAGCTGACCCACGCGCCATAACGGCTAACCCGCCATGCACGGATAGCCTCTGGTTCCTCGCCCGCCGCAATCCGTTCACGGATCAACGCGCGCATATCCCCCGCCAGATCGGCGTTGCTGCCCGAAATCGGTTGCCCCTGGCACACAACGCAGCGGATCGTATCCATCAACGCCTTGGCTTCACGTTCCTGCGCCGGATCGGCGAGTTCGCTATTGGTATAGTCCACCTGTGCCATCGCTGGCCCGGCGGGGCCGAGCAACAAGGCCAATAGGATGATGATGCGCGTGATCATTGTGCCCCCCGTATGTCCGCAACCAATGTGGCAATATCATCGGGTTCGATGACGCCGATATGCTGGCGGAGTATTTTGCCGCGCCCATCGACGACAAAGGTTTCGGGAACCCCCGCAGAGCCCAGCGCAATTTGCGTGCGGCCATTAAAATCCATGCCGATCCGCGAATAGGGATTGCCGTTTTGCGCCAGAAACTGCGTCAAATCGGGGACATTGTCGTGCACCGCGATGCCGACGATGTCGATGCCCTGCCCCTGTAACAGCGTCAGCCCCGGGGCTTCCGCCGCGCAAGGGACGCACCAGCTGGCAAAAACATTGACCAGATGCGGACGTCCGTTGGCCAGCAAGGTGGCATCAACCCCCGCCGCAGGATCAAGCGCGCCCGCCAGCGTGACGGGCGGAAATTGTTGCCCCACCAGCGCCGATGGCACCCGGCGATCAACCGGATTGGCGAGGTTCCAGCCAAAGATGGCCAGCGCAAAGGCAACTACGGTAAATGGCACCCACAGCCACAGACGACGGTTCATGCCACACCCTTTCGCCAAAAACGCCACCGATTAGGGAGTAAGTCCCGTTTCACCCGGCCAATCAAGGACAGCAGCCCGCCCAAGGCAATCATGATGCCGCCCAGCCAGATGAGGGTCACCATCGGTTTCCACCACATCCGCACCGGCCATTGGTCTGGCGCTGTTTGTGCCGCGACCACCAGATACAGCTGTCCATCCCATAGGGTCGAGATGGCGGATTCGACGGTTTCCATCGGCGGGTCGGTGAAGGTGCGCGATTGCGGGTGCATGATGAACGGGGTGCCGCCGCCGCGCGTCACCACCATTTCGGCATCGAGCGCCGACCAATTGGGGCCGGGGAATTCGCTGACGGTTCGCAAGGTGACGCTGAACGGTCCGACGGTGCGGGTATCGCCAATCCGCATCGCGGTGAGCGATTCATGGCTGAAGGCGCTGTCGCCCGCCATTCCGGCGATGCTGACCGCACAGCCCAGATGCGCGATGACCATGCCATAAGTGAACAGCGGCGTCCGGCGCAAATTGCGTTTCCACAGCGGCGCGAGGCTGGCCGCCGCGACGCCTGCCGACAGCATCAGGCCGAGCAGCGGCAAAACGCCTAGTTTCGGCGCGAACAGCGCGAGGATGAGCAACATCGCCGCGCTGAGTAGGATTGGCACCGTCACCCGTTCGATGACCGATTTGCCTATGTCCTGCCGCCAGCGTGTCAGTGGTCCGACCCCCATCAGGATGAGCAGGACAAGCGCAACCGGCCCCGCCGCGTTGTTAAAATAGGGCGCGCCGACCGACAATTTCTCTCCGCCAAAGGCTTCGAGCACCAGCGGATAGAGCGTGCCGACCAGCACGATGACGAGGATGATCGACAGCAGCAGATTATTGCCGACCAGCGTTCCTTCGCGGCTGAGCGCGTTGAAGCGTTTGCCCTCCTTGACCGTGCTGATGCGGGTGGCGAACAGCGCCATCGCGCCGCCGATATAGACGCCAAGCAGGATGAGGATGAAGCCGCCACGGCGCGGGTCAACCGCAAAGGCGTGGACGCTGGTCAATATGCCCGAACGCACCAGAAATGTACCGACCATCGACATTGAAAAGGCGACCACCGCCAGCAATATCGTCCAAGCGCGCAGGGCATCGCGCGTCGCCAGCACCGTCACCGAATGGAGCAGCGCCGTCGCGGCGAGCCACGGCATCAGCGAGGCATTCTCGACCGGATCCCAAAACCACCAGCCGCCCCAGCCCAGTTCATAATAGGCCCAATAACTGCCCGCCGTGATGCCGATAGTCAGGAAAATCCACGCGGCCAATATCCACGGGCGCATCGCGCGGGCAAACACCGCATCGACCCGGCGCGTCACCAATGCGCCAACCGCAAAGCTGAACGCCACCGACATGCCGACATAGCCCATGTACAGCGTTGGCGGGTGGAAGGCGAGGCCGGGGTCTTGCAACAACGGGTTCAGCCCCTGCCCGTCGAGCGGAGCGGGATCGAGCCTTGTAAAGGGGTTGGAGGAAAAGAGCAGGAAGGCATAAAAACCGAGCGATATGGCGCCCTGCGCCGCCAGCGTTGCGACTTTTGTGGCCGTATCTAGCGCGCGTTCATACAGCGCAACCGCCGCGCCGCCGACCGCCAATATGGCCACCCACAACAGCATTGACCCTTCGTGATTGCCCCAAGTGCCGCTGATTTTATAGATGAGCGGCTTGGCCGAATGGCTGTCCATCGCCACCAGCAGCACCGACATTTCAGAGCGCACAAACACCGCAATCAGCGCCAGAAAGGCGGTGCCGGCC
>JBBTFY010000006.1:0-44231 GCA_038041635.1 Pseudomonadota bacterium
CCAAATGGCAGTGTGAACGCATCGAGCGGCGCGTCAATCGTACTGCACCCCGGCGGCACAAGACGTTCGGACATTTCAAGCAGGAATGTTGCCATTTTCTCGGTTGCTGATTTGCGCCCAAGCAGCAGCATCCAGTGGCGGGCGCGGTCCAGCTCGACCAGAGTGCGCTCCAGCAGTTTATGCTCCAACTGCGGGTGGTCGCGGGCAAAGCCGTCGAAATCGCCGCGCGTAAAGGTGCACACCCGCGCATCGGTCAACGCAGTCACTGTATGCTGGCTACGCGTGCCGAATGGGCGGCCGATGAAATCGGCGGGATAGACAATACCGACAATCTGTTCGCGGCCATCGCCTGTTCCGGTTGAAAGTTTGAGCACACCGTCGATGACATTGGCGACGAGCAGCGAATCATCCCCCTCCCACATCAACGCTTGCCCAGCGGCAATCGACCGGGTGCGGCCAATGCGGTTGATTGCCCCCAATTCCTGTGGGTCAAGCACCGAGCAAATGGCGCGATTGCGTACAAGGCAGGTATCACAGCTGGACATCGAATTCGCGCCTAGCAGGATGGGGAGTGCATGCCAATAAGGCATTGGCGGAGACGGAGGGATTCGAACCCTCGGTGCCGCATTCACAGCACGCCGGTTTAGCAAACCGATGGTTTCAGCCACTCACCCACGTCTCCGCGCGCGGTTTCCCTACGGATAGCGCACCAGCCTGTCAACGCAGAACAATATTTGGTGGCACAAGGCGAGTATCGACTCAGCTGGGCGCAAAATCGACTCACCTCACCGCGCGATTCATTGCACAGACATGTGGATGGCACATGGTGCACTCATCAAGATGCGCCAGAGCCGCGCGGGAATGGAGATTGCACCATGGGACGCACCATCAGCACTTATGCAACGGTCATGATCGGCGTTTTCGCCCTGGCATGGTCAGGTACGACAATAGCGCAGGTGACGAGCGTTGATCCCAATACAGTGATAGACGCCGATTTGAATCAGCCCCAGACTCAGCCAACGCCCGCGCCAGAGGCGGTCCCGCAGCCCCAAGAAACAGGCACGGGCGCATGGACGACCGAGGGGCTGGAAACCCCCGCCGCCCCAGATGCTGCAACCACCGCGCCCACAACAACCGCGACTCCTGCATCAAGCGGAGCGACCTATCATGAGGATGATCTGATTGGCGCCGCAGAGGGCGTGTTCGGGCGCGGGGCCGAAGGGTTGGCGCGGCTTATCCAAAACATATTGCGCGAACAGGGCGAGCCCAATGGCTATATCGTCGGGCGCGAAGCGGGCGGCGCTTTCATATTCGGTCTGCGTTATGGTTCGGGCACCCTGCACCACCGGATAGAAGGCGAAATGCCCGTTTACTGGACCGGTCCATCGGTAGGCATTGATGCGGGGGCTAATGCGGGCAGCACCTTTGTGCTGATCTATAATCTGCACGATACGGAGGAACTCTATCACCGCATTCCTGCGGGCGAAGGTGCGGCCTATGTCGTCGGCGGGCTGAACGCGTCATACTTGCGGCGCGGTGATATCGTCCTCATCCCGATCAGATTGGGGGTCGGTGCGCGGCTAGGCGTCAATGTCGGTTATATGAAATTCTCGCACCGCCAACGCTGGCTGCCGTTTTAGGGCACCCAAGCTTTACAATGTGCTAAGCGGTGCAAACTGATTTTCACACTCAATAACTCCGTGGCAGGCCCAGCACATGTTCGCCGAGGTAGGACAGGATCATGTTGGTGCTGATTGGTGCAACTTGGTATAACCGCGTTTCACGCCATTTGCGTTCAATGTCATATTCGGCCGCAAAGCCAAATCCGCCGTGCGTTTGGATGCACGCTTCGCCCGCAGCAAAGCTCGCCTCGGCGGCCAGCATTTTTGCGATATTGGCCTCGGTTCCACATGGCTCGCCCGCCTCATATTTCGCCAGCCCGTCGTGCACCATCAATTCGGCGGCGCGCATCTGGGCATAGGCGCGGGCGATGGGAAATTGCACACCCTGGTTCTGACCAATCGCACGGCCGAATACTATCCGCTGCTTGGCGTAGGCGCTCGCTTTGGCAATGAACCATTTGGCATCACCAATGCATTCCGCCGCAATTAACAGCCGTTCGGCGTTCATCCCTGACAGGATATAACGAAATCCCTGCCCTTCTTCACCAATCAGGTTCATTGCAGGCACGCGCAGGCCGTCGAAAAAAATCTCGGTAGTCGCATGGTTCATCATCGTATCGAGCGGGCGGATCGTCATGCCGTTCCCTACCGCATCGCGCATATCAACGATGAATACGCTCAAGCCGCCGGAGCGTTTTGCAGCATCTTCCTTCGCTGTTGTCCGCGCCAGAAGGATCATCAGGTCGCTATGCTCGGCACGACTGGTCCATATTTTCTGCCCCGTAATGACATAATCATCGCCCCCAGAGTCATTGGCGCGCACCGCACGTGTTGTCAGCGACAATGTGTCGGTGCCGCTGCCCGGCTCGGTCACGGCAAAGGCTTGCAACCGTAATTCACCAGATGCGATGCACGGCAGATAGGCCGCCTTTTGCGCATCCGAACCGTGGCGCAGCAGTGTCCCCATCACATACATTTGCGCATGGCACGCCGCGCCGTTGCACCCGTTGGCGTGCACTTCCTCCAAAATCGCGGCGGCGGCGGATAACGGCAGGCCCGCCCCGCCATAGTCTTCGGGGATGAGGGCGGACAGGTAACCGGCGTCGCTTAGCGCCGCGACAAATTCGGTCGGATATGCGCGCAACTTATCCTTTGCCCGCCAATATTCGCCGGGGAAGTTTGTGCATAATTTGGCCACGGCCTCGCGGATTTCGCTGTGCTTCTGTATCATGACCTCGCCACTACACCCTTGCCGATAAGCGCGCCAATCTGCGTTGTGGACAGCCCAAGGTGCGTGCTCAAAATATATTCGCTATCCGCGCCCAGATGTGGAGCAGCGCGCACAGAGCCGCGCGCCATGGCCGGAATGGTCGCAAAGCTGCCCGCCGCTGGATAGGTCAATCCGCTGGGGTTTTGAGTGGTCGCAAACATCGGGTTTTGCGTCACCAGTGCGGAGTCCTGCGCTGCTTCGATCATCGTTTGATAGGCACCATAGCAGCATCCTTCTGCGGCCAATGCGGCGGCGAGCGTTGCATAATCCCGCTGCGCCACGGCGGCATCAACGATGGGGAACAGTGCATCGCGGTGAATGAAACGCAGCCCCTCATCGCGCGCAAAGGAAACCCCGCGCACCGCCTCAATCGCGGCCACATCCGCTTCAATCTCCAGCGCCCTAACCAGCCCTGCCCATTGCTTTGGCGTGATAGCCATCACCATGAACCGCCGCCCATCGCGCGTAACAAAATCACGGCCAAAGGCACCATATACGGCGTTGCCCAGCCGCTCACGATTGGCTCCGCTCGCCAACACTTCGGCAATCATCCCTAAATTAGAAACGCTCCCGGTGGCGACGTTCTGCAGGGCAACCCGTATCTCCTGCCCACCGCCGCCGCCATCGCGGTGACGCAGCGCCGCGAGCATCGCAAAGGCGGCATAGGCTCCGGTCAGCAAATCCCATGCAGGCAGGACATGATTGACGGGGTCTGGGCCATTCCCCGTCATATCGGGAATGCCCACCGCCGCGTTGACGGTGTAATCAAGCGCCGAGCCGCCATCAGATCGACCCATGACCCGCACCGTCACCAAATCTGCGCAAGTTTCGGCCATCCTTGCGTGCGACAAAAATCCATCGACCGGAAAGTTGGTAATAAATTGCCCGGTCTTGCGCACCAGCTCGACCAATAATTCACGGCCCTCCCCCGACGTCAAATCAAGGGCCAGCGATTTTTTGGCACGGTTGAGATTCTCCCAATACAGACTGTCGCCATTGGGGCCGAGCGGCCAGCGGCGATAGTCAGGTCCGCCGCCAATTTGATCGACGCGGACCACGCTTGCGCCCATCTGCGCCAGATACAGCCCTGCACTGGGCGACGCGACGAACGACGATGCCTCGATAATCGTCAGGTTGTTGAGCAGCGCGTACATTCAATCCGCCGCCATCACCACACCGCGCCGTCGCGCGCAAAGTCACGCAGCATATGCTTGGCGATTTGCAGCTGCATGATCTGCGTTGTCCCCTCATAGATACGCAGGATGCGCGCATCGCGGAAAAAGCGCTCGGCCTCATATTCGGCCAAATAGCCTGCGCCGCCGTGGATTTGCACACAGCGGTCGGCGACGCGCCCACAGCTTTCAGACGCAAACATTTTTGCCGCAGCCGCCTTGCGCACAATATTTTCGCCTGCATCGGCGCGCACACAGGCATCGGCGATCATGCATTCGGCGGCATAGAGCTCCGCCTCGCTGTCCGCCAGCATCGCCTGGATCAACTGAAAATTGGCAATCGGTTCGCCGAAAGCCTTACGCTCGGTCGCGTAACGCACGGCGGTGTCGAGGATGCGCCGACCCATGCCGACGCTCATCGCCGCAACGGACAGGCGGCCATTGTCGAGGCTCTGCATCGCTGCGACAAAGCCCTTGCCTTCCTCACCGCCCAGCAACGCATCGCCGGACAGTTGCACATCTTCCATGATGATATCGGCGATATGCGCGCCCGCTTGACCCATTTTCTTGTCGGGGCTGCCAACCGTAATTCCGGGCACTTCCATATCCACGATGAAGGCGGAGACATGCGCATTTTTGGGCAGCGCCTCCTTGCTCGTCCGCGCCATAACCAGCGCGATTTTCGCGTGCGGCGCGTTGGTGATGTAGCGCTTCGTGCCATTGAGAACATAGCCATTGCCGCTCCTGACCGCGCTGGTCTGCATGGCCGCGCTGTCCGATCCACTGCCCGGTTCAGTCAGGCCAAAACAGGCAATTTCACCCGCCGCAATGCGTGGCAACCATGCGGAGCGCTGTTCTGCCGTGCCGAATTTGCGGATCGCGGTGCCGGTCATCCCGACATTGATCGACATTGTCGAACGATAGGCTGGCGCGGCATAAGACAGATGTTTGACCGTCTCGATATATTGGCTGATATTCATCCCCGCTCCGCCATATTCTTCGGGGATGGTGATGCCGAACAGCCCCATGTCACGCATCTCATCCAATATCGCGTCGGGGATGCGGTCCTTGGCAATGACATCCGCTTCGGCTGGGATTAGCCGTTCGCGGACATAGCGTTTGAGCTGATCCAGAAACGCCTCAAATACATCTGCGTCCATCGCGCTATTCCCACTGCCGTTATTGCTGTCCCATAGTGTGCAATGCCTCACCTTTACGCAAACGGAAACTGCACATCAGTGGCGACCAAAGACGATCAACCGTGAACGCGGGTCAAGTGCGCGGGGGTTATTGCGCTCGGCATTGATACGTGCCGCAGCAACTGCATTGCCATCACCTGCCAACTCCGCAATGTGATAGTCGAGCCAATCCCCCTCGCTATTGCGCCAGCCGTCTTGTGCAACTTGCTCCAGCAAGGCCCGCGCGCGCACTATCTCCCCATTGGCAGCGAGGGCCTCGGCTAGAGCTATCGCGGCATCGCCATAGGGGCGGTTCTGATAGTTCAGGCGGGCAAAGGCCAACATCGACGCAAAATCGCCCGCAATTAACGCATGTTCGGCCTGATGAGACGCAGTGGCCAGCGGATAGCGTGCGCCGAACGCTCGCCACCCCGCCGCCGCGCGGCCCAGCGCATCACCATTGTCGCTGCCCGCAGCCGCTTGCCACACGGCCAGAGCATCCCACAGTTCGGGCAGATCATGCGCCGCCGCCAACCGCTCCATCCCACCTATAGCACCAGGCAAATCCCCCGCGAGCGCGCGATCCTGCAACCGCAATGCCGATATGTGCCAATCACCGGGCAGATATTGCTCGGCGCGGGCGTGCCATAGCGACGCCGCGTCCCATCGCCCACGCTCCAACTCCGCCGCGCCAATCCTCTGCGCCAAGGCAGCAAGCAAACGGCGAGAGGGCCGCACGCTGGTCTGTGCGACGTTGGCCCAAGCGGCAATGGCGGCATCGCCGCCCTGCGTCCGCTGGACAATGAAAGCACGGCGAAAGGCGAGGGTCTCACTTGGCGAGAGGCGCGCAGCCCTCGCGTACAGCGCATCAGCGCGCCGCCAGTCACCAGCATAAAGCGCAACATCACCGCGCACCGCCATCGCCTGGGCCTGATTTTCCGGACGGGTGAATTCACGGTCAATTGTCGCGGCTCTCAACGCTGGCTCGGCGTCTGCATTGCGGTGCACAGCCATAGCAAATCGGGCGCGCAAAGGGTGCGGCACAACGGCGGCTGGCGAACGCGATGTCGCCACCGCCAACGCCGCCTCCGCCGCCGCATAATCTTGCCAACGTCCGGTCATCGAAGCGCGATCGAGCCAATTTGCCGCCTCGGCAGAAGGGCTCAACCAGTCGGTCGGTTCAGACGCCGCCCGCGTGCGATTACGGGCAATCCCGGCGTCAATAGCGGCGACATGCTCGGCCCATGTCCGGTGCGGCGAGGGAAAGGGCGTTGGCAGGGTGATTGGCGCAGCGCCTCTCCACCACCCCTCCAACACACTCGCCAACCCGCCAGATTGCCACGCCGCCACGCCTGCGAACAGCGCGGCAGGCACCAATATCAGCGCGGCAATCCGCAGCGCACGAGCCATCATGCGGTGCTAGACTCTGATAATAGCATCGTCATTGCGAGCAGCGCATGTGCGCGGCGCGGCAATCCAGAATCTCTGGCGCAAGAACTGGATTGCTTCGTCGCTCCGCTCCTCGCAATGACGAGGTAGGAAAACACCATCCCACCCTAACTAACCCGCCGCACCGCGCATGATGTCAACCCGCGAGCGGTCAGGTCATCCTGCAGCGGCTCGGAAAAGCGCCGCGTCCCCTCGATCAGATCGAATGCATAGGTGTTGGCGGTATCCAGCTGGACATTGCCATCGCTATAGGCGGTCTTGCGCGGGCCAAGGATTAACGCGGTTGCAACTGCCGGCATCCCCATCCGATCGACCTGGACATAGGCCGACATCGGCGACGTATCGAACACGAAACCCGTCCCCGTTCCAGCATCGAGCGGCGGGTTGCCATTGGGCAAAGCGGCAAAGGGGAAGGTCGCAATCGGATCCTTGGTCGCCCCAGGCGGGTCGAGCGGGATCGCGGCAAAGCTCGCCGCATTCTGTCCCGCGCGGTTGATGTCGAGCAGCACGATGCCCAGCGTGATGTCGATCACGGGGTCACTGAGCAACCGTCCATTGGGAAAGCCGATGTCGCGGTCTGGCCAGATGGTTATTGTGTCGGGGATGACAAGGTCAATCACCCGTGTCCCGGCCGGAACGCGCGCCAGCGGCACCGTTTGGTTGAGGCACGGCAGCACGTCGAGCGTGGTCGTGGTCGGTGCCGGTGTCGGTGCAGGGGTCGCAGCCGGAGCGGGTGTTCGCGTGCCTCCGCTACCGCACCCAGTTAACGCCAGCATCGCGCTGACCAGCACCAGCGTGGGCAGCGCTTCAAACGATTTGCGCATCACAATTGCCCCCCCTTGCGGAATGCATCGACCCAGATGTCCATCCGGTTATCGACGCGCCCGTCGCCATTGCTGTCGCGCCCGACGATAGCGATTGGGATTTGCACACCAATCATCGTATCATTGCCATTGATGAAAAAATTTCGCGTATTGAGGATGGCTAGATTGCCCGTCGAATTGGTCTCGCGGAACCCCAGTACGTCGAAAAAGAACGGGTCGGAACGCAGCCCAGCATAGACTTTGACCCCGTTGGGCGCGGTCAATATCCGTTCGACCGGGCCGATGAACGAGCCTGTGACACCGGGCAGGCCATCAAATTTGATGCCGTTACCGCCCTGCCCTGGGCCAAATTGCGCGACGATCAGATATTCATCATCATCGGTGCGCCCGCCGTTCGACACATGGATGCGGTACCGGACATTGGGGTCGTAAAATGCCGGCAGCGTCCCCGCGCTCGGCCCGGCAAAGGTATAGACCATGTTGAGGTTGCTGCTGTCCGTCCATGTATAGATGTCGGCAATATCGGCGGGCAGGTCGATCGTCGGGTCGACGCGAATGTCGGTGCGTCCGGGCGGGTCAAGATGATCGGCGGCAACGCCGCGATCAGTTACAAGCACCGCACTTGCTCCCGCAGCGGCTATTCCGATTGCCCCGATAAACAGGGCATTGGTCAGGCCAGATCCTGTGGACTTCAACATATCGCACTCCAACGCAAAGTCAGAGCCGCTCTCCTCCCAGAACAATCCGCGCACGACCCATATTATTTTTTAGCCCGGACAGGGCACTATCGTGAAAACGGCATGGTCTTGGCGCGGGCGGGCACCCGACGCCAAGTAGCTTCTAACCTAGTGATTGATTCGCAGCAACTCTATGCTGCGGGTCACAACATTCAAAATTGCATTGACCCAAATCAATTCAACCATGCGCGCCAAAATGGCAAGCCACGGCGTCAGCCATGCGCGCCAAAGTGGTTCGCAATCGCGGTTCCGACGCGCAGGCACAGCGCATAGGCATGCTCCATCGGGTCGATATAGGCGGCGCGAATACCGGCATAGGGTTGTGCTTCGCCATCGGGATAATCGCTGGGCTCGTTCACCGCAAAATCGCTCATATCCGGTTCGGACACGGGGTAAGCGCGGCGCAATTGCGCCAGCGCCTCGTCTATCCGCAGCGAAAAGACCATCGCTATCACATCATCGCGGCTGATGTCGTTCGAACGCGAAAAGGCCGGGATTTGCACGGCGAGCAGGAACATATGCTGCATCAACGCCAGCCGGATCGCCTGTAGCGCACCGAGCGAACGGCGGCGTTCCTCGCGGTGCTGTTCTGGTGCTTCATCGGGTAATAGCGCGAACATTCGGTGCAGCTTGATTGCGTCAATACGCAAACGGCTGGCGAGCCGCCGAAACGCGCCGACCCTGTCGTCCGCCACCAAATGTTCGGCGAGAGCGAGGCAGGCATTTTCTAAGTGAGGCTCGGTGCCGCGATAGGGGCGGCTGGCCCAATAGGCACTGTTGAACAGTTCGCCAAACGCCGCGACCGATTTGATGCTGGCCAGTGCATTCGATGCCCGCACCAGACGCATCAATTGCTGCGCACGCGGGCTTTGCTTTATCAGCATGGTCACCGCTTCGGGTTCGTCCGCCGCCGCCGTCCCTGCGCCTGCAATGACGTTAACCGGATAGCCCAATTGTTGGAGCACCGCATTATGCGGGATGGCACGGATTTGCCTCAGGTTCATCTCGCGGTCGGCGGCAAGGTCGGACTGACGGCGGGATTTGCGCGACCCTGTCTCGTTGAGCAGGCCGATGCCAAAGGCTGTGATCGCGCGGGCGTAGCTGCGTGAGGCCAAGAAATCGCGCTGCATCCGCCTGATCCCGCGATAATAATCGAGGCTCAAATCGGTGCGGGTATAGAATGGGTCGGGCTCGGCTTCCACCGCCATCCCAGCCTCAACCTCGGCAATGCGTGTCAGGCACGCAAGCGCCAAAGCGGCATTGTGAAATGGTAAAAATCCATCGCCGCCCTGAAAGCTCACTTCCGGCTCCAGCCTAATCCCCGCATCGACAAAGCGCGCCCGCGCCCAGCGGCTCATCGGGTAGGTCAGCCTGTCGTCCATGCTCGCGGGGTGCGCGCCGCGCCCCATCGATTCGCCGTGGGTGTTGAAAATCAGCGCCGCAACATCGCTTAATCCATTGCGCGCCATCGCCTGCGCCAATCGCCCGTGCAGCCGCTCAATCGCCAGTGCCGCTGGCAACTGCCCGACAAAGCGCCCGGCATCGGAAAATCCTGTCTGGATCGCCACCCGCCCGCGCATGCGGGCATAGGCTCGGTAAGCGGGCTCACGCAGCAGAGCTTCCAAAAAGCGGCCGCCATGCTCCATCGCGCTTTCGGTCTCGAACAATGGCGACACATCGACGCGGTCCTCTATCCCGAACAGCCGCGCGAAATACAGCGCGGCGAGCACGGTCTGTGGCTCCTCGCACTCGGCAATCAACATCCGCACCGGTGCGTCAGCATCGACATGGTGGATGATCTGCGCCATCGCCAGAAATTGCCGCACCGCCGTCGTGCTCTCAATCGACAGCGCCGCGAAATTGCTGCGCAGCGGCTGAACGTTCGCGAGCAAATCACGCAGCCGATTGAGCGCGGTCCCACTCGCTAGGTCAAGCTGGTTTTCGGGGTCAATGCGGCGGCGGATAGCGTTCAGCAATTGCGCGCTGTTCACGCGAAAATGAATCCACCCCATACCCAGCCCGTCTGCGCGCATTGCGGCCACAACGCCGATCAAACGTCGTGCATCATCGGCTCGTGCTTCGTTTGCCAACGCCTGTATCGCTGCGACGGTCGGCACCAGCGACACCAACCTGTCTGGCCCATCGGCGGTCAGCGCATTGGCGGCGTCGGACAGCGCGGTCGGATCATCAAGCGGCGCAGCAAATCTCTCCGCCATCGCCGCAGCATGGCCGCCAGCGCGTCGCAGCGCGTCGGCAATATCGCTTGCACAGGCCAGCCCAGCTAGCGCCACAGCATAGCGCTCCAACCGCATCGCTTTTTCAATCAATCGGTGCGCGATGCTGGTGTGCCAGCCAATGTCGGTGCGGCCATCCATGTCGTAACCTACCCACGTCGCCAGCCGGAACGGCATCGGCACCAACGTGCGCCAATCCTGCGGCCACCGCACCGCCGCCACTGACAGGATCACTTCAACCAATGCGTCGCGTGCATCCTGCGCACGGCCCATCGCCGCCAGCACTTGGGCATGTTCACCGCTCAGCGTCACGGGCTCTCGCGCGGCGTTGATAACACACATCGCGGGGCCAACTTGCGACTGGCTCGCCGCGCTGGCTACGGCTTCGGCTTCGATTGCGGTCAGCAGGAATGTCGGATGCCCAGTAAAGACGATATGCTGCAATGGGCGCGACCAGCGCGCGGCAAAAGCGGCAAAATCGCCGTTGGCGGCGCTCGCCTCGACCACGGCCCGAAACCGTGCAATATTCTCCGTCTCACCCATCGGCGCGAGCAGATCATGCAGGCGGTGCGCGCGACTTTGCAGCGCCTCACAGCCATAATCCTCAATCGTCGCGGCAATGTCCTGTAGCGTAATATTGCCGCTCTCCAGCCGCCGCGACAGGTTGAGTCCAAGCTGGAAAACGGGGTTGAACAGCGGCGTCGCCTGCGTCTGCTTGTGCAATTCGCCAAGCTCTGCGCGCAGGTCCATCGTCACGACCCTAGTCGCGCCGCCGCGATGGCCGCAGCCTCTATCGCCGCAACATCGGGTTCCCCTCGCCCGACCAGCCAGCTCCCGCCGACGCACAGCACCGGATCAAGCGCCAGCCATTCGGGCGCGCTCGCCGCCGTAATCCCGCCCGTAGGGCAAAAACTGACCCCGCCAAATGGCCCCGACAAGGCTTTGAGCGCGGCGCGGCCACCGCTGGTCTCGGCGGGGAAAAATTTGAAATGCGACAGGCCAAGGTCAAGCCCGCGCATGATGTCACCCGCATTGGCTATGCCCGGTAAAAAGGGAATGCCGCAACCCACTGCGGCCTTACCTAGATTTTCAGTCAACCCGGGCGAGACAATAAACTCTGCGCCTGCGCCAATGGCCGCCGCCAAATCTTGCGGGTTCAGCACGGTTCCGGCGCCAACGATAGCGCCCGGAACACGCTTCATTGCGGCGATGGCGTCGAGCGCCGCCGCCGTTCGCAACGTCACCTCCAGCACGCGCAGCCCCCCCGCAACCAGCGCCCGCGCTATCGGTTCGGCATAGGTAACATCGTCGATCACCAGCACCGGAATGACGGGCGACGTCTGCATGATCTGGCGAATGGATGCGGGCATTAGGTGTGACTCCGGGCAAAGGCGGCCGCAGCACCAAACAGGCCGGGCTCCGGGTGGGTGATAAGCTTGACGGGGAGCGACGCCATCAATTCGGCAAACCGCCCCTTGGCGCGGAACCGTTCGGCAAAGCCGGACCGCACGAGAATATCCTTTATCCGCAGGCCCAACCCGCCCGCGATCACGACGCCGCCGCCGCCTTGCGCCAGCGCAATATCGCCCGCTACACTGCCCAGCGCCATGCAGAAACGGTCGGCAGCAGCTGCGGCCAGGCTGTCCGACCCGTCAATGGCCAGCGCCCACAGCGCCTTATCTTCCATCGCCATCACCGCGCGTCCTTCGATGGCGGCCAGCGTCGCATATATGTCGGCTAGCGCTGGCCCGGCGACCACGCGTTCCACCGACACGCGGCGATAGCGCTGACGCAGTGCCTTGAGCAGTGCATCGTCAATCACGTCGAGCGGCGCAAAATCAATATGCCCGCCTTCGGTCGCTTGCACATGATAGCCGCCCCCGCCGCGCCACACATGCGTCACGCCAAGGCCGGTTCCCGGGCCAATAATGCTGATCGTGCCGCTCGGCGGCAACGGCGTATCGGGGCCGGTCAGGTGCAGGAAATGTTCGCCGTCCGCCTGCGCCACCGCATGGCCGACAGCCTCAAAGTCATTGACCAGTGCAAAACGGTCAACCCCCAGCTTTTCCTCGATCAAGGCTGGGCGAATGATCCACGGATTGTTCGTCAATTTCAGCACTTCGCCGCGTATCGGCCCGGCTATCGCAATCGCGGCGGCGCGCGGCAATGGCCCCCCAACCTGTCGTCCGAAATCCTCCCACGCGGTTTGCAGGCTGGCATGCTCTGCTGTTTTCAGCGTTACGCTTTGTCCCAGCGACACCACGCGCCCATCCGCGACCTCGGCCAACGCGAACCGCGCGTGGGTGCCGCCAATATCGACGGTGACGATACGCTCACTCATGCCAGCTAGCTCCATCGCGCATAACCAGTTCGCTCGCCGCCTCTGGGCCCCAACAGCCCGCACCATAATCGTGCGGTTTCACTGCGTCACTCGCCCAGCCTGCGCGGATGGCATCGACCCAGTTCCACTGCGCCTCAACCTCATCACGCCGCACGAACAAAGTCTGCTCCCCTTCGATCAGGTCGAGCAACAGCCGCTCATAAGCGATCCGCCGCTTTGGCCCGGCAAAGGCATCGGGCATCGAAATGTCGAGCGGTACTTCGCGCAAACGAACGCCGCCACGGTCAAGCCCCGGCACCTTGGCCATCACGCTCAGGCGAATATTCTCGCGCGGCTGGATGCCGATAATCAGGCGGTTGGGCACCGTTGCCGCGCCAAGTTCGGCAAAAATGCTGTGCGGCACCGCTTTGAATTGGATGACGATTTCGGTCTTGCGTTCGGGCAGCCGCTTTCCCGTACGCATGAAAAAGGGCACGCCCTTCCAACGCCAATTGTCGATATGCGCCTTGACCGCCACAAATGTTTCGGTGTCGCTGCCCTTGCCCAATTCCTCGTCATAGCCTGGCACATCAGCGCCGCCAACCGACCCCGCGCGATATTGGCCGGTCACGCTGTCGCCCGTCATCAACGGACGCAGCGAGCGCAGCACCTTGACCTTTTCATCGCGGATGGCGGTCGCGTCGAACTTAGCTGGCGGCTCCATCGCCACCAGCGCCAGCAGTTGCAGCATATGGTTCTGCATCATATCGCGCAGCGCGCCAGCGCCGTCATAAAAGCCGACGCGCCCTTCAAGCCCCACCGTCTCAGCAACCGTAATCTGCATATGCTCGATATGCGTGGCGTTCCACAGCGGCTCGAACAGGATATTCGCAAAGCGTAATGCCAGCAGATTCTGCACCGTTTCTTTGCCCAGATAATGGTCGATGCGGAAAATACGGTCCTCGGCAAACACGGCGCCTACCGCGTCATTGATGACCTTACTCGACGCCAAATCGATGCCCAGCGGCTTTTCGAGGCCGATACGGACATTGTCCCCAGCAAGGCCTGCGCCCGCCAATCCGGCTATCGTCGGCTCGAACAACGACGGCGCGGTCGAAAGGAATATCGACAGCCCGCGCTTCACCTCGCCCACCTTGGCTGCCAGCGCGGCGAACCCACCCGCCTGCGACGCATCGAGCGGCTGATAGCTTAGCCGCTCAAGAAAGCGCGCTATGTCGCCCTCGTCCAACTGACCTACGGGCAAAAACTCGTCGAGCGCAGCGCGGGCAAAGGCGCGGAAACTTTCGTCGTTATGGGATGAACGTGCGGTGCCGATGATCCGCAAATCATCGGCGATCAATTTATCGGCAGAAAGCGCCGCCAGCGAAGGCAATAGCATCCGCTTTGCCAAATCGCCCGTCGCACCGAACACTATCAGTCGGTCGGAAACAAATGCCATGCCCATTGCGCTCCTGTTGCTCCGCGACCCTAATCGAAAAGCGGGCCCACGCAACAGAGTAACGCCCCACTATGCTTATCCATGCGGGGCGTTATTCGTATGCGAATGGTCAACACGCGTCCCCTCTCCCGCAAGGGGAGAGAGGAATAGCATCACACCCCTGTGCGGCCCTGCTTCAGCGCCCACAGGCCAAAGCTGCCGATGATTGCATAGCAGATAACGGGGACAATCAACGCCATCTGGATCGACGATATGTCCGTGACCCAACCGAAAAGCGGCGGCACCAGCGCCCCGCCGACAATCGCGGTGCACATGATCCCCGATGCTTTTGGCGCTTCGTCGGTCAACCCTTCGGTGCCAAGGCTGAAAATCGTCGGGAACATCAGCGAGTTGAAAAAGCCGACCAGAATCAATGTCCAACCAGACAGCGCACCCGTAGTGAATGCCGAAATGGCGATCATCACGATGGCGAGCGTAGCATAGGCCCACAGCACGCGGCCCGGCGGTATCATCCGCAATACAAATCCGCCAATCGCACGGCCAACCATCGCGCCGCCCCAATAAAAGGCGAGCAACTTTCCAGCGGCGAGTGCATCAATCCCCATCACCCCGTCGCCCGCAACATGCGCGTCGCCCGAGAGATAGTTGATGAGGTTACTGCCGATGGCGACCTCGGCCCCGACATACATGAAAATGCACAGCGCGCCGAAACGAACACGTGGGTTGTTGACGAACAATGACCATGTTCCGGCCAACTGCACTTGTTCGGCCTTGCTATGGTCAAGCGCGCGGCGGCGCAGCCAGAATATCAGCGCTATTGCGGCTAGAAATGCCGCGACCCAGAAATAGGCTTGGCCGATGACCGCGCTTTCGGTGACGCGATATTGATTGAGCGCGTCGCCGCTCAATGTTGCGGGGTCAACGCTACTGCCCTTGCCCAGCAACAATTCGGCGCCGCCATAGATCATCAGGAACACGCCCAATGAGTTAAAGAACTGCGCAAAGGTCAACCGGCTATGCGCGGTTTCGGGGGCACCGAGCGCAATCACCACGGGGTTCATGCCGACTTGCAGCAATGTGATGCCGCCGCCGACGACAAACAGCGCAGCCAGAAAGCTGACGAACACGCCCGAACTGGCCGCCGGAATGAACAGCAATGCCCCAGCCGCAACGACAAGGAAACCAGCGGTAAAGCTGCGCATATAGCCGAGCTTTGCCACCAGCATCCCTGCGGGGATCGAAAACAGCGCATAGCTGGTGAAGAAGGCGAACTGAACGAGGTTCGCCTCGAAATTGCTCAGGCTGAACAAGCCCTTCAGCTTGGGGATCAGCACATCATTGATGTTGGTGACCCCGCCCAGCAGGAAAAACACCGCGACCACCAATATCAGCAGCGGCAGGGCATTGCCTCGAATGGCGGAAGCGCTTCCAGTCGGAGCGCTATTGGGTATAGGTGCGGCCATTATTCTCTCCCTCTTTTATTTAGTTACCTGCGACAATGCCGTAACCGCAACGTCATGGTCAATGAAATTACGAATGCACCGCGAAATGAAATCGTCAATCGCCGCCATATCGGCCAGCGGCAGCCCCGCTTCTGGCGGCACCATCTTGGCGTCATCGGGAAACTGGCCATAGCCGGCCAGCAGGCAATGCCAGCTCAGCGCGCCATAATATCCACCGATCCCCAGCCGCGCAATTTCCGCCTCCATGTCCGCCCCGGTGAACCAAGCGGTCATCACGGCTTTCAAATTATCCGACAGATTTTGATTGGCGGCATTGTCGCGCCAATAGGGCGTGTCGGTTCGCCCGTTCATGCGGTAATGTGCGACGATATAGTCGCGGATGCCATCATAACGCGCGCCTATCCGCTCGTTAAACGCATCGCGTTCGGCGTCACCGCCATCTGGCCCATGAGAGGCGTCATAGGCGGCGATGAACCCCTCGACCGTCGCCTGGACGATATGCAGCGCGGTGGCTTCCAGCGGTTCGATAAACCCTTGGCTTAGCCCCGCCGCAAGGCAGTTTTTGACCCAGCTTCGCGCGACCCGTCCGACATTCATCGACAAATGCCGCGCCGCGCCCTCATCGCCAACGCCCAAATGGCCGCGCAATTCGGCTTCGGCAGCTTCCTCGCTCAAATAGCGCGAGCTATAGACATAGCCATTGCCGGTGCGGTTCGTCAGCGGGATAGCCCAGGCCCAACCGGCCGACAGCGCGGTGCTGCGGGTTTCGCATGACAGGCCGCCCCCTTCTTCTCGCGGGGTGGGGATGGCGACGGCGCGGTCGTTGAACAAATTATCGGCAAAGGCGATGAACGGTTCGTCCAGCGCTTGCTGAATCAGCAGCCCGCGAAAGCCGCTGGCATCGACGAACACATCGCCTTCAAATCGCTCCCCATTGTCGCAAACAAGCTCCGCGATGCTGCCATCTTCGGCCAGCCTGACCGACGCCACCGTCCGCTCCAAATAGGTGACGCCGAGCTTGGCGGTGGCATGGCTCCGCAAAAACCGCCCGACCAGCGTCGCATCGAAATGATAGCCATAGCCAATCGCAAAGGGGAAATTATCGGTCGGTATCGGGCACAGCCGCATCGCCGCCAGTCGCTGTGACACAAAGAAACGGTCGCCATGCGCGCACACGTCGCGTCCCGTCCGCCGTGCACGGCTGTTAAAGAAAAAAGCGGGGGCGGTGTGGCTATCGAGCGCGGTCGTAAAGGGGTGAAAATAACTCTCATAGCCCGGCCGCGCCGACCAGCCGACGAAGCGGATCCCCGCTTTATAGGTGGCTTCGCACTGCGGCATCCATGTCGCTTCGGCGATACCGAGCCTGTCGAAAAACGCCTTGAACTGCGGCGTTGACCCTTCGCCAACGCCGATAATGCCGATGTCGGGGCTCTCCAGCACCGTCACCTGCGCCCGCGCGCCCCAATGATGCGCCATCAGCGACGCCGCCATCCACCCCGCCGTGCCGCCGCCGACAATGACGATACGCAATGGCTTTTCAGCGGTGGCGCGCCGTAAGCTCACCGCCGCACGCGACCTGCGGGGGTCAGCCGCACCGCAACCCCGCCGCCCGGTGCCATGTGCAGCGCGACACGGCTGGTCGAAGTAACGATCCGTTCCTCGATGACGATTTGCCCTCTATTGGCGGTGCGATAATCGGCGTCAGGCCCATCGCGATAAATGGTCATGCGATAACGCTGGCCCACGGGCAGAAAGTCGAGCGCGACGTCAAAATCGCGCGCGTCACCGTCGGTGACACCGCCGACATACCAGTCCGCACTATTACGGTCCTTGCGCCGGAACAGCGCATAATCGCCGACCGCGCCGTCGATCAGGCGGCTATCCTCCCAATCAGTCGGGACGGCCGAAATGAACGCCAGTTCGTTCGGAAAGCGTTCCAGATTCTCGATACGGTCCGCCGCCATCTGGATCGGGCTATAGATGGTCAGGTATAGCGCAAGCTGCCGCGCCAGCGTCGAGCTGATCGGACGGCCGCCGCGCCCCTGCAAACTCAGCACGCCCGGCGTATAATCCATCGGGCCCGACAGCATCCGTGTATAAACCAGCGTCGGGATATGATCGACATCATTGCCCGGTTCGCCCCACGCATCATATTCCATGCCTCGCGCCCCTTCACGGGCCACCCAATTGGGGTAAGTGCGGCGCAGGCCCGTGTCCTTGATTGGTTCGTGCGGATTGACCATGACATGATGCCGTGCCGCCGTTTCAACGACATTCAAATGGTGGCGGCTCATCACTTGCCCGTCATGCCACTCCATCGCCAGTGCGCCCGCAGCATTACGGCTGATAATCCCGCCCGCGTCGGCGACATAGCCGGTTTTGACGCTGTCGATCCCCAGCCGCTCATATAGCGCCATCGCATCCTCCAGCTGACTCTCGTAATTGGCGATATTGCCGCCCGTTTCATGGTGGCCGATCAGGCGGACACCGCGCGCACGGCCATAAGCGGCCAGCCCTTCTATATCGAAATCGCGGTAAGGCTGCGTAAAGCTATACTCATCGCCATGCCCGAACCAATTGCCGTCCCACCCGACATTCCATCCCTCAACCAACACCCCGCGAAAGCCATGCGCGGCGGCAAAGTCGATATAGCGCCGCGTATGTTCGGTCGTCGCACCGTGCCGCGCGCCCGATGCCCAGCTCCAATTGTCGAGGTGCATGTCCCACCAGATGCCGATATATTTATACGGGCGAACCCAGCTAACATCACCCAAGCGATTGGGTTCATTGAGGTTGAGTTCCAGATCGCTTTCGACCAATCCCGCAGCATTACTGGCTATACGGATGCTGCGCCACGGTGTCGTGAACGGCGCTGCCCTCGTCACCCGTGCGGCGGTGGACGATGGCGACAGCGTCGCTTTGAACCGCTGTCCATCGACGCGGCGAAACCACATCGCAGCATAATCAACCAGCGCGGCTTCGTGGAACGCCAGATGCGTGCCATCGTCGAGCCGCATGGTAATCGGCGTGTGCGCGGTCGATACCGCATCAATTTCTGTGTGCTGATAGATTTGCTCGTAACGGTTCCAGTCGCCGCCGGTGATCCACCACGCGGTGCCGTGCGGTACGATATTGAACTCGGTCAGCTCGTCCTGGATATGGACGGTGCCCCAACCCGCTTGGTCGAGGAACTCATAGCGAAAACCTACCCCGTCATCGAACAGGCGAAACCGCACCGCAATGCGGCGGTGCGCGTCGGCCCCTTCGCGCAGCACAACCAGCAATTCATTATGATGGTCACGGACAAAACGCCGCTCACCCCATGGCTGTTCCCAGCGCGTATCGACGCTCGTCTCGCTGTGGCTCTCTATCGCCAGCCCCCGGTCAAGCGCCAGCGCATCGGTGAACAGGAAACCCAGCCGCGACGGGGCAAGCAACACCGCGCCATTCCGGCTGATGCTATAGCTAGGCCGCCCTTCTCCATTGACGCCCACCGTCAAAGCGATGCTGCCGTCGGGCGACGTTGCGCTGACGCTTTGCTGCGCCTGTGCTGGGGCAACGAGCAATAGTGTAATCGAAAGCAAAATCGCTCGAATCAGGTGACGCATGAACATGGCAACAATATCCCTGTGGCTAAACGCTCTCGATGATGATCCCGCTATAGGCAGGCAGATGATCGGTGGTCGCACCATTGACGCTGACCAGTATATTCCCGTTTGGACCGGACCAAAGCAGTGGCTCCGCGCCCATATTATAGGCGCAAATCATGCGCTGCCCGTCATGGTCACGATGAAATAGCAACAGATTTTCACTCGCCGTTTCCACCGTCATACTGCCCAGACACAGTGCGGCATTCGCTTGTCGCACGCCCAGTAGGCGGCGCGTCAGTTCGAGCAGCGATCCGTCGTCACCCGTCTGCTGCGAAACAGCCAGAGCAAGATGATCGTCGCCGATTGGCAGCCATGGCTCGCCGCTTGAAAAACCGCCATGCGGCGCCGTGTCGCACCACACCATCGGCGTCCGCGATCCATCGCGGCTCAACGTCAACGGCCAATTGGCGATGGCTTCGGGATCTTGCAGGTGTTCAAACTCTATTTCCACTTGGGTCAGCCCCAATTCCTCGCCCTGCCAGAATATGATGTTCCCGCGCAGCGCGATGAACAATGCCATCACCATCCGCGCATAAGCGGCGCGGGCATGTACGGGGGCCCAACGGCTGATCCAGCGCGGCGCATCATGGTTGGCAAAGGCCCAGCTTGGCCAGCCCTCATCGCCGTCGCCCTGCCATTGCGCCAATGCATCCCGGACCAGCGCCGGGGTCAATTGTTCGGCGTATAAAAAGTCAAAACTATAGGCGCTGTTGAAATGTGCATCACCGCTCGTGAACGCATGCATTTCTGCTTGCGGGTCCGGCCCGCCGACCTCGGCCACCGTGAAAATCGCCTCATAGCTGTCCGTAAGAGCACGCACTCGCTTGATAAAATACGGAATGTCGGGATGGCTCTGGTTATACAGATGTTGCTGGAAATTAAACGGCCGGGTCCGCGCACGGCCATCGTCGGGTGCGGGCGGGTTGTCACGCAGTTGTGGGTCGTGCATCGCGAAATTGATCGCATCGACACGCAAGCCGTCAACGCCGCGATCAAGCCAGAACCGCGCGACATCCAACAATGCATTCTGCACGTCAGGGTTGTGGCCATTGAGCTGCGGCTGTTCCGCCAGAAAATTATGGAGATAATATTGCCCGCGCCGCGCGTCCCACCGCCACGCAGGTCCGCCGAACACCGACTGCCAATTGCTCGGCGGCGAACCATCGGGCTTGGCATCGGCCCACACATACCAGTCGGCCTTGGCATTGGTGCGGTTTGACCGGCTTGTCACAAACCACTCATGCTGGTCGGACGTGTGCGAATAGACCTGATCGACCAGTAATTTGAGGCCAAGGCCATGTGCTTTCGCAACGAGAGCGTCAAAATCTGCCATCGTTCCGAATATCGGATCAACCCCGCGATAATCCGCTATATCATAGCCGAAATCGCACATCGGGCTGGTGTAAAATGGCGAAATCCACACCGCATCGACGCCAAGGTCCGCGACATGGTCAAGCCGCGCCGTAATGCCGGGCAAATCGCCAATGCCATCGCCATTGGAATCGGCAAAGCTGCGCGGATAAATCTGATAGATTGACGCACCGCGCCACCACGGGGTGGCCAGCGCCGTTTCGCTTGATGGTTGCGAGCGGGGAGAAAGAATATTCACTAAAGCGTCTCCGCAGCACAAATCATATAGCCAAAAGCAGGAAGCGTAATAGCAGCGCTTCCAGTCACGCGCACAGCCGCAGGACAATCGCCAGCCAGCGTGGTAAAGCGCGTGGTGGCGCGGTCAACGATGATGTTGCCCGATTGCGCGCTCGATGACGTATTAAACACAGCCACCACCTCACGCCCCGTCACCGGGTCAATCCGCGATATGGCGAGCAAGCCGGGCGTCTCGCCGAAATTACGCAAAATCTGCCGCCCGCGCGTCAATGCCGGATGGCTGCGCCGGATCGCCGATAGCTCGGATATGGTGCGATAGAGCGGATGGCCTGTGTCAAAATTGGCGCTCGCGGTGGTGGCCGCTGTCCCGATTAAATCATTGTCATTGTAACTGGCAACGCGGCTGGGGAACATGTCCTCGCGCGCATCTTGATCACCGCCGTCACCGACAAAGCCCTGCTCATCGCCATAATAGACGGTCGGCACCCCGCGCATCGTCAGCATCATCGCGTGGCCCAGCCGCACCCGTGCCAGTCGCTCGGCATCGCTGGCATTGGGGTTGCCGCGCGCGACAAAGGTGGCGAACCGCCCCGCGTCGTGATTGCCAAGGAATGTCGGCAGCCTGAGCGCCGCCATTTCCCCGCCGCGATACAGTGCATCACCACGGAACAGAAGGTCGAACGCTTCGGGGCTTTGGTCCCTTGCCACGGTAGCATGGACGCTGGCCATGAAGGCAAAGTCGAGCACAGCGGGAAATCCGTCGACGATGGTGTGCCGCGCCAGATAACCGGGGTTGATGCCGTCATTGGCGACTTCGCCGAAAATGTGGAAATTGGGGATGCCACGTAGCCGCGCACGCTCCAATATCGCGGGGACGAACGCCTGCCAGAACTCCGGGTTGACATGCCGTGCTGTATCGACGCGATAGCCATCGATACCGAAGCGGTCGATCCAGTCGGCATAGATGTCGATCATCCCGCTAACAACGCGCGGATTTTCGGTCGCCAGATCATCAAGTCCGACAAAATCGCCCATCAGCGAGCTTTCGCCGCGAAAGGTCGAATTGCCGCGATTATGGTAATATTGTGGATCGTTGAGCCACGTAGGAACCTTGACCCCTGCCTCGCCTGCTGGGACGACGGGGGTATAGGCTCCATCCGGATAATCGGCGATGCTGCGATAGGGACAGGCGCTATTGGGGCATTCTCTATATTGGATGACGTCGGCGCTATGGTTGGTGATGATGTCCATATAGACCTTCATCCCGCGCGCATGCGCCGCATCGACCAGGCTGCGAAAATCTGCTTCAGTGCCCAAATGCGGGTCCACGCGCGTGAAATCGGTCACCCAATAGCCGTGATAGCCTGCGCTTTCCTCACCGGGGCCGCCCTGCACCGCCTTATTCTCGAACACGGGGGCCAGCCATATTGCGGTCGCACCCAGTCCCTGGATATAATCAAGCTGCCCCATCAGCCCGCGCAAATCGCCGCCGTGGTAAAATCCCTTATGCACCGGGTCATAGCCCGATTGCATCGGCCCGCCCGCAATGCCGCCCGCATCATTGGCCGTATCGCCATTGGCAAAACGGTCGGGCAGCACGAAATAAATCACCTCATCCTCGGGCAAGCGCTCACGCACCGAAGATAGCGGCACGGTGGCACTTGGCACGGGGGCACTTGGCACCTGTGCACGCGCCATCGCGCAACCACTCAGCAAAAATGCTGCGCCCAAACATGCAGAGACTGTCTTACGAGCGATCATGAGGGAACTCCTGTGGCGCAATTGCGCGCGATGAAATCGGCGTGGGTTGGCATGGCGGCGGCGCTATGGCTAACCGCGCGGCGTGTCGTTTCGATGAAACCAGCCAGATCGTCTGCGCTAATCTGCTCGGTCAGCGGGTGCACTGTCTGCGGCACAACGCCCTGCCCGATCAGCACCTGCTGCCAAGCCAGCTCGGTGAACAGCTCATTGCCGTGGCGGTCGATCCGCCCGCACGCGTGGAACAGCGCGATGCGTTCCGACAGGCTGTCTGGTATCGGCATATCGCGCCGTTCCTGCCAAAATAGCTCGTCGCGACCATTGGCATGGTAATGGAGGAGGATGAAATCGCGGATACGCTCCATCTCTGCGCTCACATCCTCATTATAGGCGGCGCGCTCCGCCGCGCCGGGATGTGCACTCGGCAAGCGTTGCAACAACCGCTCAATCCCCGACTGGATCAAGTGGATGCTCGTCGATTCGAGCGGCTCAAGGAAACCGCTCGACAGGCCAATGGCAATGACATTGTGTGACCAGACTTTACGCCTGCAACCAGCAGCAAAGCGGATGAGGCGCGGATCGGCAAGTGCTTCGCCCGGCAGGTTGGCCAGCAAGAGTGCCGCCGCTTCGTCATCGGACATATAGCGGCTCGAATAGACATGGCCGTTGCCAACGCGGTGCTGCAACGGGATTTGCCACTGCCAGCCTGCGGGCCGCGCGATCGAGCGCGTATAGGGCATGATCGGCCCGCCATGGCGGCTTGGCACCGCCAGCGCGCGGTCGCACGGCAACCAGTGACCCCAGTCTTCAAATCCGACGGCGCATTCGCTCTCGATCAACAACCCGGCCATGCCCGAACAGTCGATGAACAGATCGCCGCCGACGCACGTTCCATTTTCCAGCACCAGCGCGGATATATCGCCGCTTGCCTCATCGCGTGTCACATGGGTGATGCGCCCCTCGATACGCGTCACCCCGCCTGCCTCTGCACGCACCCTCAGGAACGCCGCATAAAGCGTCGCATCAAAATGAAAGGCGTAATTGTGCCCGCCAGCGGGTGCGGGCCGCGCGGGGTCTGGCGGTGCAAAGCGCCCTGCATAGGCAGCCTGAGCCGCTACGCTATAAGCATCAAGGCTGTCTTCTCTGGCCTTTCCCACTGGCATGCCAGCGCGGCTCTCATCACCGCGCCCGGCTACCCAATAGTGATAGAAGGATAACAGGCCAAGGTCGCGGCCGACCCCGCCAAAGCCATGCATGTAGCGATGATCGGGTGCGCGCCACCCCTCGAACGCGATGCCCAGTTTGTAACTGCCTTGGCACGCGCGCAGCATTTCGGCTTCGTCGATACCGATCGCGGCATTGAACAAGCGGATTTGCGGAATCGTCGCCTCACCGACGCCAATAGCGCCAATGGCATCGGATTCGACAAGCATGATGGTCCAGCCGCGCCGCAGAAAATGCGCAAGCGCAGCAGCCACCATCCATCCGGCGGTGCCGCCGCCGACAATGGTGAGTCTTCGGATTGGGGCTTCATTCATGACGACAACTTACCGAAATAAATTGCCCCTGCCAGTGGGTGACCGGCAGGGGCAATGCGTGACCCATGGCTGGGCACACGATCTTGTCGTCAGAACTTGAAGCTAAAGCCAGCCAAGAAACGGCGGCCATAGATTTGATAGTCGATGACCCGCAGTGGCGTGGACGTATCCGCAACCGATGCAAAGCGTTCGTCGGTCAGATTCTGCCCCTGCAGATAGAGCGACAAGCCTTCGAGCGAACTGCCCGGCTGGAAATCATAGCCGATCTGTCCGTCAATGATTGTCTCGTCCAGCGCGCGGCGACGGGTTGGCGACCCGCCAAATCCGGTGAAGTCGCCCTGGAAGGTCGAGCGATAACGCGCACTAGCCCGCGCATTAAACCCTGACCGCTCGAAATAGAGTGTGCCGTTGGCCACCCACTTCGAATAGCCGGGGATCGCGGTCTGTCGGTTGCCATTGGCATCGTTAATCCGCGAACGCGTGTAACCAATGCCGCCCGTGATGCCGAGCCCTTCGAGCGCAGAGCTCAGGTTCGAAAATGGCAGGGTCGCCGCCAATTCCGCACCCATCAGGCTGCCGCCATCGGTGTTGAAATTGGTGTCGAGCGTGCCCAGAGTCGGGGTCGCCGCCGTTGCGCCAGTAGGCGTCGGGAAACCAGCAAAATCGAACGGCAAACGGCCACCAGAGATGAACGTCTTGATGTCCTTGTAGAACAGCTGGATCGAAATCAGCCCGCCCGTACCGAAATATTGCTCGACGTTGAAATCAACGGCGTTGGCACGGTAAGGCCGCAGCAACGGGTTGCCGCCATTACCGCGAATGATGCCGCCGGGGACGCTGTTATCGACACCATAGCTGATGGCGATGCGCAGATCGTCGAGCCGTGGCCTTTGAATCTCGCGCGCCGCCGCAAAGCGGATGACAGTGTCGCTTTGCAGCCGCAGCGACAGGTTCATACTGGGCAGAACATCCCAATAATTATCGCCAAGCGCCAGCGACGTGGCAACACGCCCCATTCCTTGATCGACGAACACCAGTCCACGCGATTCCTGATCGGTGTTGATCGCCTGAACACCGATATTACCGGTCAAATCACCACCCGCGAACGGCGTGTTGATGTTGACCTGGAAATAAGCGGTCATCAGATCTTCCGACACCGAATAGGCTTTGGCCGGGATGTCGAGTGAGGTGTTCCGCTCCAGAACCAAGACGCCGTCGGCAATCAATGCACGCGGATCATAGCTCAATATCGGGCCAAGGCCGAGGTACGACAGATTTGTCGGGTTCAGGCGATATTGCGATGGCAATACAACCGAAGTCGCCCCGCCCGGCAAACGCACCAGAAACTCGTCGGGGTTCAGCGATTTGTCGCGGTTGGTATAGTTCAGGCCAAACTGGACGCTCGATATAAAGCTGTTTTCCAGCTCGCGCTCCACCTCGACGCGATATTGCATCAATTCGTCATTGATGATGCGGTTATTATAATATCCAGCCTGCGGCGTCGTGCCACCACCCCAACCGAGCGGGTCGGTCAGGAAGATACGCGTCGGGTCGGAGTAATTGATCGACGGGGCAAAAATCGTGCCGTTGGTGGTCGATGTGAACCCGATATTGCCCGCAGCACCATTTCCGGTATCGTCACCGTTAAACCCGGTGCCCGCATAGCCTTCGATCGAAAGCTCTTCACGGTCGGTGCTCGAATAGCCAATGTCGAACGTCGCATTCCAGCCATTGTCACCTTCATAGGCAGTGTTGAAACCGAACGAATAGAGGTCGGCCTTGCGCTGGAACACATCGTTACGAACAACGCCGCGCACATTGTTGAACGTGCCGCTGATGATCTGCCCCGCTGCGATCGTCTGGCCAGCGGGTGACAATGTGGTGCCGAACGCGCCAAAGCCCAGTGGCAATTCGATGCCGCGCTTTGTCTGGTCATCATTGAAATGCGAATAAAATCCGTCGAGCGTCACCATCCATTCGGGCGCTGGTTCCCACTGCACGGTGCCGTTGATGCCAAAACGTTGCAGCTGGGTCGACGTCACATAGGATTTCTCGCCGCCGATGACATAGGGCGACCCGGCCGAACCGTTGCCAGCATAGCCCCAGGCGTTAAACTCCTGGTTCTGATAGGGTTCATCGACATAGGATGCAGCGAGCGAGATACCCAGCGTATCGTCGGCGAACTGGTCAACATAGGTCGCGTTGACGCGGAAACCACGGTCATTCGATCCTTCGTTGAGCGCGCCAAGGTCGGCATAAGTGCCGCGTGCGCCAACCGCCAAAATGCGGCGATGCGTCGCCAGCGGACGGATGGTGCGGATGTCGATGGTGCCGACCAGACCCTGTCCGACAAGGTCAGCAGTCGGTGATTTATACACCACAACCTGATTGACGATTTCGGATGGATATTGGTCAAACTCGACCGCGCGATTGTCGCCGGTCGATGTCTGTTCGCGTCCATTGAGAAGCGTCTGCGAGAAATCTGGGCCAAGTCCGCGAACCGCGATGCCGCTGGCGCGGCCTTGCAGACGCTGCGATGTCACGCCGGGCAGGCGGGCAATGGCTTCACCGATCGAGGCATCGGGCAAACGGCCAATGTCTTCGGCCGACACCGACTCGACGATTTGCTGCGCGTCGCGCTTGACCTCGACAGCATTGTCGAGCGCGGCAGCATAGCCGGTGACAACAATATCTTCATTGTCTTCTTCGGCAGCGGCGTCGGCCGTTTGCGCAAAGGCGGATGTGCTGAAAGCCAAAGCGGCGGCTAGCGAAAGTGCACTGGCGCTGCGCGAAAGGCGCGATTGTCCGATGGTGCGTGACCGGTTCATACTCTACTCCCTTGACCCGCCGCCCCCGCCGGACGCCCATTTGGCACCCGATTACGAAAGGCGGTCGTGTATCGCGGCCTCAATGCGGCGCTTGCTCTTGGAATGGAAGCTTGGCACATACGTATTCAAGCCGCCTGCTCACAGGCGGTGGCGTATTCAAACCGCTGGCGGGGGCATAGCGGGTGGAGAGCGGAACCTTGGCGGGCAAGCCAACGTCCTTTGATATTGCCGAACTGGCGGGGGTGTCACAGCCGACGGTGTCCCGTGCCCTGCGCAACAGCCCCACCGTCAATCTGGTCACGCGCAACCGCATCCACGAAATTGCGCGGCAATTGAATTACAAGGTCGATAAGAACGCATCAAACCTGCGCAGCCGCCACAGCAACACTCTGGCACTGTTGCTTTTCGAAGACCCGACCCCCGACGACAGTATGATCAACCCCTTCTTCCTTGCGATGCTCGGCTCTATCACGCGGGCATCGGCGCGGCGCGGCTATGACTTGCTGGTATCGTTCCAGCAATTATCGAGCGATTGGCACACCGATTATGAGGATAGCCGCAAGGCCGATGGCCTCATCCTGCTCGGTTACGGCGACTATCGTCACTATCAGGAACGGCTGGCAGGATTGGCGCAACAGGGCACGCATTTCGTGCGATGGGGGTCAGAGGTTGCCGGGCAACCCGAAGTGGTCGTCGGTTGTAATAATTTTGAGGGCGGGCGCAGCGTCACCCAGCATCTGATAGACTTGGGACGCAGGGCTATCGCCTTCATCGGCGGCACCGATTCCGGTGCACCAGAGTTTGTCGAACGCTTTGCAGGCTATAGCAAAGCCATGGCTGGCGCAGGACTCGCCACCGACCCGCGTCTGCAAGTCGATGCCTCCAATGCCGAATCGGCTGGCGGCGAGGCCGTGCGAACGTTGATCGCGCGCGGGGCGCCTTTTGACGCCATCGTCTGTGCCAGCGACATGATCGCCATCGGCGCGTTGCGCGTGCTGCGCGAAGCGGGCCTTAGCGTGCCCGGCGATGTCGCGCTGACCGGGTTTGACGACATCCTCGCCGCCAGTTTCACCAACCCGCCGCTGACCACGGTGGTGCAGGACGTGCAGGCAGCGGGCGAATTGCTCGTTACCAAATTACACGAATTGATCCACGACGGGCACGCCGCCAGCGAAACCATCCCCGCGCGGCTGGTCGTTCGCACCTCGTCGGGATAGGGCTACAAAAACACCTCTCCCCCTTGTGGGGGGGGGGAGGGGGATAATTTCCTTCTCCTTCTCCTTCTCCGCGCCTTCGCGTCTCCGCGTGAAATCTCTTTTCTTCGTCATTGCGAGGAGGGCGACAGCCCGACGCGGCAATCCAGTGTGGCGTAAACTGCTCTGGATTGCTTCGCTCCGCTCGCAATGACGTGAGCGGGTGACAGAAACCTCGCACTGTATTCGTATGTAGCGCGGTTGCCCCGCGCCCCCTTCTCTGCCAGCACCATGTAACTAGAGCGCGACAATGCGCCTTTCAGGGAGAGAGTTATGGGCGACACGGGTCGTAGCGACGGCGTTCGCATGGAAAAGCCGCGTCAAAGCTGGGCGGGCCTCGCCATGATCAGCCTCGGCTTTTTCGGCATCCAGATCGGCTTTGCCTTGCAAAACGCCAATATGAGCCGGATTTTCCAGACCCTGGGCACCAGCCTTGATGATCTGCCCGCGCTGTGGGTCGCCGCCCCGCTCACCGGGCTGCTGGTTCAGCCGATTGTCGGCCATTATTCGGACCGCACATGGGGCCGCTTTGGCCGCCGCCGCCCCTATTTCCTCGCCGGGGCCATCCTCGCCGCCGCCGCGCTTCTTTACATGCCGCTCGCGCCAGTCCTGTTTGCCGCCGCCTTCGCTTTGTGGATCCTCGACGCCAGCCTGAATGTGTCGATGGAACCGTTCCGCGCCTTTGTCGGCGACATGCTGCGGGGGGACCAGCACACCGCCGGTTACGCCGTGCAAACCGCGTTCATCGGCGCGGGCGCGGTCGCGGGGTCGGCTTTTCCGTGGTTGCTCGATGCACTCGGCGTCTCGAACATAGCTGCGCCCGGGCATATCCCCGATACGGTGCGCTACAGTTTCTGGTTCGGCGGCGCGGCGCTGCTTGCCGCCGTGCTTGGTACCGTTTTTTCCACACGCGAATATAGCCCCGATGAACTGCGCGTTTTTGCGGGTGCGGAGAGTGCGACTGGCCCCGATGCTGGCGACGAATTGACCATCCGCACGCTGGCTGCGCGCTCTTATCTGTCCAGCAGCCTATGGATCATGGCGGGAATAGTGGTGGCATTGTCGGTGGCACCGCTTGGCCTCGAAAAAGAAGTCTATCTGCTCGGCGGCCTGCTTGGCGGCTATGGATTGGCCAGCATGGCGGCGATAGCCTTGGCTAAATCGGGTCAGGGCAGCAGCGCTCTCACCCACATCGTCGGCGATTTTTCCGGCATGCCGCCGGTGATGAAGCAACTCAGCGTAGCCCAATTTTTCAGCTGGTCGGCGCTGTTCATCATGTGGATCAACACCACCCCTGTGGTTGCGCAATATTTCTTTCACACCACCGACCCCGCATCACCGCAATTTAACGATGCGGGTAATTGGGTCGGCATCATGTTTGCCGTCTATAATGGCGTTGCCGCCATTGCCGCGCTCACTTTGCTGCCTTGGCTGGCGGGCCGCTATGGCAAGGCGAAAACGCATATGCTGTGCCTGCTGGCGGGCGCATTGGGCTACTCCAGTTTCTTTGTCATCACCGACCCGATATGGCTGTTGCTCAGCGAAATCGGCGTCGGCATCGCATGGGCGTCGATCCTCGCCATGCCCTATTCGATCCTCGCCAGCGCCCTGCCGCAAGCCAAACTGGGCATCTATATGGGGTTGTTCAACATCTTCATCGTCATCCCGCAATTGCTGGTGGCGACGGTGATGGGCAGCATCGTCAAGGCTTACTTTCCGACGCAGCCGATTTACACCATGGCCTTTGCCGCCGGGGTGATGGCCATCGCCGCAATTGCGATGCTACGGGTGCGCGAGGTTTAGCGCGGGATGACATTTGATTGACTCGTCATTGCGAGGAGCCTTGGCGACGAAGCAATCCAGTGCGGAGTATTCTGCTCTGGGGTCGCCGACCCTAAATCCCCGCATACCATTGATAGCCGACGTCATCTTCCCAAAAACCGCCCTTGCCACGGTAAAGGGTGTCGATGCGCTCGCGCGCCTCGATCCGCATGACATATTTGGCCTGTTTATAGCCCAATTGCCGCTCGACCCGCAGGCGGATTGGCGCGCCGTGAGCAACGGGTAAGGCTGCATCGTTCATCCGCCACGCGAGGATGGATTGCGGGTGCAGCGCATCGACCAGATCAATCGATTCATAATAGGGATGGCTGCCAAAGCTATCGGCACAATGAAAGACAATATAACGCGCCGACGGCAAGAGGCGCGCCAGCGAGAGGATGTGCGAGAGGTTCGGCCCCTGCCATTTGCCGATCGCGCTCCACCCCTCGACGCAGTCGTGCCGCGTGATTTGGCTGCGCTGTGGCATCGCCATCAACGCTGCTAGCGGAACGCTGAGCGGGCGCGCAACCAACCCATCGACCACCAACCGCCAGTCGGCAAAGTTCGTGGCGAGGTGCGCCGCATAATCGGTCGATGCGGGCATGATATTGCCGTTGGCCCGAAACAGCGGCGACATGTCCGCTTCTTCAAACTCCTTGGCCAGCGCATTACGGTCGCTCACCAGCCGCTGTGCGCGATAGGTCAAATCCTCGCCGCTACGCAGGACGCTGCGAAAGCCCTCATTCGCGCCCAGTGCATCGCAACCGGACAGTATCAGGCCGCCAGCGCCGACGCCCAGCCCGCCGATCAGCTTGCGGCGGGAGAGGAGCAGCTTGTCAGTCATGCGCTTTCTCCTTCGCTGACAGGTTCGGGCTCCTCGGCGCGTTCGCGCGGCAGGCGATACCAGCCCGTGACCATCGACCGCACTTCATTAAATGGCCCCGCCAGCACCACCATCACCATATGGACGACAAAAAAGGCAAACAGCAAAAACGCCGCGATGAAATGCAGCGAGCGCGCCGATGCCCGCCCGCCGAACAGATCAAGCAACCACGGCCACGCCGCATCCATGGTCGGCGACATCGTCAAGCCGGTCAGGATAACCAGCGGCAACAGTATAAAAATCACCCCGACATAGCTCAATTTTTGCAGGATATTATAGTCGAGCGCCGCTGCGCCAACTGGGAAACGTAGTGCGGCATGCTCCTTGATGTCATGCCAGATATGGGCTGGCGACAATTCGCTCAGGCGGATACGTAAATCGCGCCAGATGTGGCGATTGGCCAGCGAGATGAGCAGGAATGCGACAAGTGCGAGCGCCAGCACCCACGCAAAGAAGAAATGCCACAGCCGCGCGTCGGCAAGGTTATAGTCGGACGGGATGGTCGCCCATGATGGAAAGGCGCGGTTTTGCGGCTGGCCCTCGCTATCGACCCACAGACCAAATACGCCGGTTGTGGTTATCTGGGCCTCGCCAACGCGGATATATCCACCCCCGTTTTCCGCGCCGATTTGCAACCAGGCATGATCGGGATTGGCACCATATTCGCCCCAAGAGAGACGCGGATGCGCGTTGAATATGGTGAGGCCACTCATCAACATGACCAGCAAGGTGACCGCATTGGTCCAGTGCCAGATGCGCGTCGCCAAATGATGACGCTTTACAAGGTCGCCACCCGAAGGGGTCGTCGTCTCAGCGTCGTCACTGTCGCTCATGTTGCCCCACATTCAGAGGTGTTCGATTGCTGCAACACCCATAATCGGGCTTTCGCACATCAATAGCAAATGGTTACAGCGCCGCCATGACTGCATCGACCCATTCAGGGCGACAGATCAACAGGTCAGGGACATAGGTGTCGGTACCATTGTACCGCAATGGTGATCCGTCGATGCGGCTGCAATGCAGCCCAGCCGCTTGGGCGACCGCGACGGGGGCGGCATTGTCCCACGCATATTGCCCGCCAGCGTGGAGGTAGATGTCGGCGTCGCCCAGCACCACCGCCATCGCCTTTGCCCCCGCGCTGCCCATCGGCAATAGCTCTGCACCCAGCGCTTTGGCGACGCTAAGCGCCTGTTCTGGTGGGCGCGAACGGCTGACCACCATGCGCGGGCATCGGGCGGCTACAGGGCCAAGTGAAGCCGAACCGCTGTCGAGCGTCAGCCCGCGCGCAGGCAGCGCTACCGCGCCGACGATGGCAATCCCATCAACGCTGAGCGCGACATGCACGGCCCAATCATCGCGCCCCTCGCCATATTCGCGGGTGCCATCAAGCGGGTCGATAATCCACACACGGCGGTTGGACAGACGAGCAGCGCTGTCCGCTTCCTCTTCGGAAAGGATGGCGTCACCGCGCCGCGCATCACGCAATGCCTGCATCAAAAAAGTGTTGGCGATGCGGTCGCCCTCCGTGCCCAGCGCTTTGCCCTGATGCGTTGCGGCGGCGCGCAGCGTCATCAACATAATACCCGCTTCGCTTGCCAGCCGCGCGGCGAGTTCATTGTCTCCCTCTGCTGACTTCACCCGAGCAACCTTTCGACAATCATATCCGCCGCCGCTTCGGCACTCATCACCATGGTGTCGATGCGCAACTCGGGATGCTCTGGCTCTTCATAGGGGCTGTCGATTCCGGTGAAGTTTTTGAGCGCGCCGCTACGTGCCTTTTTATACAGTCCCTTCACATCGCGCGCTTCCGCCACCGATAACGGCGTATCGACAAAAATCTCGATAAACTCGCCATCCGGCAGCATAGCGCGAACCAAGTCGCGCTCGGCACGAAAAGGCGAGATGAAGGCGGTGATCACAATCAGGCCGGCGTCGGCCATCAACCGCGCAACTTCGCCCACGCGGCGGACATTCTCAATCCGGTCAGCTTCGGTAAAGCCCAAATCCTTGTTGAGGCCGTGGCGGACATTATCGCCATCGAGCAGAAAGCTGTGGCGGCCAGCCGCGAACAGTTTCTTCTCAACCAGATTGGCAATAGTTGATTTTCCAGACCCCGACAGGCCCGTCAACCAAAGCACGGCGGGCCGCTGGTTCTTGATCGCTGCGTGCATTTCACGGCTGATATCGAGCGCCTGAGCGTGGACATTTTGCGCGCGGCGCAGGCTGAAATGGAGCATCCCTGCCGCAACCGTCGCATTGCTAATCTTGTCTATCAATATGAACCCGCCCAGCGTCCGGCTGTCGGCATAGGGTTCAAAGATGATTGGGCGGTCGGTTGCAACCTCTGCCACGCCAATAGCATTCAAATCCAATGTGCGCGTCGCCATCTGCTCCAGCGAGTTGACATTAAGTTGATATTTGGGCGCGGCGATCGTTGCCGAGACATTTTGCGTCGCCAGCTTAAGCCAATAAGCACGGCCCGGCACCATCTCCTCATCCGCCATCCACACGATCGTCGCTTCGAACCGGTCGGCGATTTGCGGCGGATCATCGGCGCGGGAAATCACGTCGCCACGCGAACAATCCACCTCATCCGACAGGCAAAGCGTAACCGATTGACCCGCAACCGCTACTGCCAAATCACCGTCTGCGGTTACAATCCGGCTGATGGTGGTTGTTTTGCCCGACGGCAAAATGCGCATAGCATCACCGGGCGCGACGGTGCCGCCCGCTATTTCTCCGGAGAAGCCGCGAAAATCGAGATTCGGGCGATTGACCCACTGCACGGGCATTCGAAAAGGGCGCGCCGCCGACGCATCGTCGCCGATGTCGATACTCTCCAGATGGTCGAGTAGCACGGGGCCTTGATACCATGGCATGGCCGCCGAGCGCATCGTCACATTGTCGCCAACAAAACCCGAGATTGGGATAGCGGTAACACGGGTGATCCCCGACTCACTCGCGAAGGCGCGAAATGTTAGCGCGATGCGATCGAACGTCGCCTTATCATAGCCGACCAAATCCATCTTGTTGACCGCCAGCACGATGTGGCGAACGCCGATCAACTGCGCCAGCGTCGCGTGCCGCCGCGTCTGCGTCAGCACGCCTTTGCGTGCATCGACCAAGATAACGGCCAGGTCAGCGGTGGATGCGCCCGTCACCATGTTGCGGGTATATTGTTCGTGCCCCGGACAATCGGCGACAATGAATTTGCGCTTTTCGGTCGCAAAAAAGCGATAGGCAACGTCGATGGTGATACCCTGTTCGCGTTCCGCCGCCAGCCCATCTACCAATAACGCAAAGTCGATATTGGTCCCTTGCGTGCCAACGCGCTTACTATCCGCCTCTAGCGCCGCTAGCTGATCGTCAAAGATCATTTTGCTGTCGTACAGCAAACGCCCGATCAGCGTCGATTTGCCGTCATCAACACTGCCGCAGGTAATGAAACGGAGCAGTGATTTATTCTGATGCTGGTCCAGATAGGCGGTGATGTCCGACGCGATTAATGCGTCAGATTGATAGGTGGGAGGGATGCTAGGCGTATCTGACATCAAAAATACCCCTCCTGCTTTTTCATTTCCATCGACGCATCGCCGCCATCTTTGTCGATGATGCGGCCCTGACGCTCCGACGTCGTCGTCAGCAGCATTTCCTGAATGACTTCGCTTAATGTCGCGGCCTCGCTCTCAACCGCGCCCGTCAACGGATAGCAGCCCAGCGTGCGAAAACGGATACTGCGCTGCACCGGCACCTCTCCCGCCTCCAGCCTGAATCGATCATCATCGACCATCAGCAGCATGCCGTCGCGCTCCACCGTTGGACGTGGCGCGGCGAAATATAGTGGCACAATCTCGATCTTCTCACGCAAAATATATTGCCAGATGTCGAGCTCGGTCCAGTTCGACAGCGGAAACACACGAATGCTCTCTCCCTTTGCCTTGCGCGCATTATACAAGTTCCACAGTTCGGGGCGCTGGTTCTTTGGATCCCAGCGGTGATTGACGGACCGAAACGAAAACACCCGCTCCTTGGCCCTGCTCTTTTCCTCGTCGCGCCGCGCTCCGCCAAAGGCAACATCAAAACCATAATGATCGAGTGCCTGTTTCAGCCCCTCGGTCTTCCACATGTCGGTATGCAGCGCACCATGATCGAACGGATTTATGCCGCGCGCAACCGCCTCGGGGTTTTGATAGACCAGCAATTCCATCCCAGCATCGCGCGCCGCCTTTCCACGCAAATCATACATCGCGCGGAACTTCCATGTCGTATCGACGTGGAGCAACGGGAATGGCGGCGGCGATGGGTAGAAGGCCTTTTTCGCCAGGTGCAGCATCGCCGCGCTGTCCTTGCCCACGCTATACAGCATCACGGGGCGCTCCGCCTCCGCCACAACTTCGCGCATGATGTGAATGCTCATCGCCTCTAGCCGGTCAAGGTGGGTCAGGTGCGGGGTCGGCTGTGCAGTCATATGGCCCTCTTAGCGTCAATCACCCTGCTTTGGCGAGACATGACCTCTAATCATGGGCATAGCCTGACTTTAGGTCATAAGCGCATAGACAGGGCGAGCGAGGGTAGCCAAGCAACAAGCTCTGCGCTTGCCAATTTTCGCCGTGGTGGGCACAGGTGCGGAAGTATCAACATATTGAAAGCCGGACCCGTGTGACCCTCGACCCGAACCTTGCCATAATCCTATTGTCGGGCGGGCTCGATTCGATGGTCTGCGCCGGGTTGGCGAGAGAAGCAGGCTATCGCGTTATCGCGCTCACCATCAATTATAATCAGCGCCACGTCTGCGAACTTGATGCCGCGCGGCGAATTGCTGCTGATTTGGACGTATTGGAACATCTGGTGCTGCCGTTGGATTTGCGCCAATTTGGCGGATCGGCGCTGACATCGGATGTCGCGGTGCCAAAAGGCGGGGTGGAGCCGGGCATTCCCGTGACCTATGTGCCCGCTCGCAACACCATATTCCTCAGCCTCGCGCTCGGCCTTGCAGAGGCACGGGGAGCCAAGCACATCTATGTCGGGGTCAATGCCCTCGATTATTCGGGCTACCCCGATTGCCGCCCCGCCTTTGTCGATGCTTTTGCCGCAACCGCCAACCTTGCGACTCGCGCCGGGGTAGAGGGCGACCCGTTCCTATTTGAAACGCCGTTGCTGCATATGACCAAGGCCGACATTGCGCGCGAAGCCCACCGGCTTGGCCTCGATGCGGGGACCAGCTGGACCTGCTATGACCCGACCGCCGATGGCCTGCATTGCGGCACCTGCGACGCCTGCCGCCTGCGCGCCAAAGGGTTTATCGAAGCTGGCCTGCCAGATCCCACTAAATATGCCCAGACGCGCTATGCCGCCACGGCCCCGCAGCAATGAGTTACGCGGTAAAGGAGATTTTCCTCACCCTACAGGGTGAGGGGGTTCATGCGGGCCGCCGCGCGGTGTTTTGCCGCTTTGCTGGGTGCAATTTGTGGACGGGCCGCGAAGCCGACCGCGCGAAAGCGATTTGCCAATTTTGCGATACCGATTTTGTCGGGATGAATGGGCCAAATGGCGGACGCTTTGACGGTGCCGATGCGCTGGCCGCGCGAATAGCGGAGCTGTGGGGCGATGGCCAGGAGCGCCGCTTTGTCGTGCTGACGGGCGGTGAACCGATGGTGCAGGTTGATGATGCATTGATTGGCGCGCTGCACGGGCATGGTTTCGAAATTGCGATTGAAAGCAATGGAACCTTGCTCGTCCCGCGCGCCATCGACTGGATTTGCATCAGCCCCAAAGCAGGAGCCACGACGGTGCAACGCAGCGGCGATGAGTTGAAACTGGTGTGGCCGCAGAAGGGGTCAGACTGGACGGCGATGGAAGCATGGGATTTTGCACACCACCTGATCCAACCGCTTGATGAAGTGGGGGATGTTGCTGATGAAACCGCGCGCTCCGCTAACCTAGCCGCCGCGATTGACTTTGTTCAGGGCCATCCGCGCTGGCGGCTGTCGTTGCAAACGCACAAGCTGTTGGGGTTGCCTTAACTTATTTCTTATTCTCCGGCCCGCTTGGCTCCGCGCCGCCGCTCGGCGGACGAATGACAACATCACCATTGTTCGATGTATCGCCTTGAGAGGCCTCGGCATCATCGGCGGCAGGAGCATCGGCTTCGTCATCCGCTGCCGCAGCCCCCGGCGCTGCTGGTGCCACCGCGACACTGGTGTCGATGGCGGTGCCATCGCCGCTCGCTTGGTCGAGGGTGATCATCTCGTCGCTTGCGGTGCCGGGTAGTATTTCGACATTGCGCATGTCGGTGTCGGCGCTGCTGCCACCGCCCACCCAGTCGCACGCGCCAAGCGATAGGGCCATGGTTAGGGTGAGGACGCGAAGGGCAGTGGTTTTGGTCATGACGCTTCCTTTGCCGGATTGAGCGCATAAAGAAAAGCATCCAAATGTGCGTGCAGTGCGGCATCAACGTCGGCCATCGCCGCATCAATCCCCATCGCCGCTAGGCTGGTCACCGGAAACTCGGCGATACCGCACGGCACAATCCCGTCAAAGTGCGACAGGTCTGGCGCGACGTTGATCGAAAGCCCGTGCAACGTCACCCACCGGCGAACGCGCACGCCAATCGCGCCAATTTTTGCTTCCCTTCCGCCAGGCCCATCGCACCATATGCCGATGCGCCCCTCTGCTCGCCGCGCGGCAACACCAAAATCGCCTAAGCTCGCGATCACCCACCCCTCAATGGCGTGGACAAAGGTGCGGATGTCGCGACCACGTTTGGCAAGGTCCAACTGCACATAGGCGACCCGCTGCCCCGGGCCGTGATAGGTGTATCGCCCGCCGCGACCAGCATTGAACACCTCGAACCGTGCGTCGATCAGTTCGACCGGGTCGGCGCTGGTTCCGGCGGTATAAAGCGGCGGATGTTCGAGGAGCCATATGCGTTCCGCCGCCGTGCCCGCACGAATAGCCTCTGCCCGCGCCTCCATATCGGCGAGCGCATGTGGGTAGGGCGTCAGGCCATGAGAGTGCTGCCATTCGGGCGTAGGCCAATCTGAGATATGCACGCGATTCATAGGCGCCCTATACACATTGTGCTGGACTCTTGTCGAACCCATGCCATCTTTGCAGGCGAGTTTTTAATCAAAAGGGGTGCGTGATGGGCGAGTTTACTATCGGTGCGGCGTGGAGCGAGGCGATAGCTTTTCTTCAGCGTAATGTGACAACCTTGCTAGTGCTAGTGGGGGGAAGCGTATTGCTCGCGGCAGTAATACAGACATTTGTGTTCGGGTTTAGCCAGACGGCTCTGCAAGCGCAGATGCAAGGGGCAATGACATCGGGCAATATGGATGCGTTCATGACCACCGTTTTGCCCAGCGTCGCTGGCGCGGGGCTGATCGGTGCGATTATCCAGTCCACTGGGCAATTTGCGGCCCTACGCATGGGCCTGTCGGGCGATGAAGACTATGCATCGTCGATTACCTATGGGCTAACGGCTGCGGTTGTCTCGACCCTATTTTGGATATTGGTCGTCATCGTGGTTGCGGTTGTTTTAGGCGTGATATTCGCTGCCTTTGGTGTCGGCGCAATGTTCACGGGCGGCGAACGGGCCGCTGCGACAGGGATGGTCGGCATCTTGCTACTCATCATGCTCCTCATCTTGCCTGTGGCGCTGTGGCTGGCCGTGCGTCTGTGGGTCATTAGCCCTGCGATGGCCGATGCGCGCAGCGCCAATCCGCTGTTTGGCTTGTCGCAATCATGGCAGTTGACGGGGGCACATCAATGGTCGTTGCTGGGTTATTTGATATTGATCGTCATCGGCGCGCTTGTCGTATTCGGTATATTGGGCGGCATTGCTGGTGTCATCGGCGCGGCATTAGGCGAAACCATTGGTTCGCTGTTCGTGGCCCTTGTGACAGGGGTGCCAGCGGGCATCTTGGGGCTGGCGATCAATGCGGGCGTTTACCGCACGCTTGCCCCGCGCAATGCTGGTGATGTGTTTGCATAATGCTTGAGGGGGGCAGTCGAAAGGCTGCCCGCCCCACCCCCTCCCCAGAAGAGGGAGGGGCTATATGCGCCGCTCAATCCCATGCTGCCATGGGCGGCAAGCTCATCAGGATGGCGTCGATATTGCCGCCGGTTTTCAGGCCGAACAATGTGCCACGGTCGTGGACCAGATTGAACTCGGCATAGAGGCCACGCCACACGCGCTGCTGGTGGATTTGCTCGTCGGTGAAGGGCGTCTTCATCCGCCGCCTGACAATCGGTGGGTAGGCATCGAGGAACGCCTCGCCCACCGCCTTGGTGAAGGCGAAATTGCGCTCGAACATCGCTTCTGAATCGCATTCCAAATGGTCATAGAATATCCCGCCTACTCCGCGTGCCACGCCGCGATGCGGGATGAAGAAATACTCCTCCGCCCATTTGGCATAGCGGTCATAGACTTCGGGGCCGAACGGCATGCACGCCGCGCGCAGCCGGGCATGGAATGCGTCGGTATCTTCTGCATAGGCAATCGGCGGGTTGAGGTCCGCGCCGCCCCCAAACCAGCGTTTAGTCGTGACAAGGAAGCGCGTGTTCATATGCACCGCCGGGACATGCGGATTGGCCATGTGCGCGACCAGGCTGATTCCGGTTGCGAAAAAGCTAGGGTCTTGGTTCGCCCCGTGGATTTGCTGCGCAAACTCGGGGCTGAACTCGCCGCCAACGGTTGAAACATTGACGCCGACCTTTTCGAAAACCTTGCCCTTCATCACCGCGCGAACTCCGCCGCCGCCGCCGCCAGCATCGAGCGCACCCGGCGTGACGCCCGGCGCTTCGCGGTCCCACGCCGTATATTCAAAGCGCGCGTCGCTCCCCGCCTCTGCCTCGATCGCTTCAAACGCCCCGCAGATGCGGGTGCGCAGGCTTTTGAACCAGTCGCGTGCGGCCTGTTGCTGGATGTCGAGGGCGGTCATCATAGGTCTCCTGTCATTTTGTCTGGCCTCTCCCACCCGTAAACGGGCGCGGCTAGTTGCCGCAACGCTTCGGCCATCGCGATGCCTGCGGCGACCGACACGTTCAGGCTGCGCATGTCCGGCTTTATCGCTATCCGCACCCGCAAATCAGCCGCTTCGTGGATGTCCGCTGGCGCACCATCTCCTTCATTGCCGACCGCAATGACGTCGCCATGCATGAAACGAACGGCATAGAGATCTATTTCACCGCTGGTCGATAACAATAGGAGCCGCGATCCGGATGCGGCAATATGCGCTGCAAAAGCCACTCGATCAACATGGCGTTGCAACGGAACGGTGGCGGCATAGTCCATGCCCGCACGGCGCAGCGAACTATCGCCAAAGGCGAAGCCGCACGGCTCCACCACATGCACGGCGACGTCGAAACAGGCTGCGGTGCGCAACATGGCACCGACATTGCCGGCAATCTGGGGTTCGATGATGGCAAGAGCGATGGTCATGAGCCGCGCTTTGCAGTCCTGTTGCACGGCCTGCAAGTCTCTGTTGTAAAATCGCGAGTCATTCTCACCATTTTGCCATTGGCAAGCGCGTGTCGCGCGGCTATCAGGCGCGCAATTATACCGCTGGGGGGCGACGAAGTGGGGGTTAACCTCACCGCGAGATTTCCGGCAAATGCAGCCACGCCCATTTGGGCAATTCTTTAGGGTTTTCGCATGGCAACTGATACCGCTCTTGCAGAGGCTGTAGTCGAAGACGGCGTGCGCCGCCGTGATTTCATCCATTTGGCGGCGGTCAGCTGGGCTGGCGTTGGTGCTGTCGCAGTTGTTGTTCCGCTGGTTTATCAGATGAACCCGTCGGCTGATGTGCTCGCGCTATCAACCACCGAGGTTGATATTGGCGCGATTGCGCCGGGACAGGCGATCAAGACCAGCTGGCGCAAACAGCCCATTTTCATCCGCAACCTGACGCCAACGGAAATCGCGGCGGCAAATGCTGTGCCGCAAAGCGAGCTTCGCGATCCGCAGAGCCTGGCGCAGCGGACCAAGACGGGCAAGGAAAACTGGTTGATTACGCTGGGCGTCTGCACCCACTTGGGCTGTGTGCCGCTGGGGGCGAGCGAGGGCGAAAATCGCGGCGATTATGGCGGTTATTTCTGCCCCTGCCACGGGTCGCACTATGACACCGCAGCGCGCATTCGCAAGGGGCCGGCACCGCGCAATCTCGACGTTCCGCCCTATGAGTTCACGTCCGACACAGCCGTGTTGATCGGTTGAGGAGTAAGGCAAGATGAGCTTTCCTTGGGCACAGCAATATGCACCGCAAAATGGCCTGATGAAGTGGGTGGACGAACGCCTCCCCCTCCCGCGCCTTGTTTATAACGCGATTGGTGCGGGCTATCCGGTGCCGCGTAACATCAATTATTGGTGGAACTTTGGCGTCCTTGCGGGCGTGGCCTTGGTTATACAGCTGATTACCGGCATCGTTTTGGCGATGCATTATTCGGCCAATACGCTGGTTGCGTTCAATTCGGTCGAACATATCATGCGCGACGTTAACGCAGGCTGGTTCCTACGTTATGCGCATATGAACGGTGCCAGCTTCTTTTTCATCGTCGTTTATATCCACATTTTCCGTGGCCTCTATTTCGGGTCGTATAAAGCACCGCGCGAGATGATCTGGCTGCTGGGCGTCGTCATATTCCTGTTAATGATGGCAACCGCGTTCATGGGTTATGTGCTGGTGTGGGGGCAGATGAGCTTCTGGGGCGCGCAGGTCATCACCGGCTTCTTCTCGGCGATTCCGCTGGTCGGCGAACCGCTGCGCGTGTGGTTGCTCGGTGGCTTTGTCCCCGATCAGGCGACGCTCAACCGCTTTTTCTCGCTGCACTATCTGCTGCCCTTCGTCATATTTGGGGTCATCATCCTCCACGTCTGGGCGCTGCATATCCCGGGGTCGAGCAACCCGACGGGGGTGGAGATTAAGAGCGAGTCGGACACGGTTCCCTTCCATCCTTACTTCACGGCCAAGGACGGGTTCGGGCTGTGCGTGTTCCTGCTCGCCTTTGTAGCGGTCACATTCTTCTTCCCCAATATGATGGGGCATCCGGATAATTATATCCCGGCAAACGGACTTTCGACGCCCGCGCACATCGTTCCCGAATGGTATTTCTGGCCATTTTACGCGATTTTGCGCGCCTTTACCGGTAACTTCCTTGGCGTCGATGCAAAACTGTGGGGCGTGATTGCGATGTTCGCGTCGATTGCGCTGCTGTTCTTCCTGCCGTGGCTTGATCGTTCACCGATCCGTTCGGCCAATTATCGCCCGCTCTACCGCATCTTTTTCTGGGTCTGGATGGCGGATGTCGTGTTGCTTGGTGTGTGCGGTGTGATGCCAGCGGCACAGCCGTGGATCATTCTCAGCCAGATTGGCTCGATCTATTATTTCGCGCACTTCCTTATCATCATCCCGCTGATCCCGCGCTTTGAAAAGCCATTGCCGATGCCGAACTCGATCACCGAAGCGGTGCTGGGCAAGCCTTCATCGGCTGCGGCTTGACGATCCGAATAGGGGAATAAAGACATGGTTCGCATTTTCGGATTTCTCGCTGGACTGGGCTTTGTATCAGCGCTGCTGTGGGCGGTTGCGACGACGTCGCTGACCATAGAGCATGACCCCGTCCACGCACGGGTGCAGACACCGCGCGCTCTGGCCTTGGCCAGCGACGGCGTGCTTGGCCATTTTGATCGCGGGCAACTGCAACGCGGGTTCAAAGTCTATAAGGAAGTGTGCGCTGCCTGCCACGGCCTGTCGCTCGTCGCAATCCACGACATGGAGGATTTGGGCTATAGCGAAGATCAGGTAAAGGCACTGGCAGCCGAGTTCACCGTGCCGTCGATCAACCCCGACACAGGCGAGGCCGCGACCCGCCCCGCTGTGCCGTCTGACAATTTCCCCTCGCCCTATCCCAACGAGGTTGCGGCGCGCGCGGCCAATGGCAATGCATTGCCGCCTGACCTGTCGCTGATTACCAAGGCGCGGCACGGCGGCGCGGCCTATGTCTATTCGCTGCTGACCGGGTATCGCGCTGTTCCTGCCGATCTTCCGGCTGCGCTGCGCCCCGCAACGGGCCTCCATTACAATCCTTGGTTTGCGACGCTCAATATCGCGATGCCCGCGCCGTTGGCGTCAGAGGGTCAGGTAACGTTCGACGATGGCACCCGCGCAACGGTTGACCAGATGTCCCGTGACGTCAGCGCCTTCCTCGTGTGGGCGGCTGAGCCGGAACTGGAAACGCGCCACGCAGCGGGCTGGACGATCCTTGGCTTCCTGTTGGTGCTGACGGTGCTTGCCTATCTATCCTATCGGTCTATCTGGGCCGAAAAAAAGGGGCATTGAGGGCGCCTCGCGCTTCGATCAGAGGCCGAGGTCGGAGAGTCCGGGGTGATCAACGGGCCGTGGACCCAGTGGCCAGAGCAGCTTACGATCAGCTTGTATGATCGGAAGTTCGTTGATGCTGGCAAAGCGCTTGGCCATTAAACCGTCGGGCGCAAACGCCCAATTCTCGTTGCCATAGGCGCGGAACCAGTTGCCGCTGTCGTCGTGATATTCATAGGCGAAACGCACCGCAATCCGGTTGCCCATGAAGGACCAGAGTTCTTTGATTAGGCGATAGTCGAGTTCACGCACCCATTTGCGGACAAGGAAGGCCTCGATCTCGGCGCGCCCGCGCGGAAATTCCGCCCGATTGCGCCATTGGCTGTCCTCGGTATAGGCGAGCGCCACCTTGGCGGGGTCGCGGCCATTCCAGCCATCCTCGGCAGCGCGGACCTTGGCGCGGGCTGTCACTTCGGTAAACGGGGGAAGCGGGGGGCGCGACATTGGGGTGTTCTCCTTAGCGAGTTTTCAGGTGCCCGTTTCGAGTTCGACGATCCGCGCCTTGAGTTGGACGATTTCGGCATCGCGTGCGGCCATCATGGCCTCCACCTCGTCGAGGTCAACCTTGCGCGGAATATGCTGGGGGCAATTGGGGTCCCAAGCGGAAACCTTGAACAGCAGTACGCGCTCGAGCGCTGCGGCATAGCCATCTGGCATGACTGCCTGAAGCAAAGCGTCATCTCCTTCCACCATCCACGCTTCGCCCCATATCTTGATGCGGCGGCGGTTGGCATAGTCCATCAGGAATATGAACGCCTTGCGGTTCTCAATCAAGTTGCCCTGCGAG
>JBBTFY010000007.1:0-6087 GCA_038041635.1 Pseudomonadota bacterium
GCGCAACCGAAACCGAGCGGTTGCGGCAGGAAAACCAGCAACTCAAAGCACAATTGGGGCAAAGTGATGAATTGCACGGCGTTAGCCCCGCAACCAATAATGTCCGCGCAACATTAAAGCGGGTTGCATCAACAGGTAGTAGAGTACTGATTTCTGGCCCAGCAGGTGTCGGCAAGGAAGTGGCCGCGAGGTTGTTACACAATTGGAGCGGGCGCGCGCATGCTCCGTTCGTCATTGTTGCATCGGCATCCATGGAGCCAGATACTGTTGAACTAGAGCTTTTCGGCTCGGAGCGCGGAGATGGACAAGTTACACCAGGGCTGCTTGAGCGCGCGCATGGTGGAACTCTATTTCTCGATGAAGTAGCTGATATGCCCCTGACAACACAGGGTAAAATTCTTCGTGTTCTCACCGACCAAAGTTTTAATCGCATTGGTGGAACCCGCCTGGTTCATGTCGATGTGCGAATTGTTTCGTCCACATCACGTAATCTCGAGGAGGAAATGACGTCTAAACGTTTTCGCGAAGACCTCTATTATCGCCTCAACGTGGTTCCAGTACACCTCCCCGCTTTGAGCGATCGCCGTGCAGACATCGCCGTCCTTGCTAGGCATTTTCTCGAACGCTTGGCCGCCGAGCGACGCGTTCCAAGCCCTGATATTTCTGCTGATGCTTTGGCCGCGCTGCAGGCATGTAATTGGCCGGGCAATGTTCGGCAACTGCGTAATGTCATTGAACGTGTGATGATCCTTGCGCCTCAGGCACGGCTCTCCTGTATCGAAATAGACATGCTTCCATCTGAGATATTAGGGACTGATTTAGAAAGCGGGCGCAGTTCGGCCATGCTGATGGGCGCCTCTCTCCGCGACGCACGCGAAGCGTTTGAACGCGAATATTTGCGTGTTCAAATCAGACGATTTGCAGGGAATGTATCTCGCACCGCAACATTTATTGGTATGGAGAGGTCCGCTTTGCATCGAAAATTAAAGCTGTTGGGGTTGGCGGATGAGCGCCCTGAATAAGGGAAGGTTAGGGCATTGCGATTCATTTCCATGCTGATATATCCATCGATAACAGATCACAGCAATGGCTGGACAGGTGCCGCGTTTGGAATGACACGGCCAATAAAAAGGCAGAACAATGAGCAAACAAGCCAATAATCTCCAGGATATTTTCCTCAACCAGCTACGCCGATCAAAAGCGCCAGTGACCATGTTTTTGGTTAAGGGTGTCAAGCTTCAGGGTATTATCACTTGGTTCGATAATTTTTCGGTCCTGCTGCGCCGTGATGGCCAATCACAATTGGTCTATAAACATGCCATCTCTACAATCATGCCCGGGCAAGGATTTGATATAGCAGAAATTAAAACGGCCTTTGGCGAGCTAGTGAGTAAATCACGCTTGCTGCAGGAGGTGTTTCTGTCCGCTGTCCAAAAATCTGGTCAGCCTGTTACGATGTTCCTTGTGAATGGCGTTATGTTACAAGGGGATATTGGCGCCTATGACTTGTTTTGTGTGATGCTGGAACGCGATCACGCCGCGCAACTGGTTTATAAACATGCCATTTCAACAGTGCAGCCAAATGGGCCCATTAACTTGAATGCGCAGGGTGACGACGGCGAGGCCATAGACGCTTGAGTTTTTCCGCAGAACGCGTCGAGCTAGGACGCGGGGCCAACACTGTCATCATCCTTCCCGAACTTCGCCATTTAAATGGAACACCTAAACGTGATCGCTTTGCACGGGACGAAGAAGCGCAGGGGCTGGCATTGGCCATTGGGGTCAATATTATAGGCAGTTTTCCCATTACAGTGCGTGCACCCAGTAGCGCCACTTTATTTGGCAAGGGACAGGTGCAATTGCTCGCAGGTCAATTGGCTGCACATGATACTCAATTGGTGTTCGTTGATGCAGCTTTAACACCAATACAACAACGCAACCTCGAAAGCGCTTGGCAGGTAAAAGTTATTGACCGAACCGGACTGATACTCGAAATTTTTGGCGAAAGAGCAGTCACGGCCGAAGGGCGAATGCAAGTTGAACTGGCCCATCTCGACTATCAACAAAGCAGGTTGGTGCGCAGCTGGACGCACTTGGAACGGCAGCGCGGTGGATTCGGCTTTCTTGGCGGGCCAGGTGAAACGCAGATCGAGGCAGATCGTAGATTGATCCGAGATCGCATGGCACATATCCGCAGAAATCTGGAAAATGCCCGTCGGACGCGCTCGTTACATAGGCACAGACGACAGCGGGCACCATGGCCTGTTGTTGCGCTGGTCGGTTATACTAATTCAGGGAAATCGACGCTTTTTAACTATTTATCACACAGTGATGTTGTGGCGAAGGATATGCTTTTCGCCACGCTTGACCCGACGATGCGGCAAATAGAGGTTCCAAGTTTAGGGAAAGTCATCTTATCGGACACGGTAGGTTTTGTCTCTGATCTTCCCACACAGCTAGTCGCAGCATTTCGCGCGACGCTGGAGGAGGTTAGTTCTGCCGATCTGTTGCTCCATGTCCGGGACATTAGTCATACGGATAGCGAAGGCCAGAAAGCCGATGTGATGAGAGTGCTGGCTGAATTAGGTGTTGGGCCAGAGGCAAGGGCGGGGGCCAGAGAAGGCGATACACAGCAGGGCACGCCAACTATTGTCGAGATATGGAACAAGATAGACAGGATAAATGCTGACGAGCGCCAAGCTGTAATTGCTGCCGCAGCGCGGGTTGGTGCGATTGCCCTTTCAGCTTTAACAGGTGAGGGCACAGAGCAGATAGCAGCGATTCTTTCAGAACTACTGGGCGGACAGGCGGTAGAACGCCGTATCCACATAGCGATCGGCGATGGGCGAGTGAGGGCATGGTTGCACGAAAATGCCAAAGTGATTGAAGAAAAGCTGCTCATGGACGGGCGACTGGAAATGTTGATACAACTGTCGGCGCTCAACAATGGTCGATTGGGCAATATGCTAGCAAATTAGCCTTCGCGTTCGATTGCCTTTGCGCGTTGCCATAATTGCTCTAATTCGGCGAGCGACAGATCGACGAGGGGCCCATCTGCCAATGTTTCTACGCACTTAAATCGTGATATGAAGCGTGCATTGGCGCTGCGCAACACAGTTTCGGGGTCAATTTGCATATGCCGCGCCCAATTTACCACCGAAAACAGCAAGTCCCCAATTTCCGCTGCTAAATGGTCTGGGTTTGCCACCGCCGCATCGCACTCCGCTAACTCTTCACTGATTTTCGCGCGTGGGCCAGATGCATCCGGCCAGTCAAACCCGACGGTTGACGCGCGTCTTTGCAACTTAAGGGCGAGGGTTAGTGCAGGTGGGGTTGTGGCCATGACTTGGTCCTGTACTGGGCCGATGATTGTCCTATTGTGGACGGCGGATATTTGTTCGATAATATATATTATGTTAAATTAAATTGGGACAGTGCATCAAAAAATAGGGCAACACTATAGGGAATCACAATCATGTTGGCGTCAAAACCATCTCATCGCCATGGACTTCCCAACGCTGCAAACGGTTGAGCCAATTCATCCCAAGCAAGTTCACGCCATCACGCTGTTCGGACATGTGCAATGCAACGCCGTTGACGGTGATGGTCCCAACCACAATATTGGCTTCGCCAAGCGGCCAGCTGTTTGCCATACCATTGGCAGTTTCGACAACAATCGGAAAAGCTGCGGTGCTAGCAGACAGCCTTAATTGCGCGGCTGTGTCTGCACTAATCGTCGTTATTGTTGCGCCGCTATCAACCAGAAATCGAACGTCATTGCCGTTCACTTTGGCGTCAATCCAGAAATGCCCATCCTCATTACGGTGTAAAATTGCCCGCGCTCCGGAAACCGTAATTGCGCCGGAGCCCGTTAGATCAGTCGAGGCGCGCTGCCAGATTTGCGTAAACTCGGTGCGGAACAAAAACAGACTATAGACGAGGGCAAAGATTGCGGCCCAAGCAGTGGCGTAGCGTGCCACCTGCCCCCACTGCATCCGCCGCGCGACAAGCGAGCCGATGATCGACACGATGACAATGGTTCCCCATATGAGCATTGGCCCGTTGCTGCTGTCCATCAGGCGTCCGCCTCCATGCCGTCATATCCCGGTTCTACGCCGCTCGGCAATTCGGCGCATAACCGGGCATAATCCATCGACGAATCCATATGCATGAGTATTGCGCGCTTTGGCTGCGTGCGCGCAATGGCGCCGAGCGTCATGGACAGGTGCGGGTGTGTGGGGTGAGGTTGACGGCGCAGCGCATCCACTATGAACAGATCAAGTCCGCTAAAAAATGATGACATAGCACCAGTGAATTGTGCAAAATCAGTGGCATATCCACATTTCCTACCGCCGCTTGTAAAGATATAACCAGCGGTGGTTATACCGCCATGCGGCATGTCGATCGAGTCAATTTTGATATCGCCGATCGTCATGGGACCTGTCATCGCCTGCCCACACAACAGCGCCGGATAAGCACCATTGCCCGCCCATGCATAGGAAAAACGGTTGGTCAAACGCCGCCATGCATCGGGCCGCGCATAACAGGGCACCGGCTTGCCCTGCGCCAGAAAGATTTGCCGCAAATCGTCGATGCCATGGCAATGATCGGCATGTTCGTGGGTCCATAGAACCGCGTCAATGCGCGGCGCACCCGCATCGAGTAATTGTTGCCGCATATCAGGCGATGTGTCGATCAACAGCCGCGTTGTCGCGCTTTCGACTATGATCGACGCACGCATTCGGCGGTTTTTTGGTTCAGCGGGATCACAATCCCCCCAATCGGGGCCGCTAACGCCCAAACGCGGCACGCCTGAGGACGTGCCAGATCCGAGCAGGCGGACCTTCACAGCATAGCTCCGGAAAATTGGGCTCTGGAAAACAGGCGATGGAAATTGGCAGCGGTCGTGGCGGCGAGCGCTTCAACGCTCACCCCGCGCAATTCGGCCAAAAAGCGCGCGGTATCGGCAACAAAGGCCGGTTCGCACTGCTTGCCGCGATGGGGGACGGGGGCAAGAAAGGGTGAGTCCGTTTCTATCAACAAGCGATTTTCTGGAATGGATCGCGCCACTTGCTGTAAATCACGCGCATTTTTGAATGTGACAATGCCGGACATCGAGATATATAATCCCAGCGCCAAAGCCTTGTCCGCGAAAGCCTGACTGGCGGTGAAGCAGTGGATAACCCCATTAAAAGCGCCCTTCCCCATCTCGTCAGCCAATATCGTCGCGGTGTCTTCTTCGGCTTCGCGGGTGTGAACAATGATCGGCAAGTCGCTGTCCCGCGCCGCCGCGATATGGCTGCGAAAACTGGCGCGCTGGCGCTCGCGGTCGGATTTGTCGTAATAATAATCGAGGCCAGTCTCGCCGATGGCGACGACTTTGGGGTCGATCACCGCATCAAGCAACCGCGCCGTATCAATATCGACATGATTGTCTGCATCGTGCGGGTGGATGCCGACACTGGCCCAAATGCCGTCATGCCGCCGTGCCACGCCGATAACGGCGTCCCACTCGCTCGCCCGTGTCGAAATGTTGAGCATCCCCGTTACGCCCGCCGCGCGCGCGCGCGCAATCACCGCGTCCTGTTGCTCGGCGATGCCAGGGTAATTCAGGTGGCAATGGCTGTCGATAAACATCGCTAGGCCGCATCGAGTTCAAGTCGCGGGAACACACCCGACGGTGGCGGTAGCTCGGCCCCTGGAGCGAGCGGCGAACCAAGCGCATTAAATCCACGCGCATCGGGCGCAATCGCCAACAGGTCGAGCATTTTGGCCGCGCCATCAGGGATGGCCCAGCTGGCCATGATGGCGAGCCTGCGGATCGCTTCGGCAGTGGTGTAAAGCACGGTGTCGGCGCGCGCGGGGTCACTTTTGCGCAGCGCCCATGGTGCTTGGTCGGCAAAATAGAGATTGGCCTCGCTCATCGCGCCCCAGATGGCTTCGAGTGCCTGTCCGATAGCGAGGTCAGCCATTGCGCAGGCCGCCTTTGACTGTGCTGCATCGATGGCGTTCAGCAATGCTGTGTCTGCCGCATCGGGAAAGGCCGGGGGAGCAGGCACCCTTCCCTCACAATTTTTGGCGATCATC
>JBBTFY010000008.1:0-23354 GCA_038041635.1 Pseudomonadota bacterium
GTTGATACAACGCGCGGGGGAAACAACGGCCGCCTGCGGGTTACAGAGGTGTGGTATCAACGATACACACCTCGCTTTCTTTCTCGTCATTGCGAGCAGAGCGAAGCAATCCAGAGGCAGTGCAATAGGCTGGATTGCCGCGTCGGGTCAACGCCCTTCTCGCAATGACGAAGAAGATATTTCACGCGGAGACACGGAGAAGAGAAATCCCTTCTCTCGCAAGGGGGAGAGGGTTTTTTGTTGCCCTTTCCCACTGGCAAGCCAGCGCGGATGGATGCCGCGATAAGGTCGCAATGGTCGCGCAAACAGCAGAGAAGATTGCGACGAGCCGTGTGGATAGGAACGCGTGATTTGGACGGGGCATCGCCGCGCAGATACGGGCTTGGCTGAGGGCAATAAGCAACATCATGCGCCCCTTTTACCATAGCGCAGAGTCTGTAGGAAAGCGCTGTGATTTACGAGCATTACAATTGCGGCCTTGACAAATATTCTTATATGATAGATATTTCTGTAATGACAGAAATAGAAGAAAGAATCGAAGCTATGCCGCCCGCCGTGGCGGAGTTTGTGCTGCAATGGGGCGAGTTGGGCAAGCAATGGGGCGTTAGCCGTTCGGTCGCGCAAATCCACGCACTCCTCTACCTCTCCGACACCCCGTTGACCGCCGAGGTGATCGCGGTTCGGCTGGCGATGGCGCGGTCGAATGTTTCGACCAGTTTGCGCGAATTGCTCGACTGGAAACTGATCCGGCGGGTGCCATTGATGGGCGATCGGCGCGAACATTTTGCTGCCGAACAGGATATTTGGGTGATGGTGACGCGCATCGCCGCCGGGCGCAAGGCGCGCGAAATTGACCCGGCCGAAGCGGCGCTGAAACAATGCAGCGCGATGGCCGATGGTGATACGACGATCAGCGAGGGTGCGCGTGCGCGGCTCGATGCAATGCTCGCCTTTGTCACCACAATGGCGTCGTGGCACGACCAGATGTTGCATGTGCCGACGCCGGTGCTGATGGCGCTGATCAAAATGGGAACGGGTGTGACCAAGCTGGCGGGATTGACGGGAAAGCGGAAGGAATAGTCCAATGGTGCGCTATCAAATAGCGGAACGGGAGGTAGGAGAAGGACCACAAAACCTTGCCACCAGCCGCCCGAGTGGGGAGAGTGCCACCGACTTGCGCTTTCGCCTGTTGCTGGGCGAGGCGGCATGGGCGCGGTTGCCGGCCGCCGTGCAGGCGCGCTTTTCCAAACGGCTCGGCCCAAATGCGGTGGCATTATATCGCGGCGCTGTCGTCGAAACGCGCCTGAGCCGAATGGGCTGGCTGCTCGCGCAATGCCTAAGGCCAATGGGTGCGCCATTGCCGCTGAGGTCCGAGCGCGGTGGCGCAGCGCTAGTCTGCGTGAGCGAAGATACCAAGACGGGTGGGCAATGCTGGTCGCGGCTTTACGCCAGCGCACACGGATTGCCGCAAGTCATCCACAGCGCCAAGGCCTTTACAGGACCGACGGGGCTGGAAGAGCGTGTTGGTATGGGCATCGGCATGGCGCTGAACGTCGAGGCATGTGCAGACGGCATGACATTCACCAGCGCGGAGTATTTTTGGCAGATCGGGCGTGTGCGGTTGCGCCTTCCCAAATGGATGGCCCCGGGGCGCACCACGGTCATCCACCGCGACATTGGGGCTGGGCATTTCGCTTTTGACCTCATCGTGCGGCACCCGCTGTTTGGCGAGTTGGTGCATCAACATGCACTGTTTCAAGATCTATGAGATGAAGCCGGTCACCATCCTCATCATCGGTGCGGGCGGCGTGTTTGGCAGCCGCCTGTCCGAACTCTGCGCGCGCGAACCAGCTGTGCGGCTGATCTTGGCGGGACGGCGCGAAGATGCGTTGAAAGCGCTTGCGGCAAGCATAGACCCCGACGCCATCATCCGCCCGCTCGACCGCGATGCATTGACCGCTAGCGATCTAACCGGAGCCGATCTGGTGGTCGATGCCGCTGGCCCGTTCCAGTCGTCGCACGACAAGGTTATCCGTGCGGCAATCGAAGCGGGTGTCCCCTATATCGACCTTGCCGATGGGCGGGCCTTCGTTGCCAGCATTGGGCAATATGCTGCGGATGCGCATACGGCAGCGGTTCCGATCCTGACTGGCGCAAGTTCGGTCCCCGCCTTATCGCACGCCGTGATTGACGCATTGGTCGATGGCTGGAGCAGGATAGACGATCTGCGCGTCGGCATATTCCCCGGCAACCGTGCGCCGCGCGGGCTCTCGGTAGTGCAGGCGATCCTCAGCTATGTCGGAAAGCCTGTGCGCGTTTGGCGCGAAGGACGGTGGCAAGGTGTGCCAGGGTGGGGGATGACGCATCGTTGGTCGCTGCCCGACGGCTCGCGCCGCTGGGCCAGTGTGTGCGACACGCCCGATCAGGATTTGCTGGTGGCACGCTATCATCCGACGCGCTCGGCGGAGTTTTTCGCGGGGCTGGAATTGCCCTTGCTCCACCTTGGGCTGGCGCTGCTGGCATGGCCGGTGCGGCTAGGGCTGTTGCACAGCTTGCGTCCGTTTGCCCGCCCCTTATTGTGGGCGGCGCAACGCTTTTTGCCATGGGGTAGCGATGTTGGTTATATGGAAATCCATGCACGCGGGCTTGACGCAAAGGGCAGCACTGTTTCGGCGCGCTGGACCTTGCGTGCAACGGGCAATCGCGGCCCCTATGTCCCCATATTAGCGGCGATGGCGTTGATCCGGCGGTTTCGCGATGGCAATGCGCCTCAGCCCGGCGCGCGTCCTTGCGCGGGCGAACTGACGCTGGCTGAGTTTGCAGGCGATTTTGAGGCGTTGGGGATTACCACGCACATCGCCCGCAACAATCCATCTGGCGTTCAGCAAGAGATTGCTATGGACGAAGTCGTCGCAGCATAGCAACATGCGCGCCTGAGATGTTTGTTTTGCTGTGATTTCCGAGCCGTGAATTGTTCCAATTCACTCGAAATCACTCTATGGGGGCTGGACGATGAGCGAGTTAATTTGCGCCAAGTGCGGACATGGCAATGATGGCGCGGCAAGCGTGTGCGCGACGTGCGATGCGCCGCTGAACGCGGCTAGCGGTGATTGGGTCGGGCTGGCTGGCGGCGGTAGTGAAGCGGCGGACGACCCCGTGCCAACGCCAATGCCAGCGCCGCTATCCCCGTCAGACGAGGAGCATCGCATCCCAACGCCGGGCGGGGACTTCGCGGATTTGGAGCGCGCTGCGGCGGCCTCTGCCGATGATGCGGCCGCATCTGCTGAACCCGAGCCGCGCAAGAGCATGCTATGGCCATTGCTGTTGATCGCGGTGGTGGTCGGCGGCTATTTTGGCTGGACGATGTTCGGCCAAGGCCCGCAAATGGCGGCGGTTGAAGCAGAGCCTGATGCCGCCGCGCATAATGCCAGCGCACTTGGGGGCCGCCCCGCATGGCAGGCCAGCTATGCCGACACCTTCCTCTCCCCCGAAACCGTCATCATGACGGTCGCGGTCGAAGCAAAGCAGCGCGACTACCCCTCCACCGACGGCACCGCCGTGGCGCGGGAACGGCGCGAGGGTGAGATGATCAGCGGGCGCTGGGTGCGCGGCGCGGATGGCGCATCGCGCTGGCTCAAACTGTCGGATGGCGGTTATATAAGGGACAGCAATCTGGCGGTGGCGGGCGGGCCGGGTTCGCCCATCGCGATACCGTTCAGCAACCGCGACACCAGTTTCGGGCCGGACATTGGCCGCTATCTTGAGCAAGCGAGTGCGATTATCGAACAGCGTTATGCCCGCGCCGACACGATGCCACCCAAGGAACAGGCGGCCTATCTCGAGTCAATTGAAACCGAGAGCGCCTATGTCCGTGTGCCGAACCGCCGCTTTCATGGCCTCACCATTACCGCTGTCGTCCAATATTATGAAGGAAGCGGCATCATTTTCCGAGAAAGCGAGGCAGTGGTCATCGCGGCGTTGCGCGCGGCGGGGATAGTCATCAGTGATGGCGGCGATGTACCGCTGTCGGGCGACCATGCGGAAGGCTGCACCGTCGCTGCGCTGGCCGCCGATGATCGCGAACGGCACTATGGCGTCACCCAGTTGACGTGCGGGGTGTGATGCTTGGCGCTTGCGGTTAACACCATCGCGGCTTAGCTTCTGCGCAATGATGATGTTTTCCGGAGTCCCCCAATGTTTGCTGTCCCCCGTATGCTGTTCTGCGCCGCGTTACTGAGCACCGCGCCAATGTTGCTGGCCAATGATGATAGTGCGCCCTTGCCGCAGAGTGCCTCCAGTGATGGGCCTGCGCCCTCCGCAGCCATCGCTTATCCGATGACGCGGCGGGTTGATGTGGTCGACCCGCAATTCGGCGTTGATGTGGCCGACCCCTATCGCTGGCTGGAAAATGATGTCCGCACCGACAGCGACGTGGCGGCGTGGGTGGCGGCGCAAAATGCGGCGACGGGTGCTTATCTGGCAACTTTACCGGGACGCAGCGCCTTGGCCGCGCGGATGACGGCGCTGTATCGCTATGATCGGATCGGCCTGCCGACGCGCGCGGGTAACCGTTATTTCTATACCCGCAACAATGGCCAGCAAAACCAGTCGCTACTGTTTGTCCGCGATGGATTGGCGGGCGAAGGGCGCGCACTAATCGACCCCAATGGCTGGGCTGCTGATGGCGCGACCGCATTGGCCGAATGGGAGCCCGATCCCCAAGGGGTGCGGCTACTCTATGCGGTGCAGGACGGCGGCACCGATTGGCGGATCGTCCGTGTGATGGATGTGGCAAGCGGGCAGATGCTCGATGACGAACTGCGTTGGGTCAAATTTTCAGGCTTTTCATGGACAGCGGATGGCAGCGGCTTTTATTATTCGCGCTTTCCCGCGCCCGCGACAGGTGCGACATTCCAGTCGCTCAACACCGATCAGGCGGTCTGGTTCCATCGCATCGGCAGCGCGCAGAGCGAGGATGCGCTGGTCTATGCAACCCCCGATCATGCGACATGGAACCATATTGCCGAAGTCACCGACGATGGCCGCTATCTGCTCGTCACCAGCAGCGAAGGAACCGATGATCGCCACGAGATTCACCTGATCGACCTAAGGCGGCCTAATGCCGTGCCGATTACGATAGTGGCGGGGCTGGAGAATAAATGGGAATTGGTCGGCAATGATGGCTCGCGGCTGTTTTTCCTGACCGACAAGGGCGCGCCGCGCGGGAGGATCATGGCGCTTGATGCGGTGCGGCGGATCGCGCCTGTCGCAATTGTCGCCGAGCGCGAGGCAACGCTGCAAAGCGCGCAGCGGGTGGGCGGCCGGATCATCCTGTCCTATCTTGGTGATGCCAGCTCGCAGGCGGAGCTGGTCGATTTGCGGGGGCGGCCTGTGTCACGGTTGACGCTGGGGACCATCGGCACGGCATCGGGGTTTGACGGCGATGCGGGCAACAGCGAAACATTCTATGCTTTTACCAGCTATGCGACGCCGACGACCATCTATCGGCTCGATACCGCGAGCGGGCAGTCGAGCGTGTTTGCTCGGCCCGAAGTGGCGTTTGATCCGGCCGATTACAGCGTCGAACAGCGCTTTTATACGTCTCGCGATGGCACGCGGGTGCCGATGTTCATCGTCATGAAACACGGGGTTGATCGCAGCAGCGGGTCGCCGACCTTGCTCTATGGCTATGGTGGATTTGCGCTGGCGCAGACGCCCAGTTTCTCTCCTGCGCGGATGGCTTGGCTCGATGCGGGCGGGGTGTTCGTCGTTGCCAATTTGCGGGGAGGGAGCGAATATGGCGCGGCATGGCACGATGCTGGGCGGCTGCTCAACAAACAAAATGTGTTTGATGATTTCATCGCTGCGGGCGAATATCTGATTGCGCAAGGGATAACGGGGCGCGGGCAATTGGCGGTTGAGGGCGGTTCGAACGGCGGGCTGCTGGTCGGCGCGGTGGTCAACCAACGGCCCGATTTGTTCGCCGCCGCGCTGCCGCGCGTGGGCGTGATGGACATGCTGCGGTTCGATCGCTTTACCGCTGGGCGTTACTGGGTCGATGATTATGGCCATCCCGACCGCGAGGCGGATTTTCGCAACCTTTACGCTTATTCGCCCTATCACAATATCGCTTCCGGGCGCGATTATCCCGCAATTATGGTGACGACGGCGGACACCGACGACCGCGTGGTGCCGGGGCACAGTTTCAAATATGCTGCCGCGCTGCAAGCCGCAGCGATTGGGGCGCGCCCGCACCTCATTCGCATCGAGACGCGTGCGGGCCATGGCTCTGGCAAGCCTGTGGACAAGATTATCGCCGAATATGCCGACATCTATGCCTTTGTCGCGCGCTGGACCGGGCTGGATGTTGAGGCGGGGCTTGGCGCAGATGATTAACGCACGCTAACGGACGGGTTCAGCTTGGCGACAATGCTGACCCGCTAGACCCTGTTTCATGGAGCCAAATCAACAAGGGCTCCATGGAAAAGGAAACCGAGCAATGGCAAACCTTCTTGCAACCAAGGCGCGGGCAGCTATGGCTATGCTGCTCGCCGGATCCATACTGGCGACGGCGATCCCCGCAGGCGCCCAAAACCATGGCGGGCGTCACCGTGACCGCCACGATGGCATCAGCGCGGGTGATGTGATTGCCGGCGCAATCGTCATCGGCGGACTGGCCGCCATCCTGTCGAGCGGCAATGGAAATCGTGGCCGTGACCGCAATTATGACGGCTATGACTGGAATCGTAACGGCGGTTCGCGTGAAGCCATCGAACGCTGCGTTGCGGCGGTTGAACGGCGCGGCGGGCGGCGGAGCGATGTCGACGTTCGCCGCATCACCGATATCGACCGCATCCGTGGCGGATACCAGATAGCGGGCAATGTCGCGGTCGATTATCGTGGTCGTGACCGGGATCGTTACGACAATCGCGACGGCTATGGGCGCGACGGCTATAACCGTGGCTGGGACCGCAACGATCGCCAGCGCTATGATGACCGTGGCCGCTTCACCTGCACCGTCCGTTATGGCCGGGTCGAGGATGTCGATTTTCGCGGGATTTGATTAATCGAATTATCTAAGGAACCCCGCTGGGCTGTGGCTCGGCGGGGTTTCCTTTTGGTGCCGCCTTCTTTATCGGCTCGGCATGAGCATCCACCCCACAGACTCGATCCTGATCATCGACTTTGGAAGTCAGGTGACGCAGTTGATTGCCCGCCGCGTCCGCGAAGCTGGCGTGTATAGCGAGATTGCGCCTTTCAACTCTGCGGCAGAAGCCTTCGCGCGGATGCAGCCCAAGGGCATCATCCTCTCAGGCGGGCCGGCATCGGTCATGGCCGAAGGTTCGCCCCGCGCGCCGCAATGCGTCTTCGATTCAGGCCTGCCCATTCTCGCCATCTGTTACGGACAGCAAACATTATGCACCCAATTGGGCGGCACGGTCGAGGGCGGTCATGCGGCAGAGTTTGGCCGCGCCGATGTTGAAATCTTGGCATCCAGCCCGCTGTTCGACGGCTTCTGGGCCGTGGGCGGCAGCTATCCGGTATGGATGAGCCACGGCGACCGCGTGACGCAGGCACCAGCAGGCTTTGAGGTTATCGGCACATCGCCGGGTGCGCCGTTCGCGATTCTAGCGGACGAGGCGCGGCGATACTACACCACCATGTTCCATCCCGAAGTCGTCCACACCCCCGACGGGGCGAAGCTCATTTCCAATTTCGTCCATAAAATATGCGGCCTTGCTGGCGATTGGACGATGGCCGAATATCGCGCCACCAAGGTTGCCGACATCCGTGCACAGGTCGGGTCTGGCCGTGTCATTTGCGGCCTGTCGGGCGGGGTCGACTCATCGGTCGCTGCAATATTGATCCACGAGGCAATCGGCGATCAACTCACCTGCGTGTTTGTCGATCATGGCCTGCTGCGCATGAACGAGCGCGAACAGGTCGAAACGCTGTTCCGCGACCATTATCATATCCCGCTGGTGGTGGTGGACGCCGAGGAGCGTTTCATGGCGGGGTTGGCGGGGGTGACGGACCCAGAGGCGAAGCGCAAGTTCATCGGCGGGGCGTTTATCGCCGTGTTCGAGGAGGAAGCGGCCAAGCTGGGCGGGGCGGAGTTCCTGGCACAGGGCACGCTCTATCCCGATGTGATAGAGAGCGTCAGCTTCACTGGCGGACCGAGCGTGACGATCAAGTCGCACCATAATGTCGGCGGCCTGCCCGAACGGATGAACATGCAATTGGTCGAGCCATTGCGCGAATTGTTCAAGGATGAAGTGCGCGTGCTGGGCCGCGAGCTTGGCCTGAATGACGCGTTTGTCGGGCGGCACCCCTTCCCCGGACCCGGCCTAGCGATCCGCATTCCGGGCGAAGTCACCAAGGACCGCTGCGACATATTGCGCGCTGCGGATGCGGTCTATCTCGACGAAATACGCAGCGCCGGATTATATGATGAAATCTGGCAGGCCTTCGCCGTGTTACTGCCCGTGCGCACCGTTGGCGTCATGGGCGACCACCGCACCTATGACTATGTCTGCGGCTTGCGCGCCGTCACCAGCACCGACGGGATGACGGCGGATGTTTATCCGTTCGAGAGCGCATTCCTGTCGCGCGTCGCGACCCGTATCATCAACGAGGTCAAGGGCATCAACCGCGTGGTGTATGACTATACGTCAAAACCGCCGGGCACGATTGAGTGGGAATGAGGGGGGAGAGGATGAGCGGTTAGCAATCGTCGGGGCACGAGGTATCCGATCTGTCACCTTGACCAACCCCCTTGGTCAAGCTACTCTCCCATCCATTATGACCATCCACGTCAACATCGGTGAAGCGAAAACGCGGTTTTCCGAACTGTGCGCTGCGGCGCTGCGCGGTGAAGAGGTGATCGTCCAAAATGCGGGCGTGCCAAAGCTGATGCTTGTAGCGCTGCCTGAGGCTGCTGCTCTGGATCGCGCGGATCGCAGACGCAGGATCGATGCGCTGCTTGCAGAGGCAGACAAAATACCCGCCCGCCCTGACGCGTTTGACCCGCTGGAATGGGATGAACACGGTCTGCCAATATGATTGTTATCGATACGTCGGCACTGATCGCAATCTTGCTGGGCGAGCCTGAAAGGAGCCTTTTTCTTGCCGCACTTGATGCCGCTGATGGCATTGTCGTCAGCACTGGAACCGTGATCGAGGCACGGATGGTGGCGCATGGCCGCGAAGGTGACGCGCTCGTGCGGATTCTCGACAATCTGCTGCGCGACTATGGGATGGAAATCGCCCCGCCCGGTGCGGCAGAGATCGAGGCGGCGCATAGTGCATTCACCACATACGGAAAAGGCAATGGCCATCCAGCGCAGCTCAATTTTGGCGACCTGTTCAGCTATGCGCTGGCCAAAGTGCGTGGGCTACCGCTGCTCTTCAAAGGCGATGACTTCGGGCATACCGACATTGAACGGGCGGTGGATGGGCGCGAATGAGTGGGGGTGAGAGGTTAAATCTTTTTCATCCCGGGGAGAGTTTAAGATGAGCATCAATGTTGAAGCGAAAGAATGGGTGATTGCGCAGTTGGCCTCGGTTGGCATTGTCGCTGAAAAGGCCAAGAAGGGTTTATTAGCGACGCTCCCCGACGGCTCAACGCGCCGTATACAAGTCGCAGCAAGAAGCACTGAGGACAACGCTGCGGATGTAGGTGCAATCAACGAATTGAACTTTGATTATTACATCGTCGTGCCAGTGCGAAAGAGTAAGATTGAATGGGGATTTATTTTCTCTGTCAATGAGATTCGGTCGGCACCTCTGTACGCAGATGCCATGACAAATCATGCTTTTTCGCGCGATCTCAATCCTTCCAAGGATGGGAAAATCCATGTTTGGCAAGCAGCCAGACGGTACCGGAAACCAAAATGTGCCAATGCGTGGCATCTCATTGTTTAAGACGTGGAAATGAACTTCACCGCAAATATGCTTTCCGACGGTCGCTTCACGATACCTGCACATGTGCGTAGGCATTATGGCGTCAAGCCGAGTACACAGTTTGACATTTCAGAATCACCAGATGGTGCATATGGCATCATGATACATTTGCCTAAGAAGGGGGAACCGTTCATTGGCTCATGGCGCTTTCGCCTTGTGGAGGATAATCTGTGACCATCACCCTTCACGGCATTCCCAATTGCGACACGGTCAAAAAGGCGCGGATGTGGCTGGACGCGCATGCTGTTGCCTTCACCTTTCACGATTATAAAAAGGCGGGGATTGACGCGGGCACGCTCAAAGGTTGGGCGGACGAAGTGGGCTGGGAGGTGCTGCTCAACCGCGCAGGGTCCACATTCAAAAAGCTGCCCGATGCCGACAAGGCGAACCTTGACGAGAAGCGCGCCATTGCGCTTATGCTCGCGCAGCCCAGCATGATAAAACGCCCCGTTGTAACGGGTGCAGGTGCGCTGCTTGTGGGCTTTAAGCCGGATATTTATGCGGAGCGCTTTGCATGACACGCGCTTTTCTGGCCTTGATATTGATATTGGGAGGGATGGGGATGAGCGACGCCAACGCACAGGTCTTGAACGGCCCAACGCTGGACGGGCGAGCGCCGATCATCATCGCGCATCGCGGTGCGTCGGGGATGCGCCCCGAGCATACGCTGGCGGCCTATACGCTCGCCATCGAACAGGGCGCCGATTATATCGAACCCGACTTGGTGTTGACCAAGGATGGCGTGCTGGTCGCGCGGCACGAAAATGCAATTTCTGGGACCACCGACGTCGCCAATCACCCCGAGTTCGCCGACCGCCGTATGACCAAGACTATCGATGGCGTTGAGGTCAGCGACTGGTTCACCGAGGATTTTACGCTGGTCGAGTTACGCACCTTGCGCGCACGCGAACGCTTGCCGCAATTGCGCGCCGCCAACAGCGCCTATGACGGGCAGTTCATGATCCCGACCTTTGCGGAGATATTGGAGTTGGTAAGAGAGGCGGAGACACGCACCGGCCGCCGCATCGGCATCTATCCCGAAACCAAACACCCCAGTTACTTTGCGCACATCGGCCTGCCGCATGAGGGGGCGTTGCTGGAGCTGCTCACTCGCTACGGCTATACCCACGCCAGCGACCCGATTTTCATCCAGAGCTTTGAGGTTGGCAATTTGATTGCGCTAAACGAGCACACGCAATTGCGGTTGATCCAGCTGGTCGAGCCGGATGGCGCGCCCGCCGACCGCCCCGACACGCGCTATGCCGATATGATGAACGATGCGGGGCTGGCGGCGATTGCGACCTATGCCGACGGCATCGGCCCCGCCAAAGATATGCTGATTGCGCGGGGTGCCGACGCCACCCTAGGCGCATCGACGGGGCTGGTTGCACGGGCGCATGGCGCTGGCCTCGCTGTCCACCCATGGACATTCCGCGCCGAGAATTATTTCCTCCCTGCCAATCTGCGCGCCGGAACCGAACCCCAGGTCCACGGCGACCTGACCGCCGAAATCCGCGCCTTCATCGCCGAAGGGGTCGATGGCCTGTTCAGCGATTTCCCGGGTGTTGCAGTTGCAGTGGTGCGCGGCGGGCATTGAGGCAGGGCTTTACCGCAAAAAGGGCCGACATGCGTGGCGTGCCGGCCAGTATTGCCCAAGGGAAGTTGCGGAGACCCTCAGGATGTGGTGGCATCATTCCAGATAAATACCTCCTCCAGCGGTTTGTCGAACACCGCCGCGATGCGGAATGCGACCTCTAGCGATGGCGAATATTTACCTTGCTCGATCGCAGCTATGGTTTGCCGGGTGACGCTGACAGCATCGCCAAGGTCGCCCTGGGTCATCTCGCCCGCTAAAAATCGCAGCGTGCGGATGGCATTGGTGAAGGGTAGCGCAGCCATGGCTCAATACCCCCGGCGATAATAATAAAGCTGTGACCCGACGCGGATCAGTTCGCAAATTACCAAAGTCGCCATCAAGATATTGACCGAATATCCAAATCCAACCCCGTTGATCAGCGCGAAGATATTGGCCCAGACGCCCAAAACCAGTGGATAATAGGCCGCGTGGGTGCCGCGCAGATGGATTGTCTTGTCGCGCTCATCCGCCTTCAGGGTCGCCTCCGTCGGCGTGCGTATGGCAAAATAGACGGTCCCCGCGATCATCGGCACCAGAAAGATGATCGTGACCGGGATCAGCATCCCCACTGCTGCCCAGACCCCGGCTTGGGTATTGGCGATTGCCCAGGGATAGGTGGCGAAATACCAGCCAAAAGCCAGCACCAGCCCGACCAGAGCAACCCAATGCATTTTTTCGTTAAACGTCATGATGCGAACTCCAATGTTCATTGATTCGAACGTTATGTAATATATTTTTAACATCGAGTCAAATATAAATAACATTGACGGGGTGGCGTAAGTGTCGTTCGCTCGCTATTCATCGGCCCATGTCCACCACTTTCACCATCGACACATCGACCAGCCGCGCGAATCCCACACCTTCGCCGATGAAGCGGCTGACCGTCCCCACGATCCAGCGCCGCAAGTTTGAGGGGAAAACCGTCGAGCCACTGGTGATGCTGACCGCCTATACGGTGCGGATGGCGCAGCTGCTCGACGCGCATTGCGACATGTTGCTGGTCGGCGATTCGCTGGGGCAGGTGATCTACGGTCTGCCGTCGACGCTCGGCGTGACGCTCGACATGATGTGCGCGCACGGCGGCGCGGTGGTGCGCGGTTCGTACCACAGCGTCGTCATCGTCGATATGCCGTTCGGCAGTTATGAGGCGTCGCCGCAGCAGGCCTTTGCCAGCGCGTCGCGCATACTGGCCGAAACCGGCTGCGCAGCGGTCAAGCTTGAGGGCGGGCAGGCAATGGCTCCAACCATCGCTTTCCTGTCCGAACGCGGCATTCCGGTGATGGCGCATATCGGCCTGACGCCGCAGGCGGTGAATGCGCTGGGCGGCTATGGCGCGCGCGGGAAAAGCCAGGAGGAGCATGCAAAAATCCTCACCGACGCCAAAGCGGTGGCCGATGCGGGTGCCTTTGCCATGGTGCTGGAAGGGGTGCTGGAACCCATCGCCATTGCGGTGACGCACAGCGTCGATATTCCCGTCATCGGTATCGGCGCATCGGCGCAGTGCGACGGGCAGGTGCTGGTGAGCGAAGATATGCTGGGGTTGTTTGACCGGGTGCCGCGCTTTGTGAAACGCTATGCTGATATGGCGGCCTTTGTCGAAGACGCGGTGACCAGCTATGCGGGCGAAGTTAGGTCGCGTTCATTCCCGACCAGCGATCAAACCTATCAACCAAAGCCATGAAGCTATGATGATGCAAAGGCTTGGCCTTTGCGCGTTGCCCAGCTAAGGACCATCTCCACGTGCCCGCGCGGTAACTAATGTGAGGACGACCAGTGGCGCTATCGCCCCGTAATGATAACCCCGACACCTTCATGCGCGAAGTCGATGATGCCGTGCGTGCCGACACGGCGCAGCGGTTCTTGCGCAATTTTGGTCGTCCGCTGGCGGTGCTGATTGTCGTCGGCCTGCTGGCCTTTGCCGGATGGCTCTATTGGCAAAGCCAGCAGGAAAGCGCGGCTGGTGCCAATGGCCGCACGTTCAGCACAGCGCTGGAGGCAATGGCGGCGGAACGCCCCAAGGCGGCGTCGGATCAGGTTAGCGCGCTTGCGCGCGCTGATGACCCGACATATCGCGCGTTGGCGCTGATGGTGCAGGGTAATTCGGCGGCAGCACGCGGCGACGTGGCGACGGCGGCGGCGCGTTATGGTGCGGTTGCCAATGACACCAACATCGAACAGGGGCTGCGCCATGTCGCTTTGTTGCGACAGGTGCTGATACAATTTGATACGCTACCGCCCGCGTCCGTCATCGCCCGGCTGCGGGGTCTGGTGGCGAGCCCGGGCCCAGCCTTTGCCAGCGCGGCGGAATTGACCGCGCTTGCCGAAATGAAACGTGGCAACGACCGCGCGGCGGGCCTGCTGTTCAAACGCATAGCGGAAACGCCAGGCGTGTCGGACAGTTTGAAATCGCGCGCCGTGCAAATGGCTGGGACGCTGGGCGTCGATGCCGTGGCAACACCAGCAGCGCCGCGATCCCCCTCAATGCCAGCAACCAAGACCGGAGAATAATATGCGGACCAACGCAAAATGGGCAGCGACTTTGCTCGCCACTGCGGCACTGGCATTGAGCGGCTGCGGCCTATTGCGCGGCAATGGCGGCCCGCGCACACCGACGGTCGGCAATCGTGTTCCCATTTTGGGGAGTCAAACGGCGCTGGCGGTTGACCCCAGCGTTGTCGGTCTCGAAGTCGTGCTTCCGGGCGAACTCACCAATGCCGATTGGGGTCAGCCCGGCGGCAGTGCCAGCAAATATATGGGGCATGTCGCATTGCCGGCGACACTGACCCAGGCATGGACGGCGCAAATCAATGGTGGCACCACGCGTGCGCGATTGGCGGCGGCCCCTGTGGTTACAGGCGGCACTTTGTTTGCCATCGACACCGAAGCAACGGTGCACGCTTTTGACGCGGCAACGGGCGCACAGCGTTGGACGGTAAAAATCGGCGATACGGCGCGGGATGGACAGCGCGCGCGCTTCGGCGGCGGCGTTAGCGCCGACGCAAGCGGTGTTTACGCCGTCAGCGGCCTTGGCGATGTTGCGGCAATCGACGCTGCGACGGGCGCGGTGCGCTGGACCGTCCGGCCATCGGGGCCATTGCGCGGCGCGCCGACATTGGAGTTTGGCACTGTGTTTGTGATGGGGCAGGATAACCAGATTTTTGCGCTGCGTGCATCCGACGGCAATGTTGAATGGCAAGAGTCGGGATCAGTTGCGCCGGGCAGCGTGTTTGGCGTTGCGGCACCTGCGGCGGGTCAAGGGACCATCGTGGCAGGCTATTCGTCGGGTGAACTCAATGCTTACCGCTATGAAAATGGCCGGGCATTGTGGAACGATGCCTTGGCACGGACGCGCACCGCCGCTGCTGTTTCGACGCTGTCGGACATTGATGCTGATCCTGTGATTGATCGCGGACAGGTATTTGCCATCGGGCAGGGCGGGCGCATGGCCGTTTACGAGCTCCTCTCTGGGCAGCGCGTCTGGGAAATGAATGTTGCAGGTATCTCAACCCCATGGGTTGCGGGCGAATGGGTGTTCATTGTCGCCGATGATGCGCGCGTTTTCTGCATCACCCGTGCGACGGGCAAGATCCGTTGGATCGGCCAATTGCCGCGCTGGCGTGACGAAGAAGACCGCGAAGGGGCAATCCGCTGGACAGGGCCGATACTGGCTGGCGGGCGGTTGCTGTTGGTCAGCACCGATGGCCGGATGGCACAGGTAAGCCCTGCCGATGGCGCTATCCAGTCTATTACGCCTCTGTCGGGACCGACGCGGCTTGCTCCCCTGGTTGCTGGCGGCATGCTGTATGTCATGGATGATAGCGGCCGTATCACCGCATGGCGATGAGGCGTTTAGACCAGCCTGTCGTTGCCATTGTTGGCCGCCCGAATGTTGGAAAATCAACCCTGTTCAACCGTCTGGTTGGCAAGAAACTGGCGCTGGTCGATGACCGGCCCGGCGTAACACGTGACCGGCGCGAGGGCGATGGCCACTTGCTGGGGCTGGAGTTTCGCATCATCGACACAGCCGGGTTCGAGGAGGATAGCGCCGCCAGCTTGCCGGGCCGGATGCGTGCACAAACCGAAGCGGCGGTGGCCAGCGCGGACGTTGCATTATTCATGGTCGATGCGCGTGCGGGGCTGACCCCCGTTGACGAAGAGATTGCCCGCTGGCTGCGCGATAGCGCCACCCCGATCATCGTTATAGCCAATAAGGCTGAGGGGCGCGAGGCGGCTTCGGGGGTGAGCGAGGCGTGGAAACTGGGCCTTGGCGAACCGCTCGGCATGTCGGCTGAACATGGCGACGGCATTGTCGATCTGTTCGATGCGCTTCGTCCGCTCATCGACCGCGCGGAGGATGACAGTTTTGACGACGAGAATGGCGAGAATGCAATCGACGAAGACGATCCCGCAGCACCATTGAAATTGGCGATTGTCGGGCGGCCCAACGCGGGCAAGTCGACGCTGGTCAATCGCATCCTTGGCGAAGAACGCCTGATTACGGGACCAGAGGCCGGGATTACCCGCGATTCCATCACGATTGACTGGAACTGGACTGCTGCCGATGGGGCCATACGCCCCGTGCGGTTGATTGACACGGCCGGAATGCGCAAACGCGCCAAGGTGCAGGACAAGCTGGAAAAGCTGTCGGTCGCCGACGCGCTGCACAGCGTCGCCTTTGCCGAAGTGGTGGTGCTGTTGCTCGACGCGACGCTTGGCCTCGAAGCGCAGGATCTGCGCATCGCCGATGGCGTGTTGGAGGAAGGGCGCGCGCTGATCATCGCGCTCAACAAATGGGATGTGTCGCAAGACAGCAGCGCGCTGTATCAGGGCGTCCGCATCGCGCTTGACGAAGGGCTGGCACAGGTGCGCGGTGTGCCGCTGATGACGGTGTCTGGCGCTACGGGCAAGGGACTCGATGCGTTGATTGCTGCCGCGTTTGACCTGCGGGAGCAATGGTCGCGGCGGGTGACGACGGGCGAGCTTAACCGATGGTTCGAAAGTGCGTTAGAAGCCAATCCGCCGCCCGCGCCAAAGGGACAGCGCATTAAGCTGCGTTATATCACCCAGGCCCGCAATCGCCCGCCGACCTTTATCGCCTTTGGCTCGCGCACCGATTTGCTGCCCGAAAGCTATCGCCGTTTCCTTGTCAACGGCATCCGCCGCGAATTGGGATTGGGCGCTGTGCCTGTGCGGCTGACCTTTCGCAGCACTAAAAACCCGTTTGGCGATGCGGAGCGTAAATCCGCCCGAGCATCAGTCAGCCGCCCTGCGCCGACACGCGGGTCGGGAAGCGACCATGGCGCATCGGACAAACGCCCGGCGCGTGCGCGCCCTATCCCGCGTGGACGCCCCGCTGGCCCCGGCGGCAACGGCCCGCGCAAGCCATCGCGGTCCCGTTAACCATTCGGTTACGCTGTAGATGCTAAGGAATGAGTGGGACCAATCCGATTGCAGCCCATTTGGGTAGGTAAGGCACAGACATGCCAAATGAAGAATTGCCATTGGTCGATTGGGCGGCATTTTCCCAGACGCGGGCTCAATTGGGCCCGGAGCTCATGCGCATATTGGGTTATTTCGTTGAAGATGGGCTGAAATCCATCGACGCGGTAGAATGTGCGATGCGCAGCGGCAACTCTGCTGGCCTCATTTCTCCCGCGCACAAGCTGAAAAGCGAAGCCCGTCAATTTGGCGGTGAATTGCTGGGCCAGCTGGCCGAGGACATTGAAATGTTTGGCCGTGCCTGTGTCGAATCGCGCGAATCACCCGAATCCTACGTTGATCGCGTGGTGTCGCTTCGCCCAATTTTTGCCGAGATGCTGCAAGCGATTGACGGGGAAACCAACCCGTTGGTGCAACCTCATGCCGCCGGCGCGGGTCGCCGCGTAGGCTATGCGTGACTGCGGATTGGTTGTAACTGCCACCGCGCTAGGCTGCGCCACAACCACTCCATTGGCCCATAGGCATAGCGCTCCAGCCACGGTTTCGACCACAACAGCATCAACGCCCACGCGCCGAGGACAAACAGGTAACAGGCCGCGCGGCTGACTTCGCCGAACAGGCCCAGCCCATATCCATAAAATAGGGACGTCATCACAACAGAGGTGCCGAGGTAATTGGTAAAGGCGGCGCGCCCTGTTGCGGCGACCCGCGCGATTATTGCCGATTCGGCAAAGCGCTGTGCCAATAGCATGAATAATGCGACATAACCGATGCTCATCACGACATCGAATGGCACCGACCAGACGATGGTTGATGTGGCGACCACCCATGCGTCGAGGCCAGTTGCGACTTGCCACACCAGTAGCGCGAGGTTGGCAATGATGCCCAGCGCAAGGCAGCGGCCGCACCATGTCATCAGCCGTCCAATCGGCCATGCCCCGCCGAGCAAGCCGCTTTTGAACAGCGCCATGCCAATCAGCATCAGGCCGAGCGTTTCAGCGCCAAATTGCGCGACGCCGGCAAAGGGTTGGGTTCCATGCTCGATAAACCGATGATATAGGATAGCCGCATAGTCACCGCGATAGACCAGCATCTGTTCGGCAAATTGCGTCGAGCCAGCGGTAAATTGCCCCACGAAACGGTCATATTCCTTGGCAACACTCGCCGCACCGCCATCATGCGCCAGCCGTATCGCCAACAGAGCGGAGCCGTAGAACAATGCTTGTAGGGCAATCAACACCGCGCCCGTGATTGCCAGCGCCCGCACAGACCAATTGCGAAGCATCAATAATAGCATGCCGCATGCGGCATAGAGGAAGAGTATATCGCCCCACCAGATCAGATAATAATGCAGGAGGCCAAACAGCCCTAATACCGCCATCCGCGCAATATGGGTGCGGGCAATATTGCGTCCAGCCGCGTCTGCACGATCCATCACTAACAGCGCCGAAGCGCCGAACAGCATCGAAAACAGCCCGCGCATCTTTGAATCGATCAACATATAGTTGACCGCCCACGCCGTTACATCGGTGATATTGGACCCACCGCCTGCCATGGGCGTCATATAAACGGGTTCGGGCCAGGCAAAGGCGATGATGTTCATCGCCAATATCCCCATCACCGCAAAACCGCGCGTCACGTCGAGCGCAGTGATGCGTGTGCCCGTCACCGCCGCAGTGCCACGATGAGGCCAGCGATGGCCAGCACCGCCCCGCATATCGACAGCGGTGACCAGATATAACCTTCCAGCACTGTTGAAAACCCCATGGCAACGATGGGGATCAGCACACTGGTCCACGCCGCAGGGCCTGCCCCTACCTTGCGGATAATCGAGAAATAGAGCGGAAAGGTGAGCACGGTGCCGATGATGCCCAGATAGGCAACCCCTGCCAAATAACCGGGGCGCATGTCGATGACGGGGGCACCGACCGTCACTGCAGCAAAGGCGGCGTCGGCCAGCGCCCCAAATAACATCGCCCACGCTAATATCGTGCCGGGCGACTGTGCGCGGGCAAAGCGGGTCGCCTGCATGACATTGGCCATAGAAACGCTGATGACCGCGCTCACCGTCAGGGCGAAGCCGATTGCCACGGCCACTGGCTCACCGCGCACGGCCTGTGCTTCGTGCACCAGCAACGCGACAATGCCGCAAATGGCTATCGCACTCCCAATGATAAAGCGCGGGTCGAGCTGCGTTTTGAGGAACAGGCGTGAAAGGATAGTGTTGGGCACAATCAGCAGCGCAAATATCACCGCGACGACGCCCGACGTCACAAAGGCTTCGGCGCGATAAACAAAGTTGAAATTAAGCGCGAATTGCAGACTGCCGAGCAGTGCAGCATAGCCCCACGCGCGCCCGCGCAGCAGCAGCGGTTCGCGGCGGACCAACACCAAAGCGAACATACCGATGGCGGCGACAGTGAAACGATAGGTCACGGACCAGCTTGGCGGAACGCTGCCCAACTGGTCGCGGATAACGATCCACGTCGATCCCCAGATTAATGTGACGATGACGAAGGGGATGAGGATTCGCGGGCTAAGCAGCGTGGGCGCAGGCGCGGCGGTCACAACCCGGCAATCGCGTCGGCAAGGGGCTGCACATCGGCAACACTATGGTTCCAGCTTGTCACCAGCCGCGCTGCGCCTTCGCCCCAGTCGTAAAAGTCGAACCCGGCCGCGCGTAGCTTTGCCGCTTCATCAGGGGTCACCCGCAAAAATATCTCATTGGCTTCTACCGGATAGAGCAATCGCGTCCCCGCCGCCTGTGCAATCATCGCCGCCGCCGCATTGGCCGCGCGGGCATTGTCGAGCCATAGCCCGTCTTGTATCATCGCCAGGAGTTGCGCGGCCATAAACCGCCCTTTGGACTGTAAATGACCAGAGCGTTTACGCAATTCATGCACGCCCGCTGGCGCATCGCCAAAAAACAGCAGGCCTTCAGCGTTCATCCCGCCGTTTTTCACGCAGCCGAACGACAGCGCATCGACGCCCGCCCGCCATGTCACATCGGCGGGGGCGCAGCCGACATGCGCCACACCGCCCGCAAAGCGCGCGCCATCCATGTGCAGATGTAGCCCATGCCTGCGCGCCGCGTCCCCAATCGCTGCCACCTCTTGCGGGCGCCACGCCAACCCATATTCGGATGCATTGGTAATGCTGATCGCGGCGGGCTGAACTTGATGCACATCCTTGCGGATCGCCGCCATCCGCGCATCAATGGCCTCTGCGGTAATTCTCGCGCCCTCGCCGCCCAGTAATTCCAGCTTGGCCCCGCCGGTGAACATCGCGGGCGCGCCGCATTCGTCGACCTCGATATGCGCCTCGGCGTGGCACAGCACCGATTGCCACGGGCGGACAAAAGCGGCGAGGGCGATGCTGTTGGCTGCCGTTCCCGTCGGCACCCACAGCGCCGTCACGCGCGTTTCGAACAGGTCCGAAAATGCACTGTCTAGCTGCGCCGACAGCGCGTCGCCGTCATAGGCAGTATCAACAGGATTGGCCGCAGCGATGGCGGTCATCACCGCCGGATGGACCATAGCGGCATTGTCAGAGAAAAAGCGCTGCGGTGCGTCCATCAACGCTGCTTCGCCAACAGCTTAAGCCGCAAAGCATTGAGCTTGATAAAGCCAGCCGCATCCTTTTGGTCGTAAGCACCCGCATCATCTTCGAACGTCACATGGCGTTCGCTATACAGGCTGTGCGGCGATTTGCGGCCAACCACCGACGCATTGCCCTTGTAGAGTTTCAGCCGCACCGTGCCGCCAACCTTGGTCTGGCTATGGTCAATCGCGGCTTGCAGCATCTCGCGTTCGGGGCTGAACCAGAAACCGTTGTAGATGAGTTCGGCATATTTCGGCATTAGCTCGTCTTTGAGGTGCGCCGCGCCGCGATCAAGCGTGATGCTCTCAATCCCGCGATGCGCGCGCGCATAAATCTCGCCGCCCGGTGTTTCATACATGCCGCGCGATTTCATGCCGACAAAGCGGTTTTCAACGAGGTCAAGGCGGCCAATGCCGTGTTTGCGGCCTAGTTGATTGAGCGCCTCCAGTAGCGTTGCGGGCGACATCGCCTCGCCATTCAGCGCAATGCCGTCGCCGCGTTCAAAATCTATCATGATATATTCGGGGGTGTCCGGCGCATCCTCTGGGTTCACCGTGCGCGAATAGACATAGTCAGGCACCTCGTTCCACGGGTCTTCCAGCACTTTGCCTTCGGATGATGTATGCAACATATTGGCATCGGTCGAAAACGGGCTTTCGCCGCGCTTGTCGGTTGGCACCGGAATCTGGTGCGCTTCGGCCCAGGCGATGAGCGCGGTGCGGCTGGTCAAATCCCATTCGCGCCACGGCGCAATCACCTTGATATCGGGGTTGAGCGCATAGGCGCTAAGTTCAAAACGAACCTGGTCATTACCCTTGCCCGTCGCGCCGTGCGCCACCGCGTCGGCCCCGGTTTCGCGGGCAATTTCGACAAGACGCTTGGAAATCAGCGGGCGGGCGATGCTGGTGCCAAGCAGATAATCCCCCTCGTACCGCGCATTGGCGCGCATCATCGGGAACACGAAATCGCGGACAAATTCTTCCTTGAGGTCGTCGATATAGATATGTTCAGGCCTAACCCCCATCAACACCGCCTTGGCGCGCGCGGGCTCCAGCTCCTCACCCTGACCCAGATCGGCGGTGAATGTCACCACTTCGCAAGCGTAGGTGACTTGCAGCCATTTCAGGATGACGCTGGTGTCCAGTCCGCCAGAATAGGCCAGCACCACACGTTTGATCTGATCGGCCACGAAGGTCACTCCCGCTGCATCATTGTTTGTGCCGCGCGGCTAGCAAGCGGGGCGACTATGCGCAAGGTCCAGCGTAGGCGTAATTACGGCTGCGCGGGTTTGAGTATCTCCATCGCCATAGCGGTCATCGCCTCGGTCGCGGTGGAGATGACTTGTTCGGCGTCTGGTGCCCAATAGGCGCTGTGCAGCGAGGGCAAATGCCCGCCATTGGCGCGTGCGGCATCAAATTCAGCTTGCGGGGTGCCGCCAACCCAGAAAATCAGGCTTTTGATGTTCGAATCGGCACGGCCATATTCGCTGAAATCCTCACCGCCCATCGACGGCGGCACTTGCATCACCCGCGCTACGCCGAAACGGCCACGCAGGAAATCGGCCAACTGGTTGGTGAAATCCGGCGTATTATAGGTCGATGGTGTGAACTCCCGCCGATCGATATTGACGACGGGCATGCGGTCCTCTGGCACGCCAGCGGCAATCCCTTCGCCGCGCGCAATCCGGGCGATGCCATCGAGCAACAGCGTGCGGGTGGCGTCGCTATAACTGCGCACCGTCAGTTGTAGCCGCGCCTCTTCGCCGATGATATTATGCTTGGTGCCCGCGTGGAAACTGCCAACGGTAACGACCGCCGCATCTTGTGGGTCGACTTCGCGGCTGACCAATGTTTGCAGATTGCCGACGATGTTACTGGCCAGCACTACGGGATCGCGGGTGGTGTGCGGATAGGCACCGTGCCCGCCAACGCCGCGCACCAATATATCGACGCTATCGACATTGGCTAGGGCAAAGCCGGGGGTGAAGCCCAGCATGCCAGCCGGAAATTGCGCCGCATCATGGAACGCGAGCGCATGGGTGGGGTGGGGAAAGCGGGTGAACAGCCCGTCGTTCAGCATGGCACGGGCACCGCCGCCGCGTTCCTCGGCGGGCTGGCCGATCATCACGACTGTGCCCGACCATGCGGCGCGGTTGGCGACCAGCGCGCGCGCCGTGCCGATCCACGCCGCCATATGCGTGTCATGGCCGCACGCGTGCATGACGCCGGTCTCTACACCTTCGGCGGTGGTGACGTGCACCCGGCTGGCAAAGGGCAATCCGGTTGCCTCTGTCACCGGCAGGCCATCCATATCGGCACGGATCATCAGCACGGGGCCGGGGCCATTGCGCAGCAACGCGACGACGCCGTGCCCACCGACATTTTCCGTCACCTCAAAGCCCAGCCGCCGTGCTTCGTTCGCCAGCCGCGCCGCCGATTGCACCTCCATATAGGACAGTTCGGGCGCGGCGTGCATTTCGCGGTACAGGTCCATCAGCGACGGCATGTCGGCGCGCACTTGGGCCGCGATAGTGTCGCCAGCCGCTGCCGCTGTGGCGGTATCCTGCGCAGCGGCGGGGGTGGTTAGGGCAGCCAGTGCGGCGGTGGCTATCAACATGTGACGAAGGCGGATCATTGGCTTCTCCTGCGCGTAGTGAATCAATTCGTCATTGCGAGCAGCCATCTGGCTGCGCGGCAATCCAGCCTCGTGCGCATCG
>JBBTFY010000009.1:0-32523 GCA_038041635.1 Pseudomonadota bacterium
TCAAGAGGAGACCCACCCCTAACCCCTCGACGCCAAGTGGGCGGGGAACCGTTTGCGCACCGATAAGGACAAGGGTAATAAGCAGCATCATGCGCCGCTTTTACCATAGCCAAAACCCTGTAGGAAAGCAGGTTCTTACCCGAAAATCTTCCCAAGCAGGCTGCGGTCGCGGATGATTTCATGCGCGGCATTATGCCCCGGTGCGCCGGTGACGCCGCCGCCAGGATGCGTGCCCGCGCCGCACATATAGAGGCCCTTGATAGGCCCGCGATAATCCCCATGACCCAGCACGGGCCGCGCCGCCCATAATTGATCGAGGCTCATATGGCCGTGCATGATGTCACCGCCGATAAGTCCGAACTTGCGCTCCAGATCGAGCGGCGAATGGATTTGCCGCGCGATGACCGCGCCTTTGAAATTGGGCGCGTGCTTGGTGACGGTGTCGATGATATGGTCGGCCGCAGCCTCGCGTTCATCGTCCCACGACCTGCCGTCTGGTAATGTCGGTGCGAATTGCTGGCAAAACAGGCTGGCGATATGCATTCCCGACGGGGCCAGACTGTCATCGACGCTGGTCGGTAATTTCATCTCGACAATCGGCTCGGTGGACCAACCAGTGGCGCGCGCGTCACTATAGGCGCGGTCCATATAATCGAGCGTCGGCGCGATGATGATCCCGGCGGTATGGTGTTCGGCCTTTTCCTTGCCGGGCAGCACCGTAAAATCGGGCAGTTCGCTCAAGGCAACATTCATACGGAATGTCCCCGACCCTGCCTTGAAATTGTCCATCCGCCGCACGAAAGCGGGCGGCATATCGGCGCGATCAACCAGCTGTCGGAACAGCAAGGCAGGGCCGACATTGGCGGCGACGATGCTGGCGGCAATCTCTTCGCCGCTCTCTAGACGGACACCTACCGCTTTGTTGCCGTCCACAAGCACCTTGTCCACGGCACATTCGAGGCTGATCTCAACCCCCGCCTCGACGCAGGCTTCGGCCATATATTGGGTGATAGCACCCATACCGCCGACGCTGTGGCCCCACATACCCTTTTTGCCGTTAATCTCTCCAAAGACATGGTGGAGTAGAACATAGGCCGACCCCGGCGTATCGACACTGGCATAATTGCCGACCACCGCATCGAAGCCGAATGCCGCTTTGATATGTTCATTTTCATACCAGCTGTCGAGGAAATTGCGCGCCGATTTGACGAACAGGTCCATGACGTCGCGCTGCGCCTCAATATCCATAGCCGCCAGCCTGCGCCCCTGCGCCGCTGCCGCGATCAGCGCGCGGATGCCGCCGCCCGCATTGGGCGGGGTTTTGAGCGCCATGTCGCGCAGCACCTCTGCCACCCGTTCGAGCGCCGCTTCATAATCGGGGAAAGTCGCGGCGTCCTTTTGGCTGAAACGCGCAAACTCTGCCTGAGTGCGCGCCGTCCCGCCGCCCAGCTTGAGATAACCGTCCGCGTGCGGGAAAAAATTGCTGATCGTCCGTTCGATAATCCGCCAACCACGTTCATGGAGTCGCATGTCGGCGATAACTTTTGGCCGCAGCAGGCTGACAGTATAGCTGGCGGTCGAATTGCGAAAACCGGGGTGGAACTCTTCGGTGACGCACGCGCCGCCGATGACATCGCGCTTCTCTAATACGCGAACCTTCATCCCCGCCCTCGCCAGATAGAAAGCGCAAACGAGGCCGTTGTGCCCGCCGCCGATGATGATCGCGTCATAGCGTTTTGTCATGATTCCCCCAGAAAACCGTTCGTGCAGAGTAGGGGCTAAGATACTGAGCCTGTCGAAGGACGAAGACCCGTATCGAAGCACCATTATTGTGCCATTACCCTTCGATACGCCACTTCGACAAGCTCAGTGGCTACTCAGGGCGAACGGTGGCTGAGGCCGACCAGCCAAATGGCGGCGAATGGTGCTGCCGCGCTTCGGGAATGAGGCCCCGGATTTTGCTCGCAAAGGCGCGCAGGCACACCTCGCTCGCGCCCAGCGGCCCTGCGGTGTAGCGCCCGCTCTCCATCCCCGCCTGCACCCGCTCGATCAGCCATGTATCCTCGGCATTGACGATACGGTTGATGCGGTCATTGGCATAGCGCGCCAGCTTCATTTCTCGCCGTTCGTCGGGCAAAGCATAGGCCCGCACCCGCAGCTCGCAGGTCGTCGGCCCTGTCGGCACCCAGTGCATGAAATCGATCTGGTCGGCATAAAGGTCAAACGCCATATTCGGCCACAGTTTGAAATAGAGCCACAGCCGCTGATTTTCCTCTGGCAAGTGCGGCGCACGGGGCAGATGCGCCTGGTAAAAACGCTCCCACGCATTGGCGGAGGGGCGGTCTACCAACTGCCCCGACATTTTATCAACCCAGCCATGGTTTTCAATCGCATAGCTTTTGCCGAACAGCCGCGTCAGGCCATCGTGCGCGACAGGGATGTGCAGATTATCCGAATAATTATCGCCGACATTCTTCCAATTGACCGCGCGGGGCCGTGCCGAGGGCGTGCCCAAGGGGCGCATATCCTCAAAGCGATAGGGCGCAATTTGCGCATCGACAGGCGCCATCATCTCCGCAACACTGGGGCCGCCATCATCGCGCAGCCGAACAAAGATGAAACCGCGCCAGACCTCGACATCGACGGGCATCAAGCCATTATCGGCCATATCGAGCGCGGGATAGTCACTGCGCATCGGCACCCCCGATAATCGCCCGTCGAGTTCATAGACCCAAGCATGATAGGGGCAGACCAGTTTTTTGACGCAGCCCGACCCCGGTTCGCACAACCGCATCGCGCGGTGGCGGCAAACATTGGCAAAGGCGCGCACAATATCGTCATCGCCGCGAATAATGACTATGCTTTCCCCCAATAATTCGAGTGTATGGTAAGAACCGGCACTGGGCAATTCGCCTATGTGGCAGACAATCTGCCACGCAGGGGCCATCACCCGATCCATCTCCAACGCGTAATATTCCGCGTCATGATAAATCCAGCCCGGCAGGCTCCAATCAGCGTCGGGATCGTCATTGGGGTTAGGCGCATCCACTGCGGCTTACCGCCCGAACGCCAATGCAAGATCGTGGATATGCTCTATCGCAGCATAAAATGCAGAAACGCGGACCCGTTCATTGAGGCCATGCTCATGCCCCTCACCCGGAACCTCGAACATCCCCGATGTGCCATAGGTGGGGATGCCGTTGCTGCGATAGACCAGCCCGTCGGTTGCCCCCGCCATCAGCGATGGTGCGACGGGAACGCCGGGGTTGCGGGCGTGAACCGACGCGGTAATCGCATTCGCCACTTCGTCGGTCAGTTCGGACACCGGGCTTTCCTGCGGCGCATCCATCACCTCTATCACCAGCGCAGGGTTGCTGATAGCTTGCCCAAGCTCGCGCTGCACTTGCACAACGGGGGTGCCGGGAAAGATGCGGCAATTGACGGTCGCTTCGGCGCGCTGCGGCAGCGCATTTTCAGCATGCCCCGCCGCCGCCATTGTCGCCACGCATGTCGTCGCAATCTTGTTGGCATATTCGGGATCGGCGCGGATCGCCGCCAGTGCCGCCGCATCGCCGGGGTCGGCGGCAAAGGCGCGCAGTGAGGGCGCTATCGATCCCGTTTCGACCTGTCCTACAGCGGCGAAATAGCTGCGCGTCAGCGCGCTCGCCATCACCGGAAAGCGGTGCTCCTCCACCCGCAACAATGCCCGCGCCAGATCATAGATCGCATTGTCGGCGCGCGGCACCGAACTATGCCCACCCGGATTGCGCACCGTCAGCCGGAACGAGGCATAGGTTTTCTCTGCTCCCTGGGTGAAATAAATCAATGGCCGACCCTCAGGCGTCAACATTCCGCCGCCCGCGTCGGTGTTGATGGCAAAGGCGGCGCCGCGCACCCATGGGTGCTGAACCACGGCGCGGGTCGTCGTCTGTTCGGTTTCCTCATCGCCGATGAAGACGAATATCAATGTCCGTAGCGGGCGATAGTGGTCGTCAGCCAGCCGGTGGATGGTCGAGAGCAACGCCGCCACCCCAGCCTTGTTATCCGCCGCGCCGCGAGCGATGAAAAAACCGCCCTGCTCGCTCAGGACATAGGGGTCGGCCTCCCAATCCTCTGGCCGCGCATCGACCACATCGAAATGCGCGGAGAACAGCACGGGCGCAAGTGCGGGGTTGCTGCCGGTGATGCGCACCAGCACCGCCTGTGTATCGCCCACGGGGATGCGCGCGATGTCGGCCCCGGTCGCACCCGCCAACTCGGCCTGTGCCACGATATAATCGGCGGCGGCGTTCAACTGCCCATGCCCTTCGGAACTGCGGAACGCGACCAGCCGTTCGAGAATGGCGCGCGCCTCGCGCTGATGCGAGGCGTCTTGTGCGAACGATGGTGTGGCCATGCCGATCGCGGCCACGGCAACTAAAATTGCGATACGCATTGCACCAATGTCCATCTTCACCCTCCACCCAGCTATGCCATCGCTCATGCTATTAAAGTTGCATCACGGCAAGGGGGACGCGAAGGGTTTCGACATGATCCGCCTGATCACCCAATTGGGTAGCCAGTCGCGTACCGGTGGCAAAATGTTCGGAGATCATGATGTGGTGGCGCTGGCCAAAACAGTCGCGCGTGCCATGGCGGCCATCTAAATAGGCTAAGTGTAGCAGCCTGTTCGCTGGGCTCGTCCTACCGTGAACGCGCGTCACTCAAACCGGCATTGGCGAATGGTGAAATGGTGCCGCTTACAGGACTCGAACCTGTGACCCCCGCATTACGAATGCGATGCTCTACCAACTGAGCTAAAGCGGCACGGGCCGTAAAGGCCATCTGTGCGGCGAGGCGGTTAGCAGTATCATAGGTTCAAGACAAGCCGACGACGTGTGTGTCGTGCAATTCTGCGGTTTAGGCTACTAAATTAACGGTCCATTTACCATTTTGGTGGCATGAGGAGAGCAACTTAGGCCCTACAGGACCAATTGATGATGGACAGCATAGGCAGACCAATTGAAAGTGGCGATGAAATGTTGCCGGACGTTTTCGATGACGCAGTGGAAGACGCGCCGGGCATAGAGCCTCCACCGATGATCGGTCTTGATGAGCGTCGCATGCATGTGCGCGCCTATAATTTCTGGGCAAAATTGCTTGATGGGCGCTCTTTTCCATCAATCGAATCGCTCGATCTTGATGATCTGGGCGATTTTGGCACGAACACCGTGCTGCTTGATTTCACCGGTGGGCTGGAAAACCCCGCCATTGCGTTCGTCGGCGAATCTATTGCTGCGGAATGCCAGCTAGACGAATCGGTTCAATTCATTGCCGATGTCCCGCGCCGTTCGCTCCTGTCGCGGCTCACCGACCATTATCTTCAGATCATAGCCAATCGCGCGCCCATCGGGTTCGAAGCAGAGTTCATCAACGAAAAAGACGCGACGATCATGTATCGCGGCGTCCTGTTGCCCTTTTCCTCCGACGACGACACGATTGACTTCATCCTAGGTGTTATCAATTGGAAACAAGCGGCGGAAACCGACCTGACTGACGCCTTGAGCGAGGAAATGGCTGCCGCTGCGCTCGCAACCCCGCATGCCAGGCCTACCGTGCCCGTGTGGGCAGATGGTCCAGAGGCCATTATGGAACCCGATGCCGTAGCGCCTGCGTTTCCAGAACATGCGTACGACCATGCCTATCAAGATGATGAATTGGTGCTCGATGAAACATTTGTCGCCGCGCATTTGGATGGCGAGGATGCGAGCCTCGCCGACTGGCTGGCCAATGCACGGGCAAGTGCCGATGTTGCGGCGAATGCCCATGCGCGTGGGCACAATGCGCTCTATCAGGCCATTGGCCAGGCGTGGGGTTTTGCGTGCGCGGCACAAAAAGCGCCCGGTGATTATGCCGAGTTGCTCGATGAAGCTGGTATAGCGCCATCAGACCGTTCCCCTATGACACCTGTCGTCAAGCTGATCTTTGGCGCTGGTTATGACAAGACGCGATTGGCCGAATATGCGGCGGTGCTGAATCACGCTGCCGACGAAGCGATTCCTGCTGATCAGCTCACCCCCTATCTCATCGCGCAGTCCGATGGCATCAAGGGGTTGGTCAAAAAAATCCGCGCGGCAAAAAATGCGGCGCGGCCAGCGCATGATCCGATGGCGGGGATTGCCGAAAAATTACGGCGCGCCGTGCCGTTGGCGCATGTCGAACTGCCCTATGTCGAGAGCGAACAAGAGTTTAGCTTGCTCGTTGCCCGGCGCATGCCGGACGGCAGCCACGCCATTATCGCGATGATCGGGGATGACGACAGTCAGTGCGTGCGGACGTTGAAGATCGCCGCACGGCGTATTTAGCGCGGTAATTTAATTACACCATCATGCACGATATGGTCGTTCAAGGGGTTGAGGCATTGCCGCGTCGGGCGCATAAGGTGAAGCGATAACCGCCATCCCGTTCCCCTCTGAACAACCGAGTGCGACATGCCAAAGCGCAATCCTGACACAATTCAACAATCCGATATTTCACCGCCCCCGGGGCACATCATTGACAGGGTATGCGGCGCATTGTGCGAGAGCGCTCTACCCGACGAGGCCCCCGACGATGGGGGGGGCGCCGACGACCTGTCGTCGTGGGGGGATGCTGCGGCTTTTGTCGCTTCGCTAGCGATGACGCGCGACATTGGGCACCATGCCCTCCGTTTGGAAACACAGCCCGGCAAGGCGGGTGAACGGCGGATGCGGCTTGCCTTGATCAATGATGACATGCCGTTCCTGGTTGATTCTGTGGCGGCAGCCGTCGCCGCTACGGGACTTGCGATATACAAAATTGTCCACCCCGTGGTTTCGGTGCGCCGCAATCCCGATGGCAGGTTGGACCAGATACTCGATCGCGACACCAGCGGGGAACGCCGTGAGTCGATGATCTACATGGAAATTGCGCGCGCCGATGCCAAGGAACGCCGTGAATTGGTGGCTGACATTAGCCGCGTTCTCGCTGACGTGCGGGCGGCCGTCACCGATTGGATCAAATTACAGACGGCGATGCACGATGATGCGGAACGCTGTCACGACAGCGAGGCAGCCGCCTTGTTACGCTGGTTCCTCGACCGTAATTTTACGCAGCTTGGCCATGAAACGCATGTGCGTGGGCAGGCTCCATGTGCGCCGCTTGGCTTTTGCCGCAACGATGGGCCGCCGCTCTTGAACAAGGCGACAATCGAAGCCTCTATGGCGTGGTTTGCACGCGGCGGGCGTGCGCCGCTCATCATCAAATCAAACCGCATTTCGAGCGTCCATCGCCGCGTCCTGATCGACCTCATCATCATCCCGGTCCATGATGAAAGCGGGCTGAGCGGGATTTCGATTCATGCGGGATTATGGACCAGCGCCGCCCTATCTTCGCCGCCTGAACGCGTGCCGATGCTGCGCAACATGCTGTCGGAACTGCTCAAAAAATTTGATTTCGACCCTTCTGGCCATGCGGGCAAGGCGTTGGCGCATGTGTTGACACAATTGCCGCATGACCTTTTGATTTCGGTCGATTCAGCCCAAATTGAAACGCTGGCACTGACCGCAATGTCGATTGCGGACCGCCCAAGGCCAAAATTGCATATGCTGACGGCGGCATTGCAAAGGCATTTATTCGCCTTTGTCTGGTTGCCGCGTGACGAAGTGTCCACTGGCCGCCGTTTGGCTATCGAAGCGATGTTGACCCAGCGCACACAGGGCAAGGTGCTGAGCTGGAGCATCACGATGGAGGATGGCGGCGCGGCATTGCTGCGGTATGCCATCGATTTACGCGGCGGCGTTATCCCCGATGCGCAGGCGCTTGATGAGGAGCTGGAAGCCATGGTTCGCGGCTGGGTGCCGGGGGTCGAAAAAGCACTTTCCGAATTGGGCGAAGGACGCGCATCGGTGCTGGCCGGCCGGTTTGCCGCGCGTTTCCCGGCTGCGTATCGGCTATCGCACAGCCCCGATGAGGCCGCGCTTGACATATTGCGCCTCCACGATCTGGGCGATGACAGCCCGGTTGATGTGCGGATATCGCAATTTGGCGGCGCTGGAGCCGCTCGGTTACGCCTGAAAGTTTATAGCCATATCGGTGCTCTCCCCTTGTCGCGGGTTGTCCCCGCGCTTGAAAATTTTGGCTTCACCGTCGTCGAAGAAGTGCCGACAATGCTCGACGCGGCCAGCGGCGACCATGCGGGAGAGCATGTGCAGGACCTACTGCTTGATGCCGGGCATAGCGGGATGGATTATACCAAAGATGCGAAACGCATCCGCATCATCGAGGACGCCATTGCCGATGTCTTGCGCGGCGAGGCCGAAAATGACGCATTCAATCAGTTGATTTTGCAAACGGGCATAGCGCCAGGTGCCATTATCTGGCTGCGCGCTTGGTTTCGCTATCTACGCCAGGCGGGTGCCAATTATGGCCTGTTGACTTTTGTCAGTGCGCTGCGCGGTGCACCCGATGTCACGCGGGGTCTGGTTGACCTGTTCATAGCCCTCCACGACCCGGCCCGGCAATCGGACACCGCCACAGGGGCCGCAAGAGCAGCCATCACCGATGGTCTTGCCAAGGTCGCGGCGATTGACGAGGATCGCATCCTGCGCCTGATGCACAGCGTGATAGAGGCAACGCTACGCACCAACGCCTTTGCCCCTGCCGCGCAGGAAGCATTGGCGTTCAAACTGGATAGCCACGGCATCTCTTGCTTGCCGCGTCCGTTGCCGTGGCGCGAGATTTTTGTCTATTCCCCCCGTGTCGAGGCTATTCACTTGCGCGCCGGGCCTATTGCGCGCGGTGGCCTGCGCTGGTCCGATCGCCGTGATGATTTTCGCACCGAGATATTGGGATTGATGAAGGCGCAGCGGGTCAAAAACGCCGTGATTGTGCCGACGGGTGCCAAGGGCGGTTTTTACCCCAAACAATTGCCAGACCCATCGGTAAATCGCGATGCATGGCTGGCCGAGGGGACCGAATGTTATCGCATCTTCATCCGCACCTTGTTGTCGATTACCGATAATCTGGTCGACGGCATTGTCGAGCACCCGCAGGGCATTGTCATCCGCGACGAACCAGATCCCTATTTCGTTGTGGCTGCAGACAAGGGCACGGCGACATTTTCCGACATTGCCAATGCCATCGCGCTGGGCCATGGATTCTGGCTGGGCGACGCTTTTGCGAGCGGCGGGTCGAACGGTTATGACCACAAAGCCATGGGCATAACGGCAAAGGGCGCGTGGATTTCCGTGCAACGCCATTTCCGCGAAATGGGCGTGGACGTGCAACGCGACGCCATCCGTGTCGTTGGCGTCGGCGACATGTCCGGTGATGTGTTCGGCAATGGCATGCTGCTCTCCAAATCATTGAAACTGATTGCAGCGTTCGACCATCGCCATATCTTCATCGACCCCGACCCCGATGGCCCGAGCAGTTGGGCCGAACGCGCGCGCCTGTTTGCTCTGCCGCGATCAAGCTGGGCCGATTATGACGCCAAATTGCTGTCCAAGGGCGGCGGCATTTTCCCGCGCAGTCAAAAAGTGATTGCGCTGTCCGTCGAAGCGCGGGCGGCTTTGGGCATCGCGTCCGAAGAGATTGAGCCTGCCGCGCTGTTGTCGGCAATCCTCAAGGCCGAAGCCGACCTGATCTGGTTTGGCGGCATAGGCACCTATTTGAAGGCAGCAGCCCAGAATAATGCCGAAGTCGGCGACCCCGCCAACGACGGGCTGCGCGTCGATGCACAGGATGTCCGAGCCAAGGTTATCGGCGAGGGGGCCAATCTGGGCATCACGCAAGCCGCGCGCATAGCCTTTGCCGCACGCGGTGGCCGCATCAATACCGATTTCATCGACAATAGCGCAGGCGTTGATTGTTCGGATAACGAGGTCAATATTAAAATCGCACTCAATAAGGAACTGCGCGACGGTATCTTGGCAGAGGATGCCCGAAACACCCTATTATCCTCAATGACCCAAGAAGTCGGCGATCTGGTGCTCACCGACAACCGGCTTCAAGCGCTGGCTTTGTCGATTGCGGAACGTGGCGGCGCACCCGCAATGCCCGCCATTTTGCGGCTGATCGACCAATTTGAGGGCGCTGGGCAGCTGGACCGTATAGTCGAAGGGATTGCGCCCAATGATGAATTGATGCGGCGCGCCAGTGACCATCGCGGGATGACACGTCCAGAATTGGCGGTCATATTATCAACCGCCAAATTGGCGTTACAGGCAGCGACCGAAGAGTCTGGCCTGGGCAGCGACCCGTTGATGGACGGTGAATTGCTGGCTGCTTTTCCCGAGCCGCTGGTGGCGGCGCACCGCGATGCCATTTTAACCCACCAGTTGCGCGGCGCCATTGTCGCTACAAAGGTCGCCAATCGCCTGATTAACCGCATGGGTTTGACGCACCCGTTTGAGCTGGCGGAAGAAGAAGGCGTTGGTGTTTCCGACGTTGCCGAAGCCTTTGTCGTCGCCGAACAACTGTTTCAGCTTGAGGGGCTTTGGCAAAGGCTGGACGCGGCCGACATAGCCGAAGATGTGCGGTTGATGCTGTATAGTGAAGTGGCGATCGAGGTTCGGGCGCACATGGCCGATCTTATCCGCAACGCGGTTGCATCGCGCACACTGGCGCAATGCGTCGCCGATTTGGCACCGGGGATTGGCAAGCTGGACCGACAAGGCGACACATTGTTGCTGAGCCAAGGCCGCAAACAGGCCAGTGCCTTTGCCGAGCGGCTCATAGCCAAGGGTGCGCCACCTGAACTGGCCGCAGCCGTGGTCCATCTGGCCGAGATTGACGGCGCTGTCGGCATCGTTGCGCTGGCCCGCAAACAGGGCGTCGGTCCCGAAGGCATAACCCGCGCCTTTACGATTTTTGGCCAAGAAACGGGGTTGGACTGGGCGCAAGGCGCCGCCATGCAATTAACGCCTAGCGACCCATGGGAGCGGCTGTTGGTCGCAGGGTTAGCCCGCGATTTTCAACAGATGCGGCTTGAGACCATCGCGCGGCTGGGCGGCGAAGCCGAGGCCGTCACCGCCGATTGGCTGACGCGTAATCAGGCGCGTGTGCAGCAATTTAGGACCTTTGTTACACGGGCACAAACAAGCGCATCACCTTCGCCCGCAATGCTGGCCCAATTGGCGGGGCAGGCCAGGACATTATTGTCGCGGGATTGACAAGGATGATGGTCCGTATAGCCTGACCCCGGTTTCAAACTCTGGGGAGAGGGACATATGCATTGGATTATCCGGGGCGTGGTGGCGCTATGGGCGGTTTATTTTGGCTGGACGGGCCTTACGGGACTGAGCGACCCGACCAGTTACCACGAATTGCTTGGCGTTAGTGGTGACGCGGTGGGGATGAATACGATCCGCGCAGATCTGTCGGCATTTTTCATCCTATCCTCAGTGACAGCGGGCTGGGCTGCTCTGCGGCCCGAACTGCACCTCTTGCTCTACATTCCAGCCGCGCTGTTCGGACTGGCTTTGGCGGGCCGTGCTGTCGGGGTCATGATGGGTGACCCGTTTGACGGGCTCATCCGTTTTTCGATGGTGGCAGAAGCGGTGTCGGTCCTGTTGCTTATCGGAGCGCAGCGGTGGCTGGCGCGATTTAGCGCCGACAGCCCTGTGGCATAACTCAAAAAACACCCAGCCTTGCATATGCTTGGCCGGGCGAGTGGAGGAGTGGTTGGCCGACCCCGTCATGAAGCGGGGCGCGGCGATTGGGTGCGGGTCAGCGGCGGCGTATTGCTTCCTCAATGGTCACGAATGCCATGACGAGCGTGAAGCCGACCATCATGCCCAGAAAAAGCAGCACGGGTGCCTGCATCAGCGGATTGTCCAAGATCTGTCCCTTCATCTCGTGAATGTTGGATAGGCCGTGACGCAATTGCGCGGTTCAGTCTTTGACCAAGGTCAAATCGGTATGGCGCGTTGACGTTTTGCGATTAACGCCGACAATGCGTCGAGCAAGACCAGCCGCTCTTTCTTCAGCGCCTCCGCCCTGTCATCCGATGCAGCCTCCGCACCGCTCTCAATACGGTGGATTTCACGGTTCAGATCATGATGACGGTCGGCCAATTTCGCAAAATGCGCATCCGCCCGAAGCAGGTGAATGGCGGCAGCGGCGTCTGGAAACTCTTGGGACAGTTCATGGGCAACATGGGTCATGGGGGGCTCCTCCTTCGCGGTGGATCCCAATATGCAGCCATGAGCGCGGACCACATTGTCCTAAATCAAACAGGCGTCACGCCAGCGCTTTCTATCCGTGATTTGCGGGGCCGCGAAATGTCCCGTTCCGCTCGAAATCACTCCATGCCGGGGTAGCGCGCAAACTCGGGCATGTCGCCAAGATGCGCCATCCATTCAAAGCGTTCGGCGACTTGGATCTGCGCACCCGGCGCATGGTCCGCCGCATCATCAAGCGTTGCCGATTGAATATCGACAATGCCCGGCAACATCGCGGCATTGGTGTAAAACAAGCCGGTGCCGCATTGGATGCAGAAATGGCGGCGGCCATGTTCGCTGCCCGCATAGACTGCCGCTTCGCCTTGTGTCACGGCGACGTCTGTATCGGCAAAGGCCATCCACGCGACCGCAGGCGCACCCGCGCAGCGGCGGCAATCGCTGCAATGGCACAGCGCGTGATGCTGCGCCTCTCCACTCACTTGATAGCGGATCGCCCCGCAATGACAGCCGCCTGTTAGCATCGCTTTTCTCCCGCCTTCGAGTCGCATTAGAACATAGCAGAAACATTAAGCCGCACAAGCCGCCCTGCCAGAGCAGCGTAAGGGGTTGAATGCCCTGCACAACATGGCATAATGCGCCCAAGGTCGAACGATGTCATGGTCCTACGATGGCCGCAGATGAGGGGACTTTATCACAATGAACCAGCCAAATGCATCGCCAACCGGCGGATTCGACCTCAACCACCCAACCATCATCAGCCTATGCTATATCTCCTCGCTCCTAACAGGCGGCGTGACCGGATTGGTCGGCGTCGTCCTCGCCTTTGTGTGGAGGGGTGAGGCGCATCCAGAATGGGAAGCCAGCCATTACCAATATCTGATCAACACTTTCTGGATTGGGTTGGTCGGGTCGATTGTCAGTGTCGTTTTGATGATCGTGCTGATCGGTTTTCTTCTATTGTTGGCGACCATGGCGCTGGTGATTGTGCGCAGCGTGCTGTCGCTCATCAACGCGCAAAAACGCTTGGCTATGCCCAACCCAGGCAGCTGGACGATCTAGAGGTCGCCAAAGCCCGCAAAGTTGACCTGAGAACGGGGGGTGAAACAACGGTCGCCTGCTGGTTTGCGGGGTGTATTTGTGATGTGGTGTCAGCATAATACACCACATACGCATATTACCCTGGCAATAAGACTGTAGGAAAGTCCTTTGTCTGCCAGATAAAGGCGGGCCGACAGCGCGCGCGAGGCGGCTGTCGGCCCTATGTTCCCGAGTGACTTTGCGGAGACCCCCGGGGGAAAGGGAAATGCGATGGGTATCAGGGCACAGCGCGTTCCAGTTCGGCGATTTGGGCGTCGAGCCGCGCCAGCGCAGCCGCCAGCCGTTCAGGAGTAAAATGTTCGCTGGTGGGCATGCCGGCAAGGCTTTGCCGCGCTATCCGTAGCGCCCGAATCCGCATTTCCGCCGTTGGCGCACCGCAACCAACGATCCGAATGGTAGCGCGGTCATTGGCCGGACCATCGACATGCTGCATGATGGTGCTGTTTGCCTCATCGCCAGCACAGGTCGTCGACACATGGCCCGCATTCGGTTCACCATCGTGGCGGAATACAAACCTATGCTCGGTTCGGTGGGTTTCAGCGCTTGCCGTCGCGTCGCCTGACGTTGGCCCGCTACGAACAATCACAACGCGGCGGTATTCACCCGGGACGGCGGGTGGCATGGGCGGCTGTGGCGGTGTGGGCATCACGGTTTCGCTGGTTCCACTGGCGGTATGCCGAATGATCATGGTGTGCACATTGTGCCCATCCGCATGGCCGTCGCCCGCATCGCCCCGCGAGGCGCGTGCTTGGGCTATGATCCGGTCAATTTCGGCTTGATCGGGAACATGGCCGGTGCGCAGGACGATATTGGTGCCGTCGCCGTCATGGATACGCGTCACTTCCTCGGCTCCGTCGCGCGAACGCTCAATGGTCATCGCATCATCGGCGGTGAGCGCGGGCGGCGTTGGCGTTGGGGGCGGCACAGCCGTTTCAGCCGGATCGGCAAAGGCGTTGCTGGCGGTCAGCCCAAGCGACGCGATGAGCGCGGCGGCGCCAATGCCAAGGCCGACACGGCGGCGCAGCTTTGAACGGGTGGGTTGTATCAACATGGTCAGTCTCTCCTTTAATTTATCACTGCCCAGCATGGGCGCGGCAAAGGCGGATGGGCGGCCGCTCGCAGCCTTGGCGAGCGCGCGGGCATAGGCACCCCGGCGCGGGGCGTCGGCCCCGGCAAGCACCAGCGCATCGCACGCCGATTCCTGATCAAAGCGAAAGGCGCGCCATGCATAAAGCACCACGGGATTGAACCAGTGGAGCGAGGCAAACAGCACCGCTGCGCCATTGGCCCATAAATCGCCGCGCGCATGGTGCGCCAGTTCATGCGCCACCGCCAGATCACGTTCGACCGCATCGAGCGCCAAGCGGCTGTCATCGGGCAGAACGATCATCGGCTGGAGCAAACCAAGCGAGAGCGGCCCCGACACGGCGGCGCTGGAAACGATACGGACACGGCCAGCCCAGCCGACCGTCTCCGCGCCCTGCAATGCGCCGAGCAGGCGGCGGTGCGTCCAATATTGCCAGACAAGGTGCGCGGCGGCCCCGGTCAACCACACTATGAGCAGCGCCTGTGGCCATTGCTCAAAAGCCGAGGCCGCCGCTGGCGTTGCTGACGCATTGGTCATGATTGTCACGTCAAAGCCTTGCCCAGCAGCGCCTTGCGGCGTGGGCCACAGCGACGGCAGGCTGGGTAACATGGCGGGCAGCGGCGGCAAGAGCATCCGCAGCGCGGGCAGCAGCCACAGCGCATAGGCCAAGCTAGGCCCGAAAGCACGCGCCACGGGGCGGCGGACGGCCAGCACCAGCGCGCACAGCGCAGTGGTGGCGATCAGCGTGTCAACCATCCAGTGGCTCAGAATTGGCCAAGCGGTGAGTGTCGGCATGGCCATGGTCATTTCTCCAGCCTTTCGATCAGCGCTTTCAGCTCGGCTATGTCGGTATCGCTCAAGGTTTCGGCATCGGCAAATTGTGCAACCAATGGCGAAATGCGCCCGCCAAACAGCCTATCAACCAAGCGGCGCATCTCGCCGGCGCGGTGCGCTTCGCGTTCGATCAATGGGCTATAGAGGAACCGGCGGCCATCGGCCTGCGTCGCCAACGCGCCCTTTGCCACCAACCGCGCCAACAGCGTCTTGACCGTCTGGATGCTCCAATTGCGCTCATCGCCAATGGCGGCAGCGACCTGGTTGGCGCTCAGCGGCGCGGCGCGCCACAACGGCTCCATCACCGCATATTCGGAATCACTGATTCGCTCGACCATCATTCACTCTCCATCTACAAGCGTAGTCGTAACGACTACATAAGTGGTCTGTCAAGAGAGAAGGGAATATGTCGGGAAAATTGACACTTCACGGCAGAGGTTAATTTGCGATAACCATCATTAGCCGCACTAATGCGCCGTTTCGCAAAACTGGCACGCACTCTGCATTACCATATATGTTCCTGAGGGTGTTCGCCCACATGAAGCGGGTCGGCACAGATTGGTCCCTGAACGCCGACCCGCTTCAACCCGGAAAAATCTCCACATTGACAATGAGCCATAGCGTGCTCCGCACTTGATGCGGAGCGTTGGCAATGAAGTGATGTGTCTGACAGCCAACGCTCCTGCCTTCAGGCCTCGCCTGAAGTTTATCCTGAGCGCCTGCAAGGCAGTCGAAGGGCAGGAGAACAGGGGCTTGAGCCGCTTTACTCGGCCTTGCCGAACAGGCTGTGCAATTCGCCCGCTTCATACATTTCCATCATGATGTCGGACCCGCCGACAAACGCGCCGTTCGCATAGAGTTGCGGGATGGTTGGCCAATCCGAATAGGCTTTGATTCCCTGACGTATTTCAGGGTCTTGCAGCACATCGACATGCGCAAACTCAACCCCCAGATGGTCGAGGATGGCGCAGGCCTTGGATGAGAAACCGCATTGCGGGAACAGCGGCGTGCCCTTCATGAACAGAACGACGGCATTATCGCCGACAATTTGGCCAATACGGTCTTGGGCTGTTTGGGTGGTTGTCTGAGTCATAATTTCAATCCTCAATCGGGACAGGCTGTGGTCAGTTGAAGCGCGTGCAATTCGCCGCCCATGCGCCCACCGAGCGCAGCATAGACGGCTTGGTGTTGGCGAACACGCGGCAAGGCGCGAAAGCTTTCGGACACCACGCGCGCGGCATAATGGTCGCCATCGCCCGCAAGGTCGGTAATATCGACCTGCGCATCGGGGATGGCAGCGCGGATCATGGCCCTAATGGTGTCAGCCTGCATCGCCATGCTATTTACACGCCCTCGATGAAGTGGCGGCGCGCCAGAGCCGATTTTTCCTCAATCGCTTTGCGCACCACGGCCTCGTCAATCTCTACACCCGCCGAAGAGAGGTCGCCGATCAGCTTGCGCACAACATCTTCATCGCCGGCTTCCTCGAAATCAGCCTGAACCACCAATTTGGCATAGCTATCAGCCTCTTCGGCCGTCAGCCCCATTTTTTCCGCTGCCCATGCGCCGAGCAGACGATTGCGCCGCGCGATAATCCGGAACTGCATATCCGCATCGCGGGCAAACTGGTTTTCAAAGGCGCGCTCGCGGTCGTTAAAATCGGTCATATATGTCCCCATGGCGAAGGTGGGCCATTGCCGCACTCTCATCAACCACAATGTAGGGATTGCGCAGCGTTCACGCAACCGCCACTATGGGCGAAAATCGACCCGGCATTTGCTTGCGTGACTGGGCAAAGCTGTTGTCGATTAAGGGGAATAGTGACCATGGCCGAGGCAATGCCCGCCCCGCCAATGCAGGTGCCGACGGATAACAGCGACGGCCCACGCCGCGTTGATCGCACCAAGCAAGTACGCCGACTCGCGACGCAGCTGGGGCCGTGGCGGTTCGCTCTGACCATCATGATGATGGCGCTGGCCCTCTTACTGGCAAGATTTAGCTGGGATACCCCGCTGGTCATCAATGCCGAACGCGCCTTTTATGATGCGCGCACTGCCTTGGCTGCCAGCCACGTCGGGCAAGACCAACGCATCACCATGGTCACCTATAATGACGAGGTGCTGATCGAACGGCGGGTGCGATCCCCGCTCGACCGCGCATTGCTTGCCGACGCGCTAAAGGCGCTCGACCAGATGGGGGCAAAATCGATTGGCATCGATATATTGTTCGATCAGGCAACCGATAATGACGATATATTGCGCGCGCAATTGCGCGCCATGCAAACCCCGACATTCATCGCCTTTGCCGAACCGGGTAGCAACCCCAACAATATCCAGACCCGCCAGGCCGATTTTCTGCGCAGCTTTGTCGCGTCAGTTGAGACCGCACGCACACGCCCCGCCAGCATCCGCCTTGGCACCGATCAGGACGACACCTATCGCCGTTGGCCCGGACGCGCACCGGGAACGCCGACGCTATTGACCGTGGCGATGGCTGGGACCGAGGCGGGGCGTGGCGATGCGTTTGACCATTATCACGGTGGTGTGCGGTGGCGGATGCCAGCGCAAGCTTCGGATCTAAACGGCGTGTCCGTGGTCCCCGTGTTTGAAAACCTCCCGATCACAACCTTTACCAACCCCGACATGATGACCCCTGACATCATGCCCGTCATGGCCGAATTGGTGCGTGGGCGCCATATTTTGATCGGCGGCGACATTATCGACAATGACGATTTTACGACGCCATTATCGCGCATTCCCGACCTTGGCACGGGGGCGACGACGATGAAGGGGCTAGAGGTGCACGCGCATATGCTGGCGCAGATATTGGACGATGCGCGGCTGATCCCGATTCCGGCATGGGCGATATGGCTCGCGGCCATTTTGGCGGTGGCCGCCGGGGCGATGACCGCGCTGCTCGACGTGCGGCCATGGGTGTCGGCACTGTTGCTGTTGGCGCAGATGGCGCTGATCGCGTTCATTCCATATTGGTTGGCGCAATATGGTTTCGATACGCTTGACCTGCCCGTGGCGGGAACGGCCAGCGGCTGGTTGCTCGCTTTTATAGGCGCGACCAGCGCGCTGCGCGCCGTTGGCGCAGAGGAACGCGCCTTTGCGCAAAGCGCATTGGGCAAATATTTGCCGCGAGATATCGCGCTGGAAATCCTCGCCGACCCTGATCGGCTGGCGCTGCACGGCGAGAAAAAGGCGATTTATTGCCTGTTCAGCGACCTTGAGGGCTTTACCAAGATGAGCCACGCGATGACGCCGGAAAATGTCGCCTTCGTGCTCAACGCCTATCTCGATACATTGTCAGAAGTGGTGTTGGCACATGGCGGCACCATCGACAAATTCGTCGGCGATGCGGTCGTTGCCTTCTGGGGTGCGCCGATTGCCCGCCCCGACGATGCCGCCCGGGCCGCACAGGCGCTGCTGGCCATGACCGCCGCTGGCGAAGCGTTCAGCGCGCGCATGGCGCTCGAACAGGGCGGCGCCTTACCGCCGATTGGCCGGACCCGCGTCGGCCTGCATTATGGCGAGGCCGTGGTCGGCAATTTCGGCGGCGAGGGGCGCATCCAATATACCGCGCTGGGTGACAGCATGAACACGGCTGCACGGCTGGAGAGCGCCAACAAGCCGATGAAAACCCGCGCGCTGGCGAGCCGCGAAGCCCTCGCGATTGCCAATGCCGATGGCTTTGTGGCGATGGGACGCATCCAATTGCGCGGCCGCGCCAAGCCCGTCGATGTGTTCGAACCCCGCCCCGACCTTAGTGCAAAGGATCGCGCCGCCATCGACGCGCTGGTCGCCGCGCATGACGCCGGCAAAGGCGAAGATTATGCCCGGCAGCGCGAAACCGTGCGCGCACTGGACATTGCCAGACGCGAATCGATTGATTTCCTGATCGAACGGCTCGACGCCACAGAGCCCGGAGGATTTTATGTTCAGGGCTGATGTGGTCAGCTTGCAGTCAGCAATGTCGAGGTAAATTAGGCCGTATACGAATAATATCGCTTTGTGATTTTGCGCACGGCAAAGGTCGGCGCATCGTGGTATATGGGTCGAAAGAGAGTTTTGGACATTGGAGAGCTAGCATGTCGATTTTCAAACGCGCGCCCATCATCGCCGCCAGCATAGCCGCCTTGGCGATGCCCTGTGCGGCGCTGGCTGACGCCATCATCGTCCGCTCGACCGGGCCATCGGCCACCACATACCCCGTCGGGCGGCGATTGCCGGTTACACAGCGCATCGTCCTGCGCGCGGGCGACCGTGTCGTTCTGGTCGGTGAGGGGCCAAGCCGCACGCTGTCCGGCCCTGGCAATTTCCCTGTCCGTTCCGCCAACATCGCCAATGTGGGCAGCACCAACACGCTGGGCCGCTACCTCAGCGCCACCGGCGGCACCATCAGCCGCACCGGAGCGGTGCGCAGCGGCGGCGTCGGCGAAGCGCCAGCGTCGGCCCCGAACCTGTGGGTCGTCGATATTGCGCGCGGCGGCACCCGCTGTGTATTCGACACCAGCAACGTTACCCTATGGCGCGCCGACATGAGCGAGGACACGCTGTTGATGGTCGAAGATGTGGCGGATTCCAGCCATCGCTCATCGCTGGCGTTCGTCGCGGGGCAAAATTTCCGCCGCTGGCCGAGCGATGCGATGCCGATCCGCGCGGGAGCAAGCTATCGCATCACCGGCCCCGGCATGGCCGAATCGAACGTCATCAGCTTTGTCGCGATAGGCGCTGCGCCCGCCGATGCCGAGGCAGCGGCCAACACGCTGGCCGAACATGGCTGCACCACGCAGCTTGCACAATTGGGCGATCAATTGGCGCAATAGCGAATTGACGTGAGCGCCGCACTTGCGCAATGGCTGGGGGCATGTCCGATACGCCGCCCGCCACGCCCTTGCGCCTGTTCAACAGCCTGACGCGGCAGATTGAGCCGTTCGCTCCCGTCCACCCCGGCGAAGCGCGCGTCTATAGTTGCGGGCCGACGGTCTATAATTACCCGCATATCGGCAATATGCGCGCCTATGTCTTCGCCGACACGCTGGGCCGCGTGCTGAGCTACAAGGGCTACAAGCTCACCCACGTCATCAACATCACCGATGTCGGCCATCTGACCGACGATGGCGATGCGGGCGAGGACAAACTGGAAAAGGCAGCCTCGGAAGGTGCGCAGTCGATCTGGGACGTGGCCAGGCATTATACCGAGGCCTATTGGGCCGACGTTATGGCGCTCAACATCCGCCAACCGGCGCACTGGTCGATCGCCACCGACTATGTTCCGCAGATGATCGACTATGCCAAGGGCATTGCGGACAAACATTGCTACGAACTGGAAAGCGGCCTATATTTCGATACCTCAACGGTCGCCGATTATGGGGCCTTGGCGCGCGCAGTGACAGAGGATGGTGAGGGCCGGATACAGGCGGTCGCGGGCAAACGCCACGCAAGCGACTTTGCGATCTGGCGCAAAACGCCTGCTGGCGAGACGCGACAGATGGAGTGGGACTCGCCTTGGGGGCGCGGCGCGCCCGGCTGGCATCTCGAATGCAGTGTGATGAGCGAAGCCTTGCTTGGCCTGCCGTTCGACATCCACACCGGCGGCATCGACCACCGCGAGATTCACCACCCCAATGAAATTGCGCAAAACCAAGCGCATAGTGGCTGCGACGCGAGCGGCGCGACCATCTGGATGCACAACGGCTTCCTGATCGAACGCAGTGGCAAGATGTCCAAGTCATCGGGCGAGTTTCTGCGACTGCAACTGTTGATCGACAAGGGCTTCCACCCGCTCGCCTACCGCCTGATGTGCCTGCAAGCGCATTACCGCAGCGAGCTGGAGTTTAGCTGGGATAATCTCAGCGCGGCGCTTGTGCGATTAAAGCGGTTGGTGATGGGAGTCGCCGCTCTCCAATCTCGTCACCCTGAACTTGTTTCAGCATCCAATGAGACTCTGAAACAAGTTCAGGGTGACGATGGGGGGCAATTTGGCGCGCTCCTCACCCAATTCGACGCCGCTATTGCCGACGACCTCAATAGCGCCGTGGCGCTAACGCTGCTCGATGAGGCTATGGCACTGAAAAAAGTCGATGCGGGCCAGCAATTGGCAATGGTCGAACGCATGGACGCCGTCCTCGGCCTCAATCTCCTCACCCTGACCCGCGCCGACCTGCGCATCCGCCCCAAGGCCGCGACCATCAGCGAAGCCGAAATCGAGGCCGCGTTGACCCAGCGCAAGGAAGCGCGCGCGGCAAAGGATTATGCTGCGTCTGACCGCATACGTGATGATCTGATCGCCAAGGGTGTCGAGGTGATGGATGGCGACCCGCTGGGTTGGGATTGGCGGATCGAGGTGTGAAGAGACCCCTCCACCACTTCGTGGTCCCCCTCCCCAATGCAAGTCATTGGGGAGGATGCTGCTATACCACTTCCCCCATCGACTTGCGATGGGGAGGTGGCAGTCCGCAGGACTGACGGAGGGGCAAAATGCGACATGACAAACCCGCCGCTACGGTCAAGTACGCCAAACGGCTTCGGCGCGAGCTCAGCAAACCCGAAGCAATGCTATGGCAATTGCTGCGGGCTTCACCCGGCGGCCATAAGTTCCGCAAGCAGCATCCCGCTGGCCGCTTCATCATTGATTTCTTCTACGCACGCGCAAATCTAGCCATCGAGATTGACGGTTATGCGCATGATACCGGCGATAGGCCCGAACGCGACATGCGACGCGACCAATGGTTGGCTGACCGACGGATTGATACGCTGCGCATTCCGGCAGTCGATGTCCTACGCAATGCGACGGCTGTTGCCGATTCCATCATCGCCATCGTTGAGGAGCGTTTGGAGAGATTCGGCAAGCCCCCTCCGTCATCCGATGCTATGACATCCTCTGTCACCTCCCCATCGACTTGCGATGGGGAGAATGTTAAGGGAACTCTATGACCATATGTGTTGCGTCCGCCATGGTGCGGCCATTGTTAGAGCAGCGCCTGCCCGACTGGGTAGAGCCGCACTGGTTCGCCTCGACCGAAGAGCTGTATACGCTGGCGCCCAGCGCGGAAATCGGCTGGTTCGACCTCTATGACAAGGCCGATATGGCCGAAGCGGTGCGCCGCGCGACCAAGCTGCGCTGGCTTAATTCCATCTATGCCGGGGTTGATGGCATGCCGCTCGATGTGCTGGAGGCACGCGGCGTCACTTTCACCAACGGCGCGGGGATCAACGCGATAACCATCGCCGAATATGTGGTGATGGCGATGCTGACCATTGCCAAGGGCTATGCGCAAGTGGTGCGCGCACAGGATCGGCATGAATGGCTGAAATCGCCGCCGGGCCGCGCCGAATTGTTCGAAAGCCGCGCACTCATCATCGGCTATGGTGCGATTGGCAGACTGGTCGAGGAACGGCTCCATGCCTTTGGTGTCGGCGTAACCGTGGTGCGGCGAACCCCCGGCGGCGATCACCTTGGCCCCGACCAGTGGCGCGAGCGACTTGGCGATTTCGACTGGGTGATATTGGCGCTGCCCGCGACGGGCGAGAGCGACGGCCTGATTGGCGCAGCCGAACTGGCGGCGATGAAAGTGAGTGCGTCGCTCATCAACATTGCGCGCGGCAGCATCGTCGATCAGGACGCGCTGGTCGCGGCGCTATCCGCCAGAAGCATCGGCGCAGCGTTCCTTGACGTGACGACGCCAGAGCCCCTGCCCGCCGATCACCCGCTATGGGCGCTCGACAATGCGCATATCAGCATGCATCTGTCGGGCCAGTCGCAAGACAAGATGTTCGCGCGGTCGGTCGAGCGGTTCCTGACCAACCTCGATATCTGGCACAGCGGCGGGCAGGTCCAGCCGCAGGTTGATTTAGGCCTAGGCTATTAGGGGTATCATCCTTCTCCCCTTGCGGGAGAAGGATATGTAGCCTTGGCGAGGAACGAGCTTAGGCGAAATTGGATGAGGGGTAGCACCCTAACGATACAGAATACCCCTCACCCAGCTACGACTAGGTGACAAGTCACCGAGTCTGCGCAACCCTCTCCCGCAAGGGGAGAGGGATATTGCCATCACCGCGCCATCAGTGCCGCATTGCCGCCCGCCGCCGTTATGTCGGTGCTGATGACCTTTTCATCGGCAAAGCGCAGCAGATAATGCGGCCCGCCCGCTTTCGGCCCGGTGCCCGATTGCCCGCGCCCGCCGAACGGCTGCACCCCGACGACCGCGCCGATCTGGTTACGGTTGACATAGATATTGCCCACCCGTGCGCGCACCGCGACGTGCGCCGCCACCGTATCAATCCGCGTATGCACCCCCAGCGTCAGGCCATATCCCGACGCGTTAATCGCGTCGATGACGCCGTCCAGTTCATCGCCCGCATAGGTGGCGACATGCAGCACGGGGCCAAATATTTCGCGGGTCAGATCGGTGATGGCATCGAGCCGGATCAGTGTGGGCGCGACAAAATGGCCATTCAGGCCATCTGGCAGCGGTCCTTGCGCGATGACACGGCCAGCCGCTCGCTGCGCCTCGATATAGGTGGCGACTTGGCCCTGTGCCTGCCCGTCGATAATCGGCCCGACATCGGTGGCGAGATCGGCCGGATCGCCGACGCTAAGCTGTGCCATCGCGCCCGCTATCATGCTTGTCATCGCATCGGCAACGTCGCTTTGCACGATCAACAGCCGCAGCGCCGAACAGCGTTGCCCCGCGCTTTGGAACGCCGAAGCCACCGCATCGCGCGCCACCTGTTCGGGCAGGGCGGTCGAATCGACGATCATCGCGTTGATGCCGCCGGTTTCGGCGATGAGCGTCGCTATCGGCCCGTCGCGAAGAGCCAGCGCGGTGTTGATGGCCCGCGCCACCGCCGTCGATCCGGTGAACACCACTCCGGCGATGGCAGGATGATTGACCAGCGCCGCGCCGATGGTCTCGCCGGGTCCGGGCAGCAGATGTAACACTTCGGGAGGGACGCCGGCACGGTGCAGCACTTGGGCCGCCAAGGCCGCGATGAGCGGCGTTTGTTCGGCTGGCTTGGCGAGCACGGCATTGCCCGCGACCAGCGCCGCCGCCACTTGGCCAATAAAAATGGCGAGCGGAAAGTTCCACGGCGAGATACAGACGAACACGCCCTTGCCCTCCAGCACCAGTTCGTTGCGTTCGCCCGTTGGGCCGGGCAAGTGCACTGCGTCACCAAAGTGAATGCGCGCTTGAACCGCATAATAACGCAAGAAATCAACGGCTTCGCGCACTTCGGCCACCGCATCGCTAAGCGTTTTACCCGCTTCATCAACACACAGCGCCATAAAATGCGCCGCTTCGGCCTCTATCAGGTCAGCGGCGCGTTCGAGCCGTGTCGCGCGAAACGCCCCGCCAGCCAAGCTCCAGTCGCTTTGCGCAGCTAACGCCGACGCCATCGCGCGCTCCACCATGCTTGCGTCGGCATCGACGACATGGCCGACAATCGCGCTGGTCGCGGGATTGAGCACAGGCTGGCTGGCACCCGCCATGGCGGTCCCCGATATGATCGGCGCAGCATGGCGCGGGGTCGCGCGCGCCGCCGTGTTTCCCGCCAACAGCGCCTCTGGCACGCCGGGGTCGCCCAGATCATGGCCTTGGCTGCCCCGCCGTTCGGGTAGATAAAGGTCGCGCCCGGTCGGCAGCGGCGGCGAAGTGTCGCCCCCATCCGCCTCACGCGGATCGACCGCCAATGCCTCGACGCTGATGCTGTCATCGGCAAATTGATGAACAAAGCTGCTGTTCGCGCCATTTTCGAGCAAGCGCCGGACCAGATAGGCGAGCAAATCACGGTGGGTGCCGACGGGGGCATAGACGCGAACCGGCCGCGCAAGTGGCGCGGTGGCGATCAACGCATCATGCGCCCCTTCGCCCATGCCGTGCAGACGCTGATATTCATGGTCGGCATTTTGTCCGAACAGGCTGGTGATATAGGCGATGGTCATCGCATTATGCGTGGCGAAGGCGGGGTAAATGCTTCTCCTAAGCCCATGCAGAGCCAGCGCGCACCGCATATAATTGATGTCGGTGTGGCGTTTGTCGGTGAATACGGGAAAATCATCCAGACCCAACATCTGCGCGCGCTTAATCTCGCTGTCCCAATAGGCCCCCTTAACCAGCCGCAGCGCGACTTTTACCCCGCGTGCCTGTGCCACATGGCCAACCCAGTCGATCACCGCCGCTGCGCGCTTTTGATAGGCCTGCACGACAATGCCCAGCCCCGCCCAGTCATCCGCCACCCCGGCGTCGATCAGCGCGGCAAAAATGTCGAGATGCGGCTCCAGGCGCTCGCTTTCCTCGGCGTCGATCATCAACGGGACATTGGCGGCGCGGGCTTGTCTGGCGAGGCCCAGCACGACGGGGAGCAATTCATCGCGGCGGCGCGCGGGTTTGAGATAGTCATAACGCGGGTGGAGCGCGCTCAATTTTATCGAAATGCCGTGGTTGGCGTGGGGGTCGCCGTCTTTCGCCTGTTTGCCGATGGCGGCGATGGCGTCGGCATAGGACGCCGCATAGCGCGCGGCATCATCCATCGTCCGGGCGCCCTCCCCCAGCATGTCGAACGACGCCAGTTCGCTGCGCTGCTTGTTCGCGCGCTTGATCGCCGCGCCTATATCCTCGCCCATCACGAATTGCTGACCCAGCAGCTTCATCGCGGCGAGTGCGGCCTGCCGGATAACCGGTTCGCCCGAGCGTTTAATCATCCGGCGCAGGATATTGGCGGGCTTGGCGTCGCTGCCGATCTGGTCGAGCAACAGGGTCGCCGAGCCAAGCGACAGGCCATAGGCGCTGAGTTCAACCAGCATCGAGCTGCTTTCATGCTCGCTTATAGTCCAGCGCCGTCCGGCGATTTTGTCACGGATCAGCGCATTGGCGGTGTCGCTGTCGGGGACGCGCAGCAGGGCCTCGGCCAGGCACATCAGCACGACGCCCTCTTCGGTCGACAGGCGGTAACGGTTCATCAGCGCGCCAACCAATGTATCACGATTACCGCCAGCCTTGGCGCGGGTGATGATGGCATGGCCCAGCGTCTTGACTGCCGTGATGTCGGGGCCATTGGCCGCCAGCGCCGCGAGGTTAGCAGCGGTAATCGCGCCTTCGCTTTGGCGGTGGAGGGCACGGATGGGGTTGCGCATATTCTCGCTTGGGGGCTGGGACATTGGGGCTTGACCTAGTAATTATGTTACGCACACAAGACATAACATGTCGCACTCACCGGGAAAAGGCCTTTGCTGTGGCAAAAAGCGGCGGGTCAGGGTCGGTGACCCTAGGGCCAGAACTTTAGCCCAACCTCCGGCTGCGCGGCGCGCGGCAATTGCTTTTTCCTGCTGAGAAACCAAGCGGCGAATATACCGGCCAATGCGCCAAATATATGCGCTTCAAAGGATATAGGCTGGTCGCTTGGCAGCATGCCGAACAGCATCGTGCCATAGAAAAAGATCACCGCCATGCCGATCAGAACATTGCGCAGGCTACGCTCGAACCACGCAAGCGCGATCGTCAGGCTCCACAGGCCGAATATCCAGCCACTGGCGCCGATATGGTTGGCTTCGCGGCCAAACAACCACAGCAATAATCCCGAGATAATGATGATCAGAAAACTCGCTATGATAAAATAGCGCACCCCGCCCATCAGGCACAGCATGCTAAAAACCGCGAGGGCGGCGATATTATTGCCCAGATGCGCCAAATCTCCATGCAGCCACGGCGCGGTGAAAATCGTATAGAGGCTGCCCACATCGCGTGGGTGGACGCCAAAGGATTTCAAAAACCCGCCCAGCAGGAAATCGATGATATGGATTACGATCATTATCCCGCATAGTGTCGATATTATCAGTATGCGGGATATCATGCTGACCTTATTAGCTATCAATCAAGGTCGCCGCCAGCCCTCTGGCCATTGCCATTCTAGCCTCACCGCGCAATATGGCTTCCTTGATGTGTGGCATTAAGATAATACAGCAATTGAATGAGCAATAACGACCCCTTTGATTTGCCCGAAGGCTATGGCGGCGTCGGCAGCAGCGTGCCGCGCAAAACCATCGAAGAGCTGGAGGCAGAGGTGCGTGCCATACGCTCTAGTCCAGCGGCTGCGAGCGAGCGTGCCAGCATTGCCGGCACCGCATCGGCCTTTGCCCGGCGGGTAAGCGACGGGTTCAAGCCCGCCGCGCCAATCGCGCAAGAGGGTGGCCAAAGTGGGGGCGCTCCGCCTTCAACGTCTGTGCCGACACCCTCCAAATGGCGGCGGCGATGGACTTGGGCGAAGCGCGGATCGGCAGTCTTTGCCATCCTGTTCACGCTAACCGTAGCATGGCTGGCATGGACCGCGCCGCTGTCCAAATCGCTCGAACCCATCGCCCCGCCGCAGCTGACGCTGGTCAGTGCTGAAGGGCGGCCGATCGCCCGTAACGGCGCGATAGTTGATGAACCCGTAGAAGTGGCAAAGCTGCCGCCGCATGTTATCGAAGCGTTCCTCGCCACAGAGGATCGCCGCTTTTACAGCCATTGGGGCGTTGACCCGATAGGCATCGCGCGGGCCGCATGGAACAATTTGACCAGCGACAGCACAGCCGGGGGTAGCACCATCACCCAGCAGCTCGCCAAGTTCACATTCCTCAGTTCTGATCAGACCTATAGCCGCAAGGCGCGCGAGCTCCTTATCGCATGGTGGATGGAGGCGTGGCTGACCAAGGATGAAATCCTGTCGCGCTATTTGTCGAACGCCTATTTCGGTGACAATGTTTATGGGCTGCGCGCCGCATCGCTCCATTATTTCTATCGCCAGCCCGAACATCTGACGCTGAGCCAAGCGACGATGCTGGCGGGATTGGTCAAGGCGCCGTCGCGGCTCGCGCCCACCCGCAATTTGCGCGGCGCGCAGGCGCGGCAACAGGTGGTGATCGCGGGGATGGTCGATGCGGACTATCTGACGGCGGCAGAGGCCGCGCGCATCCGCCCCGCCAGCATTGACCACCGTGCGCGCAGCACATTGCCAACAGGAACCTATTTTGCCGACTGGGCGATGCCGCAAGCGCGCGCGACCATACAGGCGGGCTATGGCGAGGCGCGGGTGACGACGACGTTGAATGCGCGTCTGCAAGATATTGCGCGCCGCGTGACGGCACGGGCGGGAATCGGCCGGGCGCAGGTGGCGCTGGTGGCGATGCGCCCCAACGGCGAAGTGGTGGCGATGATCGGCGGGCGCTCTTACGCCGACAGCCCGTTCAACCGCGCGACACAGGCGCTACGCCAGCCCGGATCAACCTTCAAACTGGTCGTCTATCTTGCCGCTTTGCGTGCCGGGATGACCCCCGAAACGATGGTTGAAGATAGCCCGATAGCCGAGGGCGATTATCGCCCGACCAATTATAGCGCGCGCTATCGCGGGCGGATCACGCTGCGCGAGGCCTTTGCCCAGTCGAGCAATGTTGTCGCGGTGCGCATTTACAATCAAGTCGGTGGGGAGGCGGTCCGTCAAGCTGCACGTGACCTTGGCATTACCAGCCCGATTGCCGATAATGCCAGTTCGGCACTGGGTAGTTCGGGCACGACGTTAATCCAGCTGACCGCAGCCTTTGCCACCATTTCGGGCAATTACGGACCAATTACCCCGCACGCTCTGCGACAAGAAGAACCGGGCCTGATCGAGAGCCTGTTTGATGGGCGCAGTTCGATGCCATCGTCGCACCGCGCCGCCATGCTTGACCTACTCTCCGCTGTTATCGACGATGGCAGAGGGGGGGGCACAGGCCGCGCCGCGCGGCTGGGCGTTCCCGCATTTGGCAAGACGGGGACAACACAGGATTACCGCGACGCTTTATTTGTGGGCTTTGCCGGCGATCTGGTGGTCGGGGTGTGGATAGGCAATGATGATAACAGCCCATTGCACGGCATGACGGGGGGCAGCGAACCTGCACGCATATGGCGCGCCTTCATGGCCGAAGCGATTCCAGGAGCGGCCCCGCGTCCACGCCGCCCAGCGCCGCCGCCAAGGCCCGACGCAGCGATATTCGACGACCTGCCCGTCATCAGCGAGCCCGAAATCACCATCGATCCGGAAAATGGCGTCGCAGTTGATGCGCAAATCGGCCCCGTCGGCGTTACCATCGACCGCAATGGCGTGACGGTGCAGCCCGGCAATCGCGATACTGCGATTCAAAAGGAACGGTGAAGGCGGCTTGCGCTTTGTGGTGAACCACCCTATAGGCGCGCTTGCTACTTGACATCGTAAGAGGTTCAGCAGCGTCGAAGCACCGGCTTCGGCGGGGGAGACCCCATGTATTTTTGCCCCATGCCTATTTTGCCAAATGGAGAATCAATGGCGGACATCGCCATCATCGCAGACCTTGTTGAACCCGAAGCGAAAGCGCTCGGCTTTGACCTTGTGCGCGTGCGGTTTTTTGGCGGCGGCGGCGATGATGAAGACGGGGCGACATTGCAGGTGATGGCCGAACGCCCCGCCACCGGCCAATTGACAATCGACGATTGTAGCGCGCTGTCGCGCCGCCTGTCCGACCTGTTTGACACATTAGAGGCCGATGGCCGCGACCCGTTTGACGCCGCCTATCGCCTAGAAGTCAGCTCACCCGGCATCGACCGGCCATTGACGCGGGCCAAAGATTTTGCCGATTGGGCGGGGCACGAGGCGAAAGTAACGCTAGCCAACGGCGCGCCGCCGATGGATGGCGGAGCACCGCGCAAAAACCTCAATGGTGTGATCGGCAGCGTTGACGGCGACATCATATCCTTGGCCGACCGCAAGGCAGGGCCGCTGAACTTTCCCTTTTCCGACGTGGTTGAGGCCAAATTGCTCTTGACCGACCGCCTGATTGCCGCCACCCGCCCGCTCGACACGGCTGGCGTGGACGACATCGAAACCTATCAAGCAGAGGACTGAACCGACCATGGCCAACGCCATTTCCGCAAATCGCGCCGAATTGCTCGCCATCGCCACCAGCGTGGCGACCGAAAAACTGATCGACAAAGCCATCGTCATCGAAGCGATCGAGGAGGCTATTCAGCGCGCTGCGCGCGCGCGATTTGGCCAGGAAAACGATATTCGTGCCAAGCTGGACCCGATGACCGGCGATTTACGGTTGTGGCGCGTGGTCGAGGTCGTCGAACAGGTCGATGATTATTTCAAACAGGTCGACCTGGCGCAGGCCGAAAAGTTGCAACCCGGCGCGGCGATGGGCGATTTCATCGTTGATCCGCTTCCCGCCATCGACCTTGGCCGCATCGACGCACAAAGCGCCAAGCAGGTGATTTTCCAGCGCGTTCGCGAAGCTGACCGCGATCGTCAGTACGAAGAATATAAGGACCGTGGCGGCGAGGTCATCACCGGCGTCGTCAAATCGGTCGAGTTCGGCCACATCATCGTCAATCTGGGCCGCGCCGAGGGCGTCATCCGCCGTGACGCGCAAATCCCGCGCGAAATGGTGCGGATGGGCGACCGTATCCGCGCCATCATCCTGAAAGTCGTGCGCGAAACACGCGGCCCGCAAATCTTGCTCAGCCGCGCGCACCCCGACTTCATGAAAAAGCTGTTCGCGCAAGAGGTGCCCGAGATTTACGATGGCATCATCGAGATCAAGGCCGCCGCGCGCGACCCCGGCAGCCGTGCCAAAATCGGCGTCATCAGCTATGACAGCAGCATCGACCCCGTCGGCGCATGCGTCGGGATGAAGGGCAGCCGCGTTCAGGCGGTGGTGCAGGAGTTGCAGGGCGAAAAGATCGACATCATCCCGTGGAGCGAAGATACCGCCACCTTTGTTGTCAACGCGCTCCAGCCAGCAACGGTCAGCCGCGTTGTCCTCGACGAAGATGAGGGGCGTATCGAGGTCGTCGTTCCCGACGATCAATTGAGCCTGGCCATCGGTCGGCGTGGACAGAATGTCCGCCTCGCCAGCCAGCTCACCGGGCGTGCCATCGACATCATGACCGAGGCCGATTCGAGCGAGAAGCGCCAGCGCGAGTTCATTCAACGGTCGACGATGTTCCAGGAGGAGCTGGATGTTGATGAAACCCTCGCGCAATTGCTGGTCGCCGAAGGTTTTAGCGAAATGGAAGAAGTTGCGTTCGTTGCGCCAGAAGAATTGGCGGGCATCGAAGGGTTTGACGAGGATCTGGCCGCAGAGCTGCAAAGCCGTGCGCAAGAGGCGCTCGACCGCCGTGAGGCCGCAGCGCGCGAATTGCGCCGTTCGCTGGGCGTGGATGACGCGCTGGCCGAAATGCCGAACCTGACCGAAGCGATGCTGGTGACTCTGGGCAAAGCGGGAATCAAGACGCTCGACGATCTGGCCGATCTGGCCACCGACGAATTGGTCGCCAAAAAACGCAGCGAACCACGGCGCGGCGGCAAAGAACGCCCCGAAGACAAGGGCGGCGTTCTGGCGGAATATGGCCTGAGCGACGAACAGGGCAATGAGACGATCATGGCCGCACGCGCGCACTGGTTCGAAGACGAAGCTGTTGATGGCGCTTCAGATTCTGGGGAGGCCGCCCATGCGGACCCCGCACAATGACCCGGAGCTGATCCAGCCTTCATTGGTCGAACCGACGACGACGGCACCCCGCCGTCGCGACTGCGATGATGCGTCGCCAGAACGCCGTAGCGGCAGCGATGTGGCGCAGCCTGAACGCCATAGCGGCAGCGGCGCGGCGCACACCGAACGCCGCTGTATCTTGAGCGGCGAGCATGACGAGCGCGCGGCGCTGGTGCGGTTGGCGCTGTCGTCTGACGGTGATTTGCTGCCCGACATCATGGCGCGCGCGCCAGGACGCGGCGCATGGATTGGCGTCGATCAAAGCGCGCTGACTGTGGCTATCGCCAAGGGCAGGCTGAAGGGCGCGGTTGCGCGTGCTTTCAAGGGTGCGCCTGCGCGGTTTTCGGATGACCTGCCACAGCAAATTGCCGACGGTTTTTTACGCCATTTCCTTGCACAGTTGGGGCTGGCGGCCAAGGCCAATGCGCTCATGACGGGGGCTGAGCGGATAGACCAGGCTGCTCGTTCAGGCGCGGTCAGCCTGCTCGCCCATGCCAGCGATGCCGCCGAGGATGGTCGCCGTAAACGCGACCAGAGCTGGCGCGTCGGTGAAGATAAAGAGGGCAGCGCGTTGGCCGGCCATATTCTGCCTGTGGACCGGACCACCCTGTCTGTGGCATTGGGCCGCGACAATGTGGTTCACATCGCGATAACCGATGCCGCATGGGCCAAACGATTCGAAATTCTACTCGGCCGCTGGAACCGATTTACAGGATCGGCTAAGGGCTTGCCCGGTGCCGTTACGGAAGCGGCTAAGGGCTTGCCCGGTGC
>JBBTFY010000009.1:32623-64020 GCA_038041635.1 Pseudomonadota bacterium
CGGCTAAGGGCTTGCCCGGTGCCGTTACGGAAGCGGCTAAGGGCTTGCCCGGTGCTGCACCTGATGCGGCTATGGGCGGTGCGGGCGCTGCTGAAACTATTGTTGTTTAAGGATTGAGTTAAGTCAATGAGTGATAATGAGTCCGACAAGCCGACCCTGACGCGCAAGCCATTAGGCCTGAAGCGCACGGTAGAGTCTGGGCAAGTCCAGCAGCAATTCAGCCATGGCCGCAAAAATACCGTGGTGGTTGAGGTTAAGCGACGCCGCATCATGGGCAAGCCCGGCGAGGTTGACACCTCGCCAGAGCCTGTCGCTGCGCCCGAACCCGTTACGCCCGTCGTAGCGGACGTAGCCAAGCCCGCGCCAAAGCCCGCGCCAAAGCCTGCGCCCGAATCGCTTGAATCCCGTCAGGAGCGCCAATCACGCTTGCTGCGCGAAGCCGAAGAAGCGCGCATGACATCGCTGGAGGCCGCAGGCCGCCGCGAAGAACAGGAACGCACAAGCGCCAGCGACGAAGAGCGCCGCCGCGCCGATAATAATCGCAAGGCCGAAGAGAAGGCTGCTACCGAAGCCAAGGTTGAGGCCGCCGAGGCCGTAGCGGCAGCCGAAGCGCCCATTGCCGCCGACGCCGCGCCAAAGGTCGAAGATGGCGGCGACACGAGCGACACTGGCACCGAAACCAAGAGCCGCCCGCCAGCACGCCGTTTCACCCCGGTGGAGGCACCCAAGCGACCAGAGCCAAAGCCACCCGCACGCGACAATAAACGCAGCGAAGACAGCCGCCGCCAGTCGGGTAAATTGACGGTTAGCCGCGCGCTGGGTGATGATGACGGCGCGCGCGCGCGCAGCCTCGCCGCGCTCAAACGCGCCCGCGAGAAAGAGCATCGCCGCGCCTTTGGCGGTGGCAGCAAACAGCCGCGCGAAAAGCAGGTTCGTGATGTTGTCGTCCCCGAATCCATCACGCTGCAGGAACTCGCCAACCGGATGGCGGAAAAGGGTTCCGATCTGGTCAAGGCATTGTTCAAACTGGGCATGCCGGTGACAATCAATGAAACAATCGACCAGGATACCGCCGAATTGCTGGTGACAGAATTTGGTCACAATATCGAACGCGTATCCGAAGCCGATGTCGATATCGACCATGACAGCGATGTCGATGCCGATGCGACCATGATGACGCGTCCGCCTGTGGTGACGATCATGGGCCATGTCGATCATGGCAAGACCAGCCTGCTCGATGCGCTGCGCGGCACCAGCGTTGTTTCGGGCGAGGCGGGCGGAATTACCCAGCATATCGGCGCCTATCAGGTCAAAACCAAGTCGGGCGCGGTCATCACCTTCCTCGATACTCCGGGCCACGCCGCCTTTACCGAAATGCGCGCACGCGGGGCCAATGTGACGGACATCGTCATCCTGGTCGTCGCCGCCGATGATGGGTTGATGCCGCAAACGATCGAGGCCATCAATCACACCAAGGCCGCCGGAGTGCCGATGATCATCGCGATCAATAAAATCGACAAGGAAGGGGCCAATCCGCAAAAAATCCGCGAGCGCTTGCTTGAACATGAAGTGATGGTCGAAGCGATGGGCGGCGAAGTTCAGGATGTCGAGCTATCAGCGCTCAAGAAAATCAACCTTGACGAGTTGATCGATAAAATCGCGCTGCAGGCCGAAATCATGGAGCTGAAAGCCAACCCCGACCGTGCGGCCGAGGCCACCGTGGTCGAAGCCAAGCTCGACAAGGGGCGCGGACCCGTTGCCACCGTATTGGTGCGGCGCGGGACGCTCAAAGTCGGCGACATTTTTGTCGTCGGGTCCGAAAGCGGCCGCGTACGGGCGCTAATTGACGATCAAGGCAAACAGGTAAAATCCGCCGGACCATCGGTCCCTGTCGAGGTGCTCGGTTTGGGGGGCATGCCGTCGGCTGGTGACACGCTGACCGTTGTCGAGAGCGAAGCGCGCGCGCGCGAAGTCGCCGCATATCGCGCCGAACAGGCGACGGCCAAGCGCACAGCCGTAGCCCCGACCAGCATCGACGATATTTTCACCGCGCTGGCTGACAAGGCCAAGATCATAGAATATCCGGTGGTGGTCAAGGGCGATGTGCAGGGGTCGGTCGAAGCAATTGTCACGGCTTTGAACAAGATTTCGACCGACGAAATCAAGGTCCGCATATTACATTCGGGTGCAGGCGCAATCACCGAAGGCGACGTCATGTTGGCGTCGGCATCGAACGCGCCGATCATCGGGTTCAACGTTCGCCCCAACGCGAAAGCCCGCGAAGTGGCGACGATGCGCGGTGTCCGCCTGAAATATTTCGATGTCATCTATCATCTGACCGAAGATGTGGCGAAGGAAATGGCGGGCGAGCTTGGCCCCGAAATCATCGAAACGGTGGTAGGCCGCGCCGAGGTCAAGGACGTGTTTCCGGCCGGCAAGAAGGACAAGGCGGCTGGCCTGCTGGTGCTCGAAGGGGTCATCAAGAAGGGGCTGCATGCGCGCCTTACCCGCGACGATGTCATCGTTTCCAAAACAACCATCGCCTCGCTACGCCGGTTCAAAGACGATGTCAGTGAGGTTCGGGCCGGCCTGGAATGCGGTGTGCTGCTCGCCGACACCAACGACATCAAGCCGGGCGATAATTTGGAAGTGTTCGAGGTCGAGGAACGCGCACGGACGTTGTGAGGTAGGGTGAAATTATGGCCCGTGACGTGAACAGCAAAGGCCCATCGGTTCGCGTGCTGCGCGTCGGCGAAGAAGTGCGCCATGCGCTGTCCGCCGTATTGGCGCGCGGCGAAGTGCATGACGACACGCTCGCCTGCCATGTTGTCAGCGTCACCGAGGTCCGCATGTCGCCCGATTTGCGCCACGCCACCGCCTTCGTCAAACCGCTGCTCGGCAAGGATGAGGCGGCGGTCATCAAGGCACTACGCACCCATACCGCCTATCTGCAACGCGAAGTGGCAAAATCAATTAAGTTGAAATTCGCGCCCAAAATCAAGTTCCTCGCCGATGAAAGCTTTGACGAGGGCAGCCATATCGGCCAGCTGCTCCGCGCCCCGCATGTTGCGCAGGATTTGGGCGGGGATTGACAAATATTGAGGTAAGACGCATCTTACCATCATGAATGCTCAGACAAAACTATCGGCTAAAGGGCAAGTCGTCATCCCAAAGGATGTCCGCGACCGGATGGGCTTGGCCGTTGGCTGCGAACTAGAGGTCATTGAAACAGCAGGCGGGGTGCTGTTACGCAAGCCGCAGAAACGCAAGAAGCTGTCCGTAGCCGAAGCAAGCGCCAGATTGAGGAAACTCATAAATTACAAAGGCCCGCCATTGTCTATTGAGCAGCTAAGCTGGTCAGCGGAGGCGGACCGGGAGTATCGGCGGTCCAAGCGGTGATAGCACTCGATACCAGTGTTCTGGCGCGCTTTATCCTGAACGACACGCCCGCAGAGCAACAACTTGCGGAGCAGTTGATAGCCGAAAACAAATGTTCGGTCAGCTGGTCGGTTCTGATCGAATTGTCATGGGTGCTTGAATATAGTGTTCGTTTGCCGCGCAAAGAAGTTGTTTCTGGACTCGTGACCGTCGCCGACACAGACGGAATATCGGTGCCTGATGCCGGGTTGCTAGCTTGGGCACTTGACCGCTATGCGAGCGGCGCTGACTTTGCTGACATGATACACCTTGTCAGCGCCACGAACGATGCCACGGAATTTGCTTGCTTCGATCGCAAGCTGGCACGTCAGGCTGGGCCGGAAACGCCCCTTGCCGTAAGAACCTTGCGAAGCTGACCCCCATGGCCAAACTCTATTTCTATTATGCGTCGATGAACGCGGGCAAATCAACCACGCTGTTACAGGCGGCGTTCAATTACCGCGAACGCGGCATGGAAACGATGTTGTGGACCGCCGCGCTCGACAATCGTTATGATGTCGGGGCGATTACCAGCCGGATCGGATTGCAGGCGGAGGCACAGAAGTTCAGCCCCGAAAGTGATATGTTTGCGGCGGTGATGGCCGAGCATGCGCTACGCCCGCTAGCGTGTGTGTTGATCGATGAGGCGCAATTCCTGTCTGCTAAACAGGTGCATCAGTTGGCACGACTGGCCGATGAGGAGAATATCCCTATCGTTTGTTATGGGCTGCGCACCGATTTTCAGGCCGAATTATTCCCCGGATCCGCCGCTTTGCTGGGTATCGCGGACAGCCTCGTCGAGCTGAAAGGCGTATGCGAATGCGGGCGCAAGGCGACGATGAACCTGCGCGTCGATGCTGCGGGCCGCGCGGTGAACGAAGGCGCGCAGACCGAAGTTGGCGGCAATGACCGTTATGTCGCGCTGTGCCGCAAACATTTTATGCAGGCGCGGAGTGACGACAAATGAACGACATCGGCCAAATGCTTTATGGCGTGGCGACATGGTTGGTCCCTTTGGTGATCGCGATTGTGTTTCACGAGGTCGCGCACGGTCGCGTCGCCAAGCATTTTGGTGATATGACCGCGAGCAACGCCGGGCGGCTGAGCTTCAACCCCATTCGCCATATCGACCCGATTGGCACGGTGGCGTTGCCGATGGTGCTTGCGCTGTCCGGTGCGCCCGTGTTCGGCTGGGCCAAGCCGGTTCCGGTCAATTTCATGCGGCTGCGCAATCCGCGCCTGCACATGATGCTGGTCGCGCTGGCGGGGCCGATGATGAACATGCTGCTGGCTAGCGTGGCGCTATTAGCGATGGCGGGCATGATTACGGCCTTTCGAGGCACCGATCATCAACCCGCGATCGGCTTTGCTTTAAGCAACCTTGGTAATTTCCTCACCATCAACGTCATGCTCGCGGTGTTCAACATGATTCCCCTGCCGCCTTTCGACGGCGGGCATATCATGGAGGGATTGCTGCCGCGTGGGTTAGCGCGCCACTATGGCAAATTGCGCCAATATGGCATGCTGCTGGCAATCCTGCTGATCGTCGTCGTGCCTTTTGCCACCGGCTATAATCCGCTAGCATGGCTGATCTGGCCACCGGTGCAAGCGATCATTGGGCTGTTTAATCAGTTCCTCGCGCAATTTGTCTGAGCTGCCCGCCCTTCACGGCTGGATCATCCTCGACAAGCCGCTCGGCCTAGGCTCAACACAAGGGGTGAGCGCGGTCAAGCGCGCGTTGCGGGAGGGTGGTTACCCACGCGTCAAGGTTGGCCACGGCGGCACGCTCGACCCGCTGGCAACCGGGGTCTTGCCGATCGCGCTTGGCGAAGCAACCAAGCTGGCCGGGCGGATGCTCGACGCCAGCAAGACATATGATTTCACAATTGCTTTCGGGACACAGACCGACGGATTGGACACGGAGGGCAAAGTGGTGGCGACCAGCGACGTTCGCCCAACATGGGCCGAGGTCGCAGCAGTGCTGCCGCGCTTTACCGGAGCGATTGACCAAGTGCCCCCTGCCTTTTCTGCGCTGAAAGTCGATGGCAAGCGCGCCTATGATCTGGCGCGGGCGGGGGAGGTGGTTGAGTTGGCAAGCCGCGCAATAGTAATTCACTCCCTTTCCGTTCGTGCCGAGCTTGTCGAAGCATCGTCCTTTGTTTCTGAATTGAAGAACAGCCCTTCGACAAGCTCAGGGCGAGCGGATTTTAGGATTGATTCGATCACCCTCACCGCCCATGTGTCCAAGGGCACCTATATCCGCAGCCTCGCGCGCGACATCGCGCTGGCTTGTCGCACGGTCGGCCATGTAGCCATGCTGCGCCGCACGCGCGCGGGGCCGTTCGCCATCGAACAGGCGATTTCACTGGACAAATTGGCACAACACGCTAAGCGCCGCGCGTTAGAAGAGTTATGCTTGCCATTGGAGGCAGGGCTGGACGGTATCCCGGCTCTCATCCTAGCGCCCGACGAGGCAAGCGTGATCCGCCATGGCGGAACGCTTTTCGGGCAATCCGTGAACGACGGAACCTATCTGGCGAAAGACGGACGTAAGCCCGTCGCGCTGGTCAAGGTCCATGCTGGCGTGCTGGCTGTGATTCGCGGGTTCAATATGTAATGCAACGATACCGTGGGAAAAGATGATGACAATTACTGCCGAACACAAAGCCGAAGTGATCAAAGACAATGCGCGCGGTGCGAACGATACTGGTTCGCCCGAAGTGCAGGTCGCGATTTTGACGTCGCGCATCAACGCGCTGACCGACCATTTCAAGGCAAACCACAAGGATAATCACTCGCGTCGCGGCCTGTTGATGATGGTCAACAAGCGCCGTTCGCTGCTTGATTATCTCAAGCGCAAAGATGCCGAGCGCTATACCGCGCTCATCGCGAAGCTGGGTCTGCGTAAATAAAGTTTTCGCAATCGGCTCCTTAACTGGGGCCGTTTGCATATCTGGCTGCTCCAACAGGCGGCTGTAAAATGTCACCCTCGCAATCCGGTGAGGGGGCGCAACTGGGGCCATCTCGCGCCCCGCACCGATTCGGGCCGGAACGCCCGAAACCAAAAAGAGGCCCCGCGGCACAATATGGTGCGCGGGTGAAATGACATATGAGCATGTTCAACACCAAAACTGTATCAATCGAATGGGGCGGCAAAACGCTGACCCTGGAAACCGGGCGCATCGCCCGCCAAGCCGACGCTGCCGTGCTCGCCACCTATGGCGAAACCGTAGTGCTGTGCGCCGTGACCGCCGCAAAGTCGGTCAAAGAAGGCCAGGATTTCTTTCCGCTGACCGTCCATTATCAAGAAAAATTTTCAGCCGCAGGCCGCATCCCCGGTGGGTTTTTCAAGCGTGAGCGCGGTGCTACGGAAAAGGAAACACTGACCAGCCGCCTGATTGACCGCCCAATCCGCCCGCTGTTCCCCGAAGGCTTTTACAACGAAATCAACGTCATTGCCCAAGTGTTGAGCTATGACGGCGAAACCGAGCCAGACATGGTGGCGATGGTTGCCGCGTCGGCTGCGCTGACATTGTCGGGCGTGCCCTTCATGGGGCCAATCGCAGCAGCCCGCGTTGGCTTCACCCATGACGGTGAATATCAGCTCAACCCGTCGATGGCGCAGGTTGCCGAAGGTCGCCTCGACCTTGTCGTCGCCGCCACTGGCGATGCGGTGATGATGGTCGAATCCGAAGCGCAGGAATTGACCGAAGAAGAAATGCTGGGCGGCGTCATGTTTGCCCACGCCGAAATCCGCAAGGTCATAGGCGCGATCATCGACTTGGCCGAACAAGCGGCGAAGGATCCGTGGGAACTCGCAGCCAGTGATGGCAATGCCGACATCAAGGCACAGCTTAAAAAGCTGGTCGGTGCAGACATCGCCGCCGCGTATAAGCTAACCGACAAATCGGCACGTTCAAGCGCGCTAGGTGTCGTGCGCGATGCCGCCAAGGCGGCCTTTGCCGACGCCGATGGTCAAACCAAAATGACCGCTGGCAAGATGGTCAAGAAGCTGGAGGCCGACATTGTTCGCGGGGCCATCCTCAAGACCGGCACGCGCATCGACGGACGCACCACCACACAGATCCGCAATATCGAGGCAATATGCGGCTTCCTGCCGCGCACGCACGGATCGGCGCTGTTCACGCGGGGGGAAACGCAGGCCATCTGCAACACCACGCTGGGCACCAAAGAGTCCGAACAGATGATCGACGGCCTCGACGGCCTGTCCTACTCGCCGTTCATGCTGCACTATAATTTCCCGCCCTATTCGGTCGGTGAAGTTGGCCGTTTCGGCGCGCCGGGTCGCCGCGAAATTGGCCATGGCAAGCTGGCATGGCGTGCATTGCATCCCGTTCTGCCAGCCAAGGATGATTTCCCTTACACCATCCGCATCCTGTCCGACATCACCGAGAGCAATGGATCATCGTCGATGGCGACCGTTTGCGGCGGGTGCCTGTCGATGATGGACGCGGGTGTGCCAATCACGCGGCCGGTTTCTGGCATCGCGATGGGCCTGATTTTGGAAGGCAAGGATTTTGCGGTTCTGTCCGACATCCTTGGCGACGAAGATCACCTAGGCGACATGGATTTCAAGGTTGCAGGAACGTCCGCTGGCATCACCACGATGCAAATGGACATCAAAATTGCCGGCATCACCGAAGCGATTATGCGCCAAGCACTGGCGCAGGCCAAGGAAGGCCGTGACCATATCCTTGGTGAAATGGCCAAGGCATTGGGCGAAGTGCGCGGCGAATTGTCCGCCCATGCACCGCGCATCGAAAGCCTCCAGATCGACAAAGCGAAAATCCGCGACATTATCGGCACGGGCGGCAAAATCATCCGCGAGATCGTCGCCACCACGGGAGCCAAGGTCGATATCGACGACGAAGGCCTGATCAAGGTCAGCAGTTCCGACCTGTCGCAGATCGAAGCCGCGATCAATTGGATCAAGGGCATTGTCGAAGAAGCCGAAGTCGGCAAGGTCTATGACGGCAAAGTCGTCAACATGGTCGATTTTGGCGCGTTCGTGAACTTCATGGGCGGCAAAGACGGCCTGGTTCACGTTTCCGAAATCCGTAACGAACGCACCGAAAAAGTGACCGACGTGTTGTCCGAAGGGCAAGCGGTCAAGGTCAAGGTGTTAGAGATTGACCCGCGCGGCAAGGTTCGCCTGTCGATGCGCCTTGTCGATCAGGAAACCGGCGAAGCGCTCGAGGACACCCGTCCGGCACGCGAACCGCGTGAAGGCGGTGATCGTGACCGTGGACCGCGCCGTGATGGCGGTGGTGGTGGCCGTGATGATCGCGGTGGGCGTCGTCGTCCCGGTGGCGACCGTCCGCGCGATGACCGTGGACCGCGCGGTGGCGGTGAACGTGGTTCAGGTGATCGTGCTCCACGCTCCAACGATGGCCCGGACGACAGCGGCCATGTGCCCGCGTTCCTGAAGACCGACGATTAAGCATCGAGTCTTCATAAGAATAAGAAAAGGGGGTCGCGAGCAATCGCGGCCCTTTTTTATCATGGGCGCGAGCGATTTACTCCGCCGCGACCAATTGTTCGGCGCTGCCAAGATCGACCGAAACCAAGCGGCTGACCCCGCGTTCGACCATCGTCACCCCGAACAGGCGGTGCATCCGCGCCATGGTGACCGCGTTGTGTGTGACAATGAGGTAGCGGGTTGCGGTTTCCGACACCATCGCGTCAAGCAGGTCGCAGAAGCGCTCAACATTGGCATCGTCCAATGGTGCGTCCACTTCGTCGAGCACGCAGATCGGCGCGGGATTGGTCAGGAACAGAGCGAATATCAGCGCAATCGCGGTCAGCGCCTGTTCCCCGCCCGACAGCAGGGTGAGCGTGCTGAGTTTCTTGCCGGGGGGCTGCACCATGATCTCCAGCCCCGCCTCTAGCGGATCATCCGAGTCAACCAGCGCAAGATGCGCCCGTCCACCGCCGAACAGGGTTGAGAAAAGCCGCTGGAAATGGCCATCAACCTGTTCGAACGCCGCCGCCAGCCGCGTGCGCCCTTCGCGGTTCAGATGACCGATCGAACCACGTAACCGGTGGACTGCTTGCTGCAATTCATCGGCTTCAGCGGTGGCGCTCGCCAACTCACCCTCGATTTCGGTTAGCTCCTGCGCCGCGACAAGGTTGACGGGGCCAATCCGTTCGCGGTCTTGGGAAAAACGGTCATGGGTGGCGCTTTCCTCCTGTGGGTTGCCGATTGCATCGCCATCGAAGCCAGCGCTTTCGGGCAATAGCGGTGGCGGGCAGGCAAAACGTTCACCCGATATGCGCCCCATCTCTATCCGACGCGCTTCAGCGCTTTCAGCGCGGGCGGCAACGCCAGCGCGCGCTTCGCGAGCGGCGGACAATGTTTCGCGCGCTGTTTCGAGCCGGGATTCGAATTTCGTCATGGCCGATGCCGCTTCGCGTTCAGCGAGCAGGCTACGTTCAAGGCGGAGCGCATCCAGTTTGGCATCGGCTTCATTTTGGGAAATGGCGGCGTCGAGCGCGTCTGGTTTTCCGCTAAATATTTGTTGTTCTTTAGTAATTTCTGCAATGCGGCCGTTCATCACGGTGATCCGCCGCGCCGCTTCACCCGCGCGCGCGCGCCACCCGCGACCCTCGGCCTGCGCCTCAATCTGTGCCTCTCGCAGCCGCGCCACATCGCGGTCAAGATCGCCCAGCCCATCGCGCAGCGCGTTCAGCGTCGTGCGCGCTCCGCCCGCAGCCGAGTCGCGCATGGCCAGCAACGCCGCCATGGCCGCGCCGTCGGGCAGAGCCGTCAGCCGTTCGGCAGCCTGCGCGTGAGCAGCAGCGGCATCGACGCGTTCACCAGCCGCCGCGCCCCGCCGTTCAGAGATATGCGCAGCCGTAGTGACAAAACGTTCCAGCGCAGCGTCGCTCTGGTCGGCGGCGCGGCGCGCGGTGCGTGCAGCGTCCTCTATCGTAGCGAGCGCGATACGAGCAGAAGCCAATGCGGCCTCTGCACTAGAAGCGGCGTCGCTGGCACCATCATGCCGACCGATGATCTGGTCCAGCCCAGCACGGACGCGCAGGCATTGAGCGCCGAGCGCTGCGCGGCGATTGGCGCGCGCTAGCCGTTCCGCCGCCGCCGCACCGTCACCGCTGGCAACAAAGCCGTCCCAGCGGCGCATCTGCCCGCCGCGCGTGACCAGCCGCTGTCCGACGGCAAGTGGCTGGCCGTCGTCGCTGTCCGCCACGCCTATTTGTGCCAGACGCCGCGCGATGGCGGCGGGGGCGGTGACGTGATTGGCGAGGGGTTCAACCCCTGCTGGCAGCGCAGGATCGTCCGCAAGTGCCGCCGCACCGCGCCAGCCCCGCCCGCCGGTTGATGCGGTGTCGAGCAAGGGCGCCGTGAGGTCATCGGCAAGCGCCGCCGCCAGCGCGGCTTCATAACCGGGCGCGGCGCGAACGGTGTCGAGCAACTGCGGGTCGGCCCCGGTCGATGCGGCCAGCGAACGATCAAGCGCCGCCGCCTCGCTTTCCAGCGCGACCAGCGCCGCGCGCGCTTCGGTCAATGCTGCCTCGCTCTCCTCGCTCGCCTGACGCGCAGCGCTGCGGGCCAAGCCAGCTTGGGCAAGCTGCGCCTCCGCACCATGGATGGCCGCTACCGCTGCGGCCGCCGCCAACCGATGCTGTTCGGCCTCTGCCGCCAAAGCCTCGCCGTCGCCAGCGGCATCGGCTTCGCACGCCAACCGCGCCAGTTCGCCGTCAATGCGCTCCAACCGCCGCTGTGCCTCCGCCATGGCGGCCTCAGCGATGCGGCGCTCGGCGCTTTCGTTCGCACCCTCGGCGCGCGCCTGCGCCAGCGCCACATCGGCATCGCGCAGCAAGTCCGCCGCGCTTGATTGCTGCGCCTCTAGTCCCGGGCGGTCGCGTTCGCGCGCCGCAATTTGCCGCGCGGCCTGCCGTGCCGCCTCGTCCAGCCCCTCTATCGCCGCCGCGCCTTCGCGCGCCAGCGCGTCTTCGGCGGCGCTATCACGGGCAATCCGCTCACCCTCTTGGTGCAGATCGGCGATGCGCTGCATCAGCGATTGCCGCTCGGCACGTAAGCTGGCCAGCTGCGCCGAACGTGCATGATCGCCCTCTCGTGCCAAGCCCGCCTCATCGCGCGCCGCCGCCAGTGCCGAGGCACCTAGGGCCTGCGCTTCCGCTGCCGCTTGTTGCTGTGCGCCCGCCGCATCAACAGCAATGCCCGCCGCCGCCGCTTCGGCCCGCGCCGTATCCGCCGCGCTCGCCGCATCACGCCAGCGGGCAAAAATCATCCGCGCTTCGGCGATGCGGATCTGGTCCGACAGCCGGGTATAGCGCTCCGCCGCCTTGGCTTGCCGCCGCAGCGCACCCGCGCGCGCGTCCATATCGGCGAGCATGTCGCCAATGCGCGACAGGTTGGCTTCGGTGGCACGCAATTTCTGCTCGGCATCTTTGCGCCGCACATGCAGCCCCGATATGCCGGCCGCCTCCTCTAGCAATATCCGCCGTTCCTGCGGCTTTGCGGCGATAATAGACGCGACCTTGCCCTGACTGACCAGCGCGGGGCTGTGCGCACCCGTTGCGGCATCGGCAAAGATCAGCGCGACGTCCTTGGCACGGACATCCTGACCATTGGCGCGATAGGCCGAGCCAGCGCCGCGTTCTATCCGCCGCACAACCTCTAAAGCGTCGCCGTCATTGTCGGGCACCAAACCGGGAAGCGTGGCCCCAGAGGTTTCGCAAACCAGCGTTACCTCGGCAAAATCGCGCGAGGGGCGGGTTTCGGTTCCGGCAAAGATGACATCATCCATGCCGCCACCACGCATCGATTTGGGCGAGGATTCGCCCATCACCCAGCGGATAGCCTCCAGCAGGTTTGATTTGCCGCAACCATTGGGCCCGACCACGCCGGTCAGGCCTGTCTCGATCCGCAGCTCGGTCGGTTCGACAAAGCTTTTGAAACCCGACAGGCGCAGGCGGGTTATCCGCATGTTAGGATTGGCCTATGTTCAACGCGCACCGGCGGCGCGGAGTTGGCCCTGCACCTGTTCCCATGTTCCCGCATCCTGCATGACGGTGCCGTTCAAAAGGAAGGTCGGAGTGCCGCTGATTTCATATTGGCGGGCGCTGCGTTCGGTGACTTCGGTGCGTTTTTGAATCGCCGCGCCGTCGCGCAAACAGCGGTTCGATTCCGCCGCCGGAATGCCGCGCGCCGCAAAAAATTGGGGAACGCCAAAAAATCCGGCGAGTGTCGGCAGGCGGTCCGCCTCTGGCAGCGCCTGCACATTTTCCATCGCCGAACGGTTCGCTTGCGACGCAGCCTGTGCGCTCGCCATAATCGTTTCGTGGCTGGCGAAAACATTTTCGGCGAGCGGGAAGAATCGGTCCGGCCCTGCGCAAGCCGCCACCACCGCAAGCGAGAGGTCGAGCGGGTCGCGGATGAACGGACGGCTTTCAAAGCTGACGCGGCCACTGTCGATAAACTCGCTCTTGAGCGCTTCGGCAGAGGTCACCGAAAACTCGGCGCAATGGCTGCAGGTGAAGGAGCCGAACTCGACCAATTTGATCGGTGCATCGGGGTTGCCGAGCAGGAAACCATCGTCGGTTGCCGACGCCACCTGGCTCCATATCCGGCCAGCGGGCGCGGCCACTTTTGCCAAGGCGTCCGCGCCAGCCGGTGCGCTGGTGTCGGCGCTGCTGCCACAAGCGGTCAGTGATAGCGCGAGCGTTCCGGTCAATAGAAGGGTGCGGGCAGTGGAGAAAAAGGTCATCAGAACGTCCTTATATGATAGTCAAAATCTTAGGGTCGCCGACCCTATGTTCAGCGGCGCGCGACCGCAGCGGTCAGCAGCGGTGACAGTGCGGCCCAGCTATACACATTGGGCAATAATGCGCCGTTGATCGCAAAATTGGGGGTTCCGGTAACCCCGGCCGTCGTGCCGACATTGGTCATCGCCACCAGCCGGTTTTGCAGCGATATATCGGCAAGGCATGTGTTGATTTGCAGCGGCGTAAAGCCGCGTAGCCGCATCCACGCCGTTACCCCGCTATCGTCGGCAACGCGGCGCAGGCGGGTTGTTGCCTCGCCCTGTCCCCATGCTTGCAGCGTCGCATTGGGCAGCGCCTGCACACGCGCAAGGATGGCCGATTGCTGGGCCATCAAAGCCTCGTGCCGCGAAAAGAAGCGCGCAGGTGCGCCGCAATTGGCCGCCGCCGCCATCGCCATATCAATGGGGTCACGGACGATGTGGCGGACCTCTACGCTGACCGTCCCCGGCCCGACATAGCGGGCGCGCATCAGCGCCGACGATTCCGCCGTAAAATGCGCGCAGTGCGGACAGGTATAGCTGACATATTCAACCAGCTTGGTCGGTGCATTGGGGTTGCCGAGGATGTGGCTGCCATTCTCGCCGCGCGTGACGAGCGACGCAAAATCACTGCGCGCCGCCTGCCATGCGGTGGCGGGGACGCTGCTCCCCAAAACAATAGCGCCAACGGCGAGAAGGGCACCTGTGGCTGTAGCGATTTTGGTCTTATTTTGCATTCTTACCCTCATGCAAAAGTTGAAAGTGCAGGCCTGTTAGCTGACTTTAGGCAGTGCGTCACGATTAGCAATACTCTGTGCCAATCCTTCGAGCACGGCGCGCAATTCGGGATCCTTGATCGCGCGAACCGACGCGTTTTGCGTGACGGCGACATTGCTTTGCTCTGTCTGCCTGACGGGCGCTGCTGGCACGGGCTGCGCCGTGCGCCCTTGGCTCAAGCGCACCTGTGCCACCGCCGCATAGCCGAAAAAGCGGTTGGTGCGGTCAATAATGTCGGGCAGAATATGTTGCACCACCGCCGCATGCGCACCGACGACGCTGATATACAAGGTGCCGTCGGATTTCTTGCCGTGCGGGAAACGCAGCGCGGTGGGCGAGGTTACCCGCGCCAGACGCTGCCCGACAATTTCGCTCCAGCGGGTGATGATTGCACTTTGGACAAAGCCGAACTTGCGAAATGCACTATCACCAATCGTGGGCACCAGATCGGCGATGGCGCGGGCTTCGCCGCCGCGCACGCGCTCAGTTAATGGGGCGCGCCGCGCTGGTTTTGGGGCGGCTTTGCGGACGCTCTTTGGCGCTTTGGGTTCGGGAGGTTTCGCCATGACCTTTGCCATGCCATAACAGGCTATGGACGTCGAGAGCGCTGCTATGGCCCGCCAAGCCATCATCAATGGCTATGCCAAGGAGGCGCGCATATTGCCGTGGCGCGTTCCGCCGGGCAGCGGCGCGCGCGCCGACCCTTACCGCGTGTGGCTTAGCGAAGTGATGCTGCAACAAACGACGGTGGCGGCGGTCACCCCCTACTTCGAGCGCTTTACCGCGCGCTGGCCGACTGTATCCGCGCTGGCGGGCGCGGACCCGGCAGATGTGCTCGGCGCATGGGCGGGGCTTGGCTATTACAGCCGCGCGCGCAACCTGATCGAGTGTGCGCGCATCATTGCGGATGACCATGAAGGGCATTTCCCCAGCGAAGTGACGGAGCTGCGCAAGTTGCCCGGCATTGGGGATTATAGCGCTGCGGCGATCAGCGCGATTGGCTTTGGCAGCGCGGCCATCCCCGTCGATGCCAATGTTGCGCGCGTCGTGGCGCGGCTATTTGCTATCCGGCAACCCCTGCCCGCCGCCAAAGCCGCGATCCACGCGGCGGCGCAAAGATTGTGGCCAGAGCATGGAGGCGGCGACTTTGCCCAAGCGCTTATGGATTTGGGAGCCAGCGCCTGTTCATCGCGCGCGCCGCGCTGCGGGGACTGCCCGGCATCTTTATGGTGCGCCGCGCATGCTCTAGGATTAGCCGAAACCTTGCCGGTCAAACCCGCAAAAAAGCCCAAACCCGAACGCCATGGCCGCGCCTATTGGGTCGCGACCGAACGGGAAGGCGTGGCCTCTGTCTGGTTGGTGCGCCGCCCGCCCAAAGGATTGCTCGGCGGGATGCGCGCACTGCCAAGTGCGATGGGGCCGGGCGAAGACTGGGGCGATGCGCCGCCGCCGACACCCGGTTGGCGAAGCGTGGGCACGATTCGCCATGTCTTCACGCATTTTGCGCTCAACCTGACGGTCGAGTGCAGCCATGACGCCGTGCTTGCCGTAGGGGAAGGCGAATGGTGGCCCATCAAGACGCTTGACGAAGCGGGCCTGCCGACGCTTTATCGCCGCGCGGCGGCACTTGTGATTAAGGAGCAATAGCGATGAGAGCAGAAATCGACGGTGCAGGGCAAATGCACGGACCCAGTGTTGCCAGTGTTGATCGCCGCCAGATGCTCGGCTGGACCGCAGGCGGCGCGGCACTGGCGGGCCTGTCCAGCCCCGCATTTGCATTATGGCAAGCGGCGGAACGTTACCCCGCACTGCGCGCCTATATCGGCGACTATGTCAGCACGCGGCGGCTGCCCGGTGCGATTGCGGCCATCGGCTTTGGCGACGCTGCGCTCGATAGCGTCGCGGCGGGCACCATCGCCTTTGACAGCACGCGCGCGGTCGATAGCGACACGCTGTGGCGGCTCTATTCGATGACCAAGCCGATCACCGGCATGGCGGCGATGCTATTGATCGACGAGGGCAAACTGCGCCTCGACCAGCCGATCAGCGACATATTGCCCGCCTTTGCGCGGATGCAGGTGCTGACCAGCGCCGATGCGCCCATCGACCAGACGGTGGCGGCGGAGCACGCGATCACCATCCGCCATTTGCTCACGCATACGGCCGGATTGGGTTATACCATCATCCAGCGCGGGCCGATCAAGGCCGCCTATGAAGCCGCAGGGATTGTCCCTGCACAGGTTTCGCGCCTCAGCATCCCGGGCATTAGCAACGCGGTGCCCGCCCCCAGCCTGGAAGCCTTTGCCGACCGATTGGCCACGCTGCCGCTGGTCTATCAGCCCGGAGCACGGTGGAGCTATTCGATCTCGCTCGACCTGTTGGGCCGCATCATCGAAGTGGTGTCGGGCCAGCCGTTCGATGCCTTCCTCAAGGCGCGGATATTTGACCCGCTGGGCATGGTCAGCACCAGTTTCAGAGTGAGCGAAGGGCAGGCCGACCGCCTGTCGAGCAATTATGCCCCGTTCGGCGGCGCACTCATCCCCATCGACCCCGCCACAACCAGTATCTATCGTGATGCGCCTGCCTTTCCCTTCGGTGGTGCGGGGCTGGTCAGCAGCGCGCGCGATTATGACCGTTTCCTCAACATGCTCGCCAATCACGGCGAGCTGGGTGGGGAGCGCATATTGTCGAGTGAGGCGGCGCATATCGCGATGTCGAACCTGCTCCCTGCAAACATCGGAACCGAAGGCACTTTGGCGTCAGGCGACGGATTTGGCGCGGGCGGCCGGGTGACGCGCGCCGATTCGCCCAATGGCGGGGGGATTTATGGCTGGGGCGGCGCGGCGGGAACCATCGCCTTTGTCGATCCGAACCGCAAAATCCGCTTTGGCGGTTTCGCCAATTATATGCCGGCCGAAAGCTATGATTTCCAGCGCCATGTCGCCGAAGTATTTTTAGAGGATATGACGCAAAGGTGACGCAGCCAGGTTTTACTGCACCCGGTTTTACGGGCGCACTGATCGACCGCGCTGACCATGTCCGCAATAGCCCCGACCTATTGGCGGCGGCAATGGGGTCGCTGTCGGCGCGGTTGCTGCGGCTTGACGGCATAGACCCGTTTGCCGACGAACAGGGCGCGCTGCTGTGGGGGTCGCTGGCCGAAGCCCCGAGCGATGCCGAGCTCGCTTTCCTAGGCTTTGAGGACGGCAAAGCACGCTTTGTGGCGCTGCCCACGCCGGGGCCGCATAACGACGCCCGTTCGCGCAGCGCGTGGCGGGTGATCCTGCAATTGCGAAGCGAACAGGCCGCGCTCTATGCCGCCGCGCGCAGCCTGATCGATTGGCACGGCCGCCACCCGCATTGTTCGATGTGCGGCGGCATGACACACATGGCCAAAGGCGGCTGGCAGCGCGATTGCCCGTCGTGCGGGGCCGAGCATTTCCCGCGCACCAACCCCGTTGTCATCATGCTGGCCGAGCAGCATGACCCGGATTTGGGCGATGCGGTGCTGGTCGGGCGGCAACATGCGTGGCCCGCACGCAATTATTCGGCGCTGGCGGGGTTTGTCGAGCCGGGCGAATCAATCGAGGAAGCGGTGGCGCGCGAGCTGTTCGAAGAAGCGGGGGTTCGTGCAAGCAACGTGCGCTATGTCGCGAGCCAGCCATGGCCATTCCCTTCGCAATTGATGATCGGTTGTATCGCCAGCGTGCCCGACCGCGCACTGACACTCGACGCCAGCGAAATCGAAGCCGCAATGTGGGTGACGCGCGATGACGTGCGAAGCGCATTGGCGGGGGATCCAGATGCGCGCATGGCATGCCCGCCCCCTTTTGCGATTGCGCATACTTTGCTGGAGCGGTGGGCGTCAGAGTGATTTCGAGTGCGGTGACTTCACCGAACGGCTAGGAAATCACGGTAAAACAAAGGCTCAAATCAAGCCTAGATCGCCCAATTCACCGCGCAGCATGTCCGGCATATCCGCCGCATCGCCGCCCAAGTCGGCCACATCGCGCGGCGCATCGGCGTCGTCCAAATAGCGCCAGCCCTGATGCACACGGCGCGGCACCGGCATCACCGGAATGGCGATAGCGGCGATGACGATGTCGGTGCGGCCATCCGCGCTTGGCTCGAACCGCAATATCGGGCTGCGCGCGACAAGGCGGCTGGCGAGGATCCAGTAGAGCGACCCCCCGGTCATTTCGGCGGCGCGTTTGGGGCGATACCGCGTCGTCAGCCGCACTTCATCGCCGCGCGCGCTAAGCCGTTCGCTCAAATAGGCAAGGCTGTCGCAGCCAAAGGCTATTTTGGTGAGGTGGAGGGGAATATTAAAATCTGTTGCCGGTAATTCGGGCAATTTCGCGCGCCACCAGCCGTTCAACCATCGGCGGCAAATTGGCATCGAGCCATGATTTGAGCATCGGCCGCAGCATCGCTTCGGCGAGGGCGTTCAGCGTCATGTCGCCGTTGGCAGCGGAGGTTTTGCTAGCCGATTCCACAGGCTCGGTCGTGAGCGCGGCGCTCAACGCGTCGAGCGATTGCCGCGACGCCTGTGCCGATATTTCCGATACCAGCAGATCCGAAAGCGACGCGGTGCCCGCATCCACCGCAATAGCGTCGCTTTCGGCTGGCGCATCAACGTCCTCGGGCGCGGTCAATTCGAGTATGTCGTCGCCATCGTCGCCACTATCAGCCGTGTCCGGCGCGCCAAGCGCATCCTCGTCGCGTGCGATGACGCGGCGGATTGAGGAAAGTATCTCCTCCATCGACGGTTCGCGCGTCATATCGCCCATGAATAAACCCCGTTCACTGTGTCTAGGCAGTACTGCCTAGCCCTTGTCCCGCAATGGCACGATTTGGTCAAGCAGAACTATGGCTGGGTCGGCAAACCTAATTCGGGGCCTTGTTTGCCGGAAACGTCGGCGGTCTGCGGCGCGGTATCGCGTGTGCGCGTCGAAACGGCCTGCGGCTGCGGGTCTTGATCCCAATCCCAGATGTTGCCGCGCACACGGCGGTAATTGGTGTCGGGGTCGTACAGCGTGCCGCCGGCAGCTCCATCATTCAGGCCGATATCCTCCGCTTCGCCGCGCCCCATTGCCGCCAGCAGCGTGAAACCGGCGACATAGGCGTCGCGTCGCGCTGTCACCAATTGCACTTGCGCATTGAGCAATTCCTGTTCGGCGTTGAGGATGTCGAGGATGGTGCGGGTGCCGACGCTGTTTTCCGCGCGCACACCCTCTAGGCTCAGCCGGTTGGCGTCGACCGCAATCAGGCTTGAATCAGCCACCGCATTGGCCGCGCGCCAAGTGGCAAAGGCCGCGCGGGTTTGCGCGATCACGCTGCGTTCGGTGCCAATCACGCGTTCGATTGCCTGGCTTTCGCGGGCTTGTGCCTGGCGCACACGCGCAGCAGGACGCCCGCCCTGAAACAGCGGGATGGTCATGGTGACATTCGTGGAGGCGCTGGTGGTCGAAGGCGCTGCGGGGGCCAAGACCGACCCCAGAAAGTCCGAATAGCCGCCGCTGGTGGTCAGCGACACACGCGGCATCCGCGTTCCGCGTGCCGAGCGCACGTCAAAGCCGCTGGCGTCGGCATCGCGCTGGGCCGCCTCCAGATCAGGATTGTCGGCAAGCGCGGTTTCCACCGCCGCATCAACCGCTTGCGGAAGGCCGGGCAGCGGCGGCGGCGATTCGAGGTTTTCCGGCACATGGCCAACGAGGCGGATATAGCTTTCACGGCTACCAATCAGCCGCGCCTCGACCCCCTGCAACTGGCTGCGCGCTGTCGCCAGCCGCGCTTCGGACTGGGCAACATCGGTGCGGGTCAGATCGCCAATGTCGAAGCGATCACGCGTTGCCTGTAGATTGACCGATAGCACCTCCACATTATTCCGGTTGAGCGCCACCACCGCAGAATCGCGCAGAACATCCATATAGGCGCCAACGACCTGGCTGAACACGCTTGCTTCGGTGCCGCGCAATTCGGCTTGCCCCGATTCAACGCGCGTTTCTGCGGCGCGCACCGCGTTGCGGACCACCCCGCCTTGATAGATTGGCACGGTCAATTGCCCCGACACGCTCAAAATACGGTCGGGCGAGAAAAAGCTGTTCGATGCCTGTATCACTTGTTCGGTGTGGCCGACGCTTGCCCCTAGGCTGGGCAGCCCATCGGCGCGCGCAATTTGCACGCCTTCATCGGTGGCGCGTTGGCCAGCGCGGGCACCGGTCAGCGTCGGGTTATTTTCATAGGCCGCCGCCAAAGCCTCGCGCAGCGTTTCGGCATGGACCGGAACGACGAGAAACAGCGTGGCAGCAGTAGCGAGGAGCAGGGCGCGTTGGGGAAAGGGCCGCATCTTATTCCGATCAGAAAGTGAATGTGGGGGGAGGAGAAAATCCGGGCAGGCGCACGCATTCCAAATCGGCATAGGCATGTGGCTGGACCACATCGCTGCCCGCCATTTTGACCGCGCGCACGAGCCGCGTGACGCCAGCGTCAAAAATGCCCGCCGCAATACGCGCGCCATCGGCCAGTTGCGAAACAAGCGAAGCCGGAACAGATTCAACCGCGCCGTCGATAATCAACGCGTCATAGGGCGCGCCGTCCGGTGCCCCTGCTGTCAGCGGCGCATCGACCAGCGTGACATGTGCACTGCCACTCAGAGCAGTGCGCGCCATCGCCAGCAGCGCCGGGTCGTTTTCCACCGCCGTAACCCGCGCGCCCAGCGCGCTGAGCACAGCCGCAGCATAGCCGGCTCCCGCACCGATCAGCAGGATATTCTGCCCGGTCGCTACTTGCGCATCGCCAATCAGCCGCGCCGTCGTCAAGCTGGGGTTGAGCGCACGCGCCCTCGTTAAGGGAACGGCGCGGTCGGCATAGGCCAGCGCAACCGCCCCGGCGGGCACAAAGGCAGCGCGCGAGACCGAGGCAATGGCCGCCAGCAACGCCGGATCATTGACCCCGTTGGTGCGCAGCTGCGTATCGATCATCATCCGGCGTGATGCGGCTTCATCTGGTGCGGAGGCGGGGTCGGCAAGGGCGAGCGACATGAAAGGGTTTTCCTCGAAATCAGGGCGTGTTTACACGCGGCCGTTCTGTATTGCAATAGTAATACAGTGGCGGGCCATGCCATGCCCTTAGCCGTTTATGCGTGCGGTGCAAAGTCTGCTGGTTGCAATATGGCGCGTGCTCAGCTAGGCCGCGCGCCGCAACCCAAGCACATGAGGCCCGATGGCGGAGTGGTTACGTAGAGGACTGCAAATCCTCGCACGCCGGTTCGATTCCGGCTCGGGCCTCCAACTTTCTCAAAGCGCTATCGTCATGCGGAACGGCGGCAGGGGAATCCCCTGCGCATCGAACAGGCTGACCAGCGCACTGTCCGCCCACAAATAGCGTATCTGTGTGTCATCGGGCACTATGGCCACCAGCAAGCGGTCTGGCGCGATCAGCCGCGCGGTGACAAAGCGGCACTGTCCGGCGGTGTTGCACGCCTCCAGCCCCGTTGGCGAGGACACCCCGCCGAGCAGGCGATAGGGCTGGTCAAGGCGCAGTTCAACGCCATCGGCCGTGCGCGTAGCAACGGGGTCGGTGGCCGTCGGCGGCGTGGGCGCAATCGCAGCGAGCGCCAGCCGCCGTCCGACCTCGCGCTTGTTGGTCGGGTGAATGTCATAAACATCACCAATGTCGATCGCGGGGACCAGCGCCACATCGGGCACGTCATGCGCGACCTGTCGTTGCGCCTCGCGCAACGCCGCCCAGTTTGAAGAGCGCGGCGTGTCCGCCAACCGCCCAAAGCTGGCGAGCTGCACCACCAGAAAGCGCGAACCGCCAAAACGCGCGCGCCAATCGGCGATCAACGCGGACAGCTGCGCGGGATAGAGGGCGGCGCGCGCCGCATTGCTTTCGCCCTGATACCAAGCATAGCCCGTGACCGCATAGGCCCCCAGCGGCGCGATCATCGCCTGATCGAGCGTAGCCAGCCCTTCACCATTGGCCCATGGCACCAGCGGCGGAGGACCAGAGTCAGCGAGCGGCGCTCCGATATCGAGCGTCCAGGGTGCATCGGGTGCGACCATACTGCCATCGGCCAGAACAACTCCGCGCGGCGCATTGCCATAGAGCCCGCCGCCGCCGCCGCTATCGAGTACGGTGATGGTGATGCTATTGGCCCCGGCGTGCAACACGCCAGCAGGCAGGGCGTAGTTGCGCGGGACGTTCCAGCCCGTGGTCATGCCAACACGCCGCCCGTTGAGAAAGGTCAGGTCGATGTCGTCAATCGTGCCCAGCGCGAGCGTGCGCGCCGCCGCGACCTGTGCGCGGGTCAGCGTAACGGTTGCGGAATAGCGCGCGACGCCATCAAAGCTGGCGAGCGCATCATCGCCCCATTGTTCCCACGTCCCGCGCGCAGGGTCGCCCACAAATTGCGCGGCGCCCAGAGGCGGAGCGTGGCTGGCAATCCAATCCTCCAGCCGCAGTTGCGCCGCGCGGTCGGCTGCCGCCGGGTCGGCCCTGTGCGCATCGAGTGCCGCCAGATCGCCCTCATAACCGCCAAGCGCCGAGAGCCGATCGCGGCTGAGCCAATCCTCGATCCGCGAGCCGCCCCACGACGCGGCGATCAGTCCGATGGGGATATGCAATCGTGCGCGCAATTCGCGGCCCAGATGATAGCAAGCGGCAGAGAAGTTCGCGGCGCTGCTCGCATTCGACGCGGCCCAATGCGCGGGGCTGGAGAATATAGTGTTTGAGGCGTGCGAACGTCCGCGCGGAACCAGTAACAGGCGCAAATCACTATCGCTGCTATTCGCTAGCTCGCTGTCGGCGTTGGTTGCCTGGCGCAGAGCAAACTCCATGTTCGATTGCCCCGAACACAGCCAGACATCGCCGACCGCTATGTCCAATAGCGCCGTTTCCGCGCCGCTTGCCGCGCGCACCCGCAAAACAAGCCCGCGCTGCGCCTGCATCGGCGGTAGATCGACACGCCAGCTGCCGTCCGCGCCAACAGTCGCGTTGACGGTTACCGTGCCAATCGTCACGTCAATCCGCTCGCCCGGCTGACCCGTGCCCCAAACGGGGATAGCCTGCCCGCGCTGGAGCACTGCATGGTCGCTATACGGTGCGCCGAGGGTGAGCGCCGTCTGTGCCGAAGCAATGGATGGCACGCATAGGAGTGCAGCAAAAAAAATCAGGCGGCGAAGCATCAAATATCCCCTCTCTTTCGGCAATGCACATTGACCATAGCCGTGTGATTGTGGCAAGCGCCGCGCTTACGGATGCGGGTGTAGCTCAATGGTAGAGCTTTTGCTTCCCAAGCAAGTGACGAGGGTTCGATTCCCTTCACCCGCTCCAAAGCTGAATAGGCACAGGCTCCCATAGATTTGACCAAAGCCCCCGCACGCGCCCCCATGCCCCCCGCCATCCGTTTCGTGCTGGCCACGATGTTGATCAACGCGATGGGTTTTGGCGTGATGATTCCCGTCTTTCCAACGCTGATCATGCAATTGGGCGATGCGACAATTGCCCAAGCGACAGCGATTGGTGGGCATTTGGCCTTTACCTTTGCACTGTTTCAATTCGTCTTCTCGCCCATCATCGGGAACCTTTCCGACCGTTTTGGTCGCCGCCCCGTCCTGCTCGGCTCGCTCGCGGGATTTGCCATAGATTTTGGCGTGATGGCTTTCGCACCCACCCTCCTATGGCTGTTTATCGCCCGCGCGCTAACCGGCATATTCGGCGCGACCAACGGCCCGGCGCAGTCAGTCATCGCCGATATTACGTTACCAGCCGAGCGTGCCCGATGGTTCGGTTATATCAGCGCCGCGTTCGGGGTGGGATTTGTCCTTGGCCCGGCGCTTGGCGGATTGCTGGCGGAGTTTGGAACGCGCGTCCCCTTTTATGCATCGGCCGCGTTGGCCTTTGCCAACTTTCTTTATGGCTGGTTCGCGCTGCCCGAAACGCTGAAGCCCGAAAATCGCCGCGCCTTTGATTGGCGACGTGCCAACCCCGTCGGGTCGCTGTTGCACATCCGTAAATTGGGCGGGATACTCCCCATCGCGTCGGTTTATTTCTTGTGGCAACTCGCCAGCCTGATCTATCCGATGCTGTGGGCCTATTTCGCAATTGGCCGCTATGGCTGGTCAGGGGCGATGATCGGCCTGTCGCTGGCCATCATGGGGGTGACCATGGCATTGTCCCAGATATTTGTCGCGGCACGCGTCATTGCCCGATTCGGCGAACGCAAAACCGCGATCATCGGCCTGACGGGCGGGGCTTTGTGCATGATCGGCTTTGCCAGCATTAGCAATGGCTGGGTCGCGATGGCGATCATGCCGCTCATCGCAGTGTCGTCGCTGACCCACCCCTGCCTGACCGCGATGATGACACACCGCGCCGACGCCACCAACCAAGGCGAGGTGCAGGGGTTCGCCTCCGCCGTGATGGCGGTTGGTTCTATCCTAGCGCCTCTGCTGTATAACCCGGTCCATGCCTATTTCACCGGGCCGCAAACGCCATTTTTATTCCACGGCGCAGCCTTTGTGATTGCGGCGGCGTTGGCGGGGCTAGCATTGATTATTTTGAGCTATGTCCGCCCCGCCGTGGTGGCGGTGGCGGAGCGTTAGATTCCGCCCTCAATTGCTATGTGGTCAAGCACCGCCAATCCGGCCACCAGTGCAGTCGCACAGCCATCTAACAGCCCTTGCTGTGTCGAGCGGATGACGAAATTGCACCCCACCCGCCCTTCGCGAAAGAAGGGATAACTGCCGATCTGGCAACCTTCATGGCCTGATTCCGTCGCGCGGAGCAGATCGGCAATTTCGCTTTCGCCGACCCAACACCCGATGGTGGATGACAGCAAAGGCGCGCCGCCCTCTAGCGTGCCCGTCAGCGCATCGAGCATCCCCGCCGTGATGTGCGGCACCCCCGCCATGATGAAGATATTGCCAATTTTGATGCCGGGTGCGCCCGTCATGCGGTTGGGGATGAGGTCCGCGCCATCGGGCACCCGCGCCATCCGCAGCCGCGTTTCATTGACCCCGCCGCGCCCCGCATAATGGCGGGTCAAAATGGCCACCGCATCCGGGTGATGAACCGCGCCGACCCCCAGTGCCGCCGCTATCGCATCGACGGTGATGTCATCATGCGTCGGGCCAATGCCGCCCGTGGTGAACAGATAGTCGTTGCGCACCCGCAGCGTATTGACCGCCTCGATAATCATCGCCTCAATATCGGGGACAACGCGCACCTCGGCCAAGCGGATGCCCTGCACGTTCAGCCAGCTGGCGACCTGCGCGATATTTTTATCCTGCGTGCGCCCCGACAAGATTTCATCGCCGATGACGATCAGGGCGGCTGTCCAGATTTTTTCTTGCTCCATGCATCGAAGCATAGCGCGAAGCCGATGCTTGGCAAAGCATGCACAGATGCGATAAAGCGCACCCATGATGAATTATGTGACCATAACCGACCACGCCGCCCCATCACGCGACGGCACTATCAAACTCTATGGCGAAGCGGGCTTTGTCGGCATGCGCGCGGCCGGACGATTGGCGGCGGCGGCGCTCGATCATATCATCCCGCTTGTTGTCCCCGGCGCGGTAACGGAGGCGATAGACAAAGCGGTGCTCGATTTTGTGCTCAGCGCAGGCGCAGTGCCCGCAACCATCGGTTATCGCGGCTATGCCCATGCCAGCTGTATCTCGATCAATCACGTCGTGTGCCACGGCATTCCGTCGGACAAGGCATTGAAAGACGGCGATATTGTTAATATCGACATCACTGTCATCGTCGATGGCTGGCATGGCGACACCAGCCGGATGTTCCTGATCGGCGATGTGCCTTTGAAAGCGCGCCGCCTTGTCGACATCACCTATGAGTGCCTGATGTTGGGAATTGAGGCGGCAAAGCCCGGCAACACAGTCGGCGATATTGGCCACGCAATACAGAGCCATGCGGAGCGGCAACGCTATGGCGTCGTGCGCGATTTTTGCGGCCATGGTGTCGGCCGCCTGTTCCATGATTCGCCAGAGATCGTCCATATCGGCACGCCGGGGCAGGGGCCGGAATTGCGCCCCGGTATGTTTTTCACCATTGAGCCGATGATTAACCTCGGCAAATCCGGCGTCAAAGTCCTCGACGACGGCTGGACGGCGGTGACTCGCGACCGATCGCTGTCCGCGCAGTTTGAACATAGCATCGGCATCACCGAAACCGGCGCAGAGATTTTCACCAAAAGCCCCGCAGGCCTCGACCACCCGCCTTATTGAGGGCTTAACGCTTTGCCGATCTCCACATGGGCCATATCGGCGGGCATCCCGGCGGTAGCTCGATCATCGGCAGCTCTTCAAAGCCAAAATGGCGATAGAGCGGCACGTTCGATTGCTTGGTGCTTTCAAGGTAACAGGGCAAATGCGCCGCATCGACGCGCTCGAGCCCCGCACGTAGCAACGCGCCGCCCACCCCCTTGCCCTGCGCCGTCGGCACAACACCGATAGCAAATAGGAAGGCGTGGTGCTCCGCTGGGTGCGCGTGGGTGAAGGCTTTGTCGATGGCAAGCCCGCGTCGCATTGCCCCCAAACCAGCCGTTATGCCAAGCACGCTTGCCACACGCAGCGTCGCCAACAGGCCAGCCTCTTTATCCCGCGCATCCATCAGCCACAGCGCCGCACCATCACGCGCTTGGCCGCGAACCGCCATCCCATCGCCTGCCAAATGGCCAAATCCATGCTTGAGGTATAGATGTCGGGCCAAGGCGACAAAGGTTGGTGTCATCCGCCCACGCCCGAACACCCATTGGTTGACAGGATCATCAGCAAAGGCAGCGGCAATGGCTCCTCCGGCAAGCGCTGCATCCCTATGTTTTGCGGTCGTGATAAGCGGCATAGACAATCCTTGAAACGCTTAAAATTGGGGCATGGTTCCGGCGGCATGCTCGATAATCTGGCAGTGCCTGCCCCCCCATAGCCGTTCATTGCACGAATTCCGCGCAAAATCGACCTGCGTTGCTTTGGCACGCTTCTTGATTAGTGTGTCGCACGCACGCGCGATACGGGCGCGATGGGCCGCGCCTATCGCAACACCCGAGAACAGAAAAGCTGAGGGACAGATGAAAAAAATCGAAGCGATCATCAAACCATTCAAACTCGACGAGGTGAAAGAGGCGCTGCACGAGGTTGGCGTGTCGGGTATCACCGTGACCGAGGCCAAGGGTTTCGGACGGCAAAAGGGACATACCGAACTGTATCGCGGCGCCGAATATGTTGTCGATTTCCTGCCCAAGGTGAAATTGGAAGTGGTAGTCGAGGATAGTCTGGCAGACCGCGTGGTTGAGGCCATCGCGGCGGCGGCACAAACGGGCCGGATCGGCGACGGCAAGATTTTCGTCATTCCGGTCGAAAGCGCGCTGCGTATCCGCACGGGCGAGCGTGACGCCGAAGCGATTTAACAAGCAATACTTGGCCCATAAGCCAGCAACACATTAGATGAGGGACTAAGAGACATGGCCAATTCGCCAAAAGACATCGTCAAAATGATCGCCGACAACGAAGTGGAGTGGGTTGATCTGCGCTTCACCGACCCCAAGGGCAAGTGGCAGCATCTGACGATGACCGCTGCGCTCATCGACGAAGATCAGCTCGAAGACGGCCTGATGTTCGATGGGTCATCCATCGCCGGGTGGAAAGCGATCAACGAGAGCGACATGATCCTCAAGCCCGACCTCGATGCGGTGCACATGGACCCGTTCAGTGCGACCCCGATGCTGGTGGTGTTCTGTGACATTGTCGAGCCGTCAACGGGCGAGCTTTACGCCCGCGACCCGCGTTCGACCGCCAAGCGCGCCGAAGCCTATGTCAAGGCGACAGGAATTGGCGACACCATCTATGTCGGGCCAGAGGCTGAATTTTTCATGTTCGACGATGTCCGGTTCGAAAATGGTTATGCCGCGTCGGGATATACTATCGACGATATCGAACTGCCGACCAATACGGGCCGCAGCTATGACAGCGGCAATATGGCACACCGTCCGCGCGCCAAGGGCGGCTATTTCCCCGTCGCTCCCGTCGATAGCGCCGTTGATATCCGCGCCGAGATGGTTTCAACCATGCGCGAAATGGGGCTAAACATGGACAAGCACCACCATGAAGTCGCCGCCGCACAGCACGAACTGGGCCTGACGTTCGACACGCTGGTCAAAACCGCCGACAATATGCAGATTTACAAATATGTCGTGCACCAGGTCGCACATGCTTATGGCAAGACCGCGACCTTCATGCCCAAGCCGATCAAGGACGATAATGGCAGCGGCATGCACACCCATATGTCGATCTGGAAGGGCAAGGAACCTTTGTTCGCGGGCAATGGCTATGCCGGCCTGTCGGATATGTGCCTATTCTTCATCGGCGGGGTCATCAAACATGCCAAGGCGCTCAACGCCTTCACCAACCCGACAACCAACAGCTATAAGCGGTTGGTCCCGGGATTCGAAGCGCCCGTGCTGCTCGCTTATTCGTCGCGCAACCGTTCGGCGTCGTGCCGTATCCCCTATGGTGCAGGGACCAAGGCAAAGCGCGTCGAGTTCCGTTTTCCCGACGCGATGGCCAACCCTTACTTATGCTATTCAGCGCTGTTGATGGCGGGCCTCGACGGCATTCAGAACAAGGTTCATCCTGGCGACGCGATGGACAAAAATCTCTATGACCTGCCACCCGAAGAACTGAAACAAGTGCCGACGGTGTGCGCGAGCCTGCGCGAGGCGCTCGATTCGCTGAACGCCGACTATGACTTCCTGCTCAAAGGCGATGTTTTCACCAAGGACCAGATCGACGCCTATGTCGAGCTGAAGTGGGAAGAGGTGTATCGCTGGGAAATGGCACCAAGCCCGGTCGAGTTCGACATGTATTATAGCTGGTAAGCGTATCAACCAGAGAAGACGCGAGAAGCCCGGGGTGATGCCTCGGGCTTTTCCTTTGGCGCAATCCCCGGCTGATGCTATTCACCCTCCTTCCCAAAGGGAGAGTGAAGTGACTAACCCCGTCAACATCATTGCCACCGTCCTCGCGCTAGTGGTGCTTGCCCTCATCATTCGATCATTCCGTATCAATCAGGAATATCAACGCGGAGTCGTATTCAGGCTGGGCAGAATCGCCGCGACTAAGGGGCCGGGGTGGTTCTGGCTAATCCCGCTGATTGACCGAGTGTATAAAGTCGATCTCCGCACAATCACCTATGCGCTTGCAACCCAAGAAACCGTTACGCGCGATGGCGTCGCCGTCCGTGTCAACGCTGTGCTGTGGTTTCGCGCGGTTGACCCGATCAAAGTTCTTACGACCGTTGTCGATTGGCGGTCTGCGGTGATTCAAGCTGCCGAAACGGGTATGCGCGATGCCATTGGGCAGAGCGACCTCGATCAAATGCTTAAAGAGCGCACCACTATCAACACCAGGTTACTGGAATTGCTGGCGCGCACCTGCGAACAATGGGGCGTGGTCGTCGATGCTGTCGAAATCAAGGACCTCGACATTCCAGAGCAGATGCAGCGCGCTATCGCCCGTGAAGCCGAGGCGATCCGCGAAAAACGGGCGCGGATTATCAAGGCTGAAGGCGAGCAAGATGCTGCAAAGACATTGGCTGATGCCGCGCGGATTATTGGCGACGTCCCCGGTGCGCTTGAATTGCGTCGCCTGCAGACGCTGACTGAAATTGGCGTCGAACATAATTCCACGATCATAGCGATGTTCCCAACCGAATTGCTCGAAGCGGCGAAAAAACTGAGCAAGAACTGACCATGCGCATCATCATCCCCCTCCTCGCCGCACTGTCGATCATGGCAATGACCCCCGCAACCGCGCAAAGCCCGCGCACAGAACAGCGCATGGCCGCGTTCACCGCCGCCGACGCGCCCTATGGCGAAGCGCTGCTCGAACGACTGGTGCGCCAGAATAGCGGCACTCTGAATCTAGAAGGCGTGCGCGCGGTAGGCACGATGATGCGCGGCGAGTTGGAGGGGATGGGGTTCAGCGTCGAATGGGTCGATATGACCGCCACCGGCCGCGCTGGTCACATCGTCGCCACGCATCGCGGCAATGCGCGCCACAAGCGCGTGCTGATGATCGGGCACCTCGACACGGTATTCGAACCTTCATCGCCGTTTCAGGGCTATCGCACCGAGGGCCGCCGCGCCGTTGGCCCCGGCGTGGGCGATGACAAAGGCGGTCTTGTGGTCATCATCGGCGCACTCAGGGCGATGCAGGCGGCAGGAACGCTGAACGATGCCAATATCATGGTGGTGTTGACGGGCGACGAGGAACGCATCGGCAGCCCCGTCGCAACTGCGCGCGCGCCGCTAATCGCGGCGGGCGAATGGGCCGATGTGGCGTTAGAATATGAAAATCTGGTCGGCGATGACATCCGCCAATATGGCACCATCGCCCGGCGTAGCTCAAGCAATTGGACGTTGACCACCAGCGGCCACACCGGGCACAGCAGCACGATATTCTCGCGGGGAATGGGTTATGGCGCGATTTACGAGATGGCGCGCATCCTCGATAGCTTTCGCCGCGACCTGCCCGAGGAAAACCTGACCTATAATGTGTCGGTGATGGCGGGCGGCACACCCGCCGCGCTCGATAGCGATGAACTAAACGCCAGCGGCACCGGCAAAACCAATATTGTCCCATCGGACGCCGTCGCGCGCGGCGATTTGCGCACGCTGACCGTCGAACAGGACGTGCGCGTTCGCGCCGCGATGCAGGCGATTGTCGATGCCAATCTGCCCGGCACCGACGCCATGATTCGATTTGACGATGGCTACCCACCCATGGCCCCAACCGACGGAAATCGGACGCTGTTGGCGCGGCTGAATGTGGTCAATCGCGACCTCGGCCTACCCGAAATGGCCGAATATGACCCTGCACGGCGCGGCGCGGCCGATTCGGGCTTTGTCGCCCCTCTCGTCGATACGCTGGGCGGGCTTGGCGCATCGGGGGGTGGCGCGCACGCGGACGGAGAGAGCGTCAACCTCGATAGCCTCCCCCGCCAAGCCCTTCGCTCCGCCGCACTGATTTCACGGATTACACACGAGCGCTAGTGGTTCGATTCCGACATTTGTATACCCCTTGCAGAACCCACAGGGTGCAAATGTCGAAATCATAAGAACCACTAGGGAATAGGTGATTCTAGTGGAACTGATGGATTTGACATTTGCGCACAAGATAGCCGCATGCGAGACTCAAATGTCAAATCCGTTCCACTAGGTAAAGTTTCGTTGCAATTGGCAACGCATCGCTGCACATCAGGCGCAACGGTTTTTGAGGAGCATATGATGCGCGAATATTTGCAAAATTACATCAACGGCCAATGGGTCGATAGCATCGGCGGTCGCCGCCATGACGTCATCAGCCCATCAACCGA
>JBBTFY010000010.1:0-5562 GCA_038041635.1 Pseudomonadota bacterium
CGAACAGCGCCGCCGCGACGCGGTAATCACCATTGTCCATCCGCGCCTTTGCTGCGGAATAGAGCGTATTGACGTCGCGTGCGACATAGCGCGTGTCGCGCGGGCTACCCCCGCTGCCACCCAGAAGGGCGCAGCCGGACAGCGTGAGGGATGAAGCCAAAATGGCGGCGATCAATGCAGATTTACGGGTCATAGCGGGCGGTATAACCAACCCCAACCTGAACGCCAAGCGAACAGTTTCACATTTGGGCGGCTTTTTATGCGCTCGAACCCACGGTCACGCATGCCAGCGCGACCAATAGTCCGGTCATGCGATTGGAACGAAACATGGCTAGCGCAGATACTGCGCCCATTGTGTCGAGATGTATCACTTGCCAAGCCAGATGCGCAGCGGCAGGAAGCAACGCCAATAATGCCAGTCCATCGGGCCGTATTTGCCAAAACGCCGCGCACCACAGCGTCAGTGCCAACGCGTAACATAAAGCGACGCCCGCGCGGACGTGGCTGCCCATCGCCCGCGCACTGGAGCCAATACCGGCCAGCGCATCATCCTCAGCATCCTGAAGCGCATAGATGGTGTCGTAACCGACCACCCACAGCACCGCGCCAAAGTAGAGCAGAAGTGCGGGTGCTAAGTTGTTTGCTCCCACCACCGCAGCCCAGCCAACGGGCACCCCCCAGCTAAATACCAGCCCTAGCCAAATCTGAGGCCACCAAGTTATCCGTTTCATGAACGGATATGCAGCGACCAGAGCGATGCTGCCCAATGCAACTGCGATAGCGGCTGGATTAAGCTGCATCAACACGATGAGGCCGATGGCGCACAGCATGAATAGCCAAATCCACGCTGCGCGTAGCGACACCGCGCCGCTGGCGAGCGGACGGGCACGCGTGCGTGCAACCTTGGCATCAAGGTCGCGGTCGATAATGTCGTTATAGACACAGCCCGCACCGCGCATCGAGGCCGCGCCCAGTAACAACCACAGCAGCAACGGCCAGTGACTATAAGCCCCGCCAGCCAGCGTCACACCCCAGACGCATGGCCAATAAAGCAGCCACCCGCCAATCGGACGGTCGAAACGCGCCAGGCTGGCAAAGGGGCGTAGCTGCGCGGACAAAGCCGCCATGAAGCCGCGATGTTCGCTATCAGGAATATAGTCGGGATTTGTCACAAAATTCCGTTCGCCCTGAGCCTGTCGAAGGGCCGTCCTTCCACTTTCAGCAAGAAAAAGGCAAGACAAGGCTTCGACAAGCTCAGCCCAAACGGTTTAGAGTGACACTCCTAAGGAGAAACTATGCCCGCAACCCCGAAATGGCCACCCCGCTCTGCGCCCCGCCTGTTTGTAACGGGTGAGTTGGCCGCCGGACAGGTGCGCGCCATCGACGGTCAGCCTGCGCATTATCTGGGCCATGTCATGCGGGTGAAAGCAGGCGATATAGTCATATTGCTCGACAATCAGACCGGCGAGTGGGCGGCGCGGATAGAGAGTGTGGGCAAGCGGCGTGTTGACGTAACGGTGGGTGAGCGATTGCGTATGCGTGAAGATGTGCCAGATTTATGGCTGTGCGTCGCGCCGATCAAGAAAGCACATTTCGAAATGGTGATCGAAAAGGCCACAGAATTGGGCGTTGCGCGGATAGTCCCCGTGCTAATGCGGCGCTGCGTTGCCGATAAAGTGAATGGGGAGCGGATGCGCGCCATCGCGACCGAAGCAGCGGAGCAATGTGCACGCACAGCATTGCCCGAAATTGCAGAGCTGATTCCGCTGCAACGTCTGATTACGGACTGGCCGGCGGGTCGCGCTCTGTTCCATGCCGATGAAATGGGCGGCGCGGCAGCGGCGGCGGCTTTTGCAGCGCATCAAGGGCCAGCCGCGCTGCTCATCGGGCCGGAGGGCGGATTTGACGATGCTGAACGCGCGATGATTGCAGAGTGTGCGCAATCAAAAACCATTTCGCTGGGGCCACGCATATTGCGCGCAGAAACCGCCTCGATTGCTGCGATGTCCCTATGGATGGCTAGGCTGTGGTGACCATTTAACCGCCTGTTAGCCATGTCGAGCTATTAATAGCCGCATGGCAGGACCAGACTATAGCTTTATTCGCCGATTGGGTCGAATAGTTGCCACGGCAGCATTGGCTGTTGTCGGCCTGTGCGTGGCTGCGCCCGCCGCCGCGCAAACCAACCAATATAGCAACACGACAGCGGGCGCGATCAACGATCAAAGCTGTGGTGGCACCGTGCTGACGCGGACATTCGTGGTCGGCACCAGTTACACCATCAGCGACGTCAATATCGGCATATTGCTGAGCCACACATATCGCAGCGATTTGGAAATCCGGCTGACATCGCCAGTGGGGACAGTTCGCAATATCATGATCAGCACGGCTGGGTCAGGCGATAATCTAAACGATCTATTTGATGACGAGGCGGCTACGGCTATAGCCACGCATAATGGCACCGTCACCGACCCACTGGCCCCCGCACCGCCGCCCTATTCGCACAGTTTTCAGCCGACACAGACGCTGAGCACATTCGACGGCCAAAATGCGCTCGGCACATGGACGATGACAATATGCGACAATGCGGCAGCAGACGTTGGCACATTCACCCGCGCCGATTTATTTATCACGCAAACCCCAGCCAGCTATGCCGACCTGTCAATGACCAAGACGGTCAGCAACGCAGCCCCCGCAGCAGGAGCGGCAATCAGTTACACGCTGGGCGTCGCCAACGCCGCTGGTTCCCCGCTCACCGCAACGGGGGTGCAGGTCCGCGACGTCCTGCCCGCTGGCGTCACGTTCGTCAGTGCGAGCGGCACAGGAACCTATAACAGCGGCACCGGGATTTGGAGCGTCGGCACATTGGCACCCGGCGCATCGGCAACGCTGACGATCAATGTCACCGTAGCGGCGTCCGCTGGCGCAACTGTCAGCAATTTAGCCGAGGTATGGGTCAGTTCCGCCGTCGATCTTGATTCGACCCCGGGCAACAACAGCGTGTCTGAAGATGATGATGCGCAAGCCAATTTCACCGTGTCGGGGGTGCGTGTTGCGGGGACGCCGCCGGTGCTGACCTGCGCTGCGGGAACCACGTTGCACGATTGGGACGCTATTACATGGGCCGCTGGCTCCACCAGTAATGCTTATACCATTGCCAACATCGGCACCGTCAATTGGGGCATTACTAACCAAGGAACGTGGCTGAACAACGCAACCTATGGCGGGCAAAGCCCGGCCGAGCAGACGGTGGTAACGGGTGGAGTCGCAGGCGCGGGGCAATCGCTGTTCCAGCTCACCGACATGAATAACCAAAGCGATGTAGCGGTGACAACAATCACCCTGCCCACCGCAGTGCCGGGGTTGCAGATGCGCATATTCGACATCGACTATGCAGCCGGACAATTCGCTGATCGCATCACCGTGACGGGGACGTTTGGCGGCTCTCCCGTAACGCCGACACTAACCAACGGCGTCGCCAATTATGTTATCGGCAATAGCGCTTATGGTGATGCGACCAGCGCCGACGCCAGCGCCAACGGCAATATCTGGATCACATTCACCAGTCCCGTTGACACCATCGTCATCGCCTATGGCAATCACGCTCTGGCCCCCGCCAATCCGGGGCAGCAAGCTATCGCCATCCACGACATCACATTTTGCCGCCCCGTCGCCACGCTCACCATTACCAAGACCAGCAGCGTCATCAGCGACCCGGCCAATGGGGCAACCGACCCAAAGATGATCCCCGGCGCTGTGGTGCAATATTGCATATTGGCCAGCAATTCGGGCAGCGCAACCACGACCAGCATCGTGGTGACGGACACTCTACCCGCCAATGTCACCTATGTCGTGGGCAGTATGACCAGCGCGACATCGTGCGCAGGTGTTGGCACGGCAGAGGATGAAGATGCGGCCGGGGCGGACGAGAGCGACCCCTATGGCATGCAGATCAGCGGCACGACCATGGGCGGCACCGCGACATCGATCGCCCCATCGTCGGCCTTTGCAATGCGGTTCAATGTCACTGTCAATTAAACGATTTTCCCACTAGCCAATTCGGCCGCGCTTTCTTATCTCCACGCCATGAGCACAAGACAAGTTTCGAATCGCAACGATCCTTTGGTAGAATCCAAGGCTGACCTGATCGCCCCGATGCAAAGCGGCGAAAAGCCGAAATCTGCATGGCGGATAGGCACCGAGCACGAGAAACTGGTCTATCGCCTGTCCGATCACGGCGCACCCAGTTACGATGAGCCCGGCGGCATCCGCGACCTATTGCTGGCGATGGAGCGTTTTGGCTGGGAGCCAGTGGTTGAGGGCGGCCATGTAATCGCGCTGTCGGGCGCGGACGGCAATGTCAGCCTCGAACCCGCAGGGCAGCTAGAGCTGTCAGGCGCGCCGCTGGTCAATTTGCACCAAACCTGCGCCGAAACCGGTCGTCACCTCAAGCAAGTGAAGGAAGTCGGTGCGGAGCTTGGCCTCGGCTTCATGGGGCTGGGCATGTGGCCCGACAAGACACGCGAAGAGCTGCCCGTCATGCCCAAGGGGCGCTATGCCATCATGTTGCGCCACATGCCGCGCGTCGGCACCATGGGCCTCGACATGATGCTGCGCACCTGCACCGTGCAGACCAACCTTGATTATGCGTCCGAAGCCGACATGGTGCAAAAGTTCCGCGCGTCGCTCGCGCTGCAACCGGTGGCGACTGCATTGTTCGCCAATTCACCTTTCCTTGAGGGCAAGCCCAACGGCTATCTCTCTTACCGCAGCCACATTTGGACCGACACCGATCCGCAACGCACCGGCATGTTGCCGTTCGTGTTCGACGAAGGGTTCGGCTATGAACGCTATGTCGATTATATGCTCGACGTGCCGATGTATTTCGTGTTCCGCGACGGCAAATATATCGACGCGGCGGGGCAAAGTTTCCGCGCGTTTTTGAACGGTACATTGCCCGCGCTGCCCGGCGAGCTACCCACGCGGTCTGACTGGATGGATCATCTTTCGACCGCTTTCCCCGAAGTGCGGCTCAAAGGGTATCTGGAGATGCGCGGGGCCGATGGCGGCCCGTGGAACCGCATATGCGCGCTGCCCGCCTTTTGGGTCGGACTGCTTTACGATCAGGGCGCGCTCGACGCCGCATCGGATTTGGTCAAGGGCTGGAGCATCGAAGGACAACAGCGCCTTCGCGACGATGTGCCGCGATTGGGCCTGAACGCCATAGCCCCCGACGGGCGACGCCTACGCGATGTTGCGGCGGATGTGCTCGACATCGCCAGTGCTGGGTTGGCGGCCCGCGCCGAGGTCAATTCGATGGGCGATAATGAGGTCGGCTTTCTAAAGCCGCTGCGCGACATTGTGGCAGAGGGCAAAACGCCGGCCGAAAAATTGCTCGAACGATTCCATGGTGAATGGGGCGGCGACATAGACCGCATCTATGCCGAAAAGAGTTTTTAGAGACGCCTCACCTTTTCAATCATCGCGCATATCGCACTTTGATGCAGCCCAAAGTTGACAAAGTTGACACCAAGGAAGCCTTTATTTCCGTCATTCCTTGAA
>JBBTFY010000011.1:0-5782 GCA_038041635.1 Pseudomonadota bacterium
CGAACGATTTCGCGACTATGTGGTGATCGGCGTCGGGGTCAATTTGGTTGTTGCACCGCAATTGTTGGACCGCAAATCCATATCGCTCCGTGCACTCGGGGCTAATATATCACGGGATTATTATGCAAAATCACTATGCAACGGCTTTTCTGTCGCTTTGTTGGGCTGGCGTGGCGGGGATTGGCCGGCCACAATCATCGCCCGCTGGATGGAGCGCGCCCACCCTCTCGGCACCGCACTAACGCTCACCGACGGGCAACATGCTGGATTGACCGGCGCTTTCGATGGCTTAGAGCCCGACGGAGGCCTGCGTCTGCGACTTGCTGACGATAGAATCATGATAATCCACGCTGGGGAACTGCGACTGGGCAGCAGCGAGAGTGAGGGACAAGACGATGCTGCTGGCGATTGATGCGGGCAACACCAATATCAAATTTGCACTATGCGACGGCACCGAGATTAAGGCGCGCTGGCGTATAGCGACCGATGCACGCCGTACGGCCGATCAATATGCCGTGTGGTTGATCCAATTGCTTGAGTTGGAAGGCTATGCCAGGTCGAGCATTACCGCCGTGCTTATTTCCACAGTTGTGCCACGCGCGCTGCATAATTTACAATTACTCGCCAGTAAATATTTTGGCGTTGAAGCGGGTGTGGCGGGACGCTCGCCCTATGAATGGGGCATTGCGCTCGACGTGGCCGAGCCGGATTCGGTGGGTGCTGACCGCGCAGTGAATGCGATATCGGCGCATGCGACGCAAAGCGGCGACCTTATCACCATCAGTTTCGGCACCGCGACCACGCTCGATCACATCGACTATAATGGCGCGTATAAGGGCGGCATTATCGCGCCAGGTCTCAACCTGTCGCTCGACGCGCTGGTTGCGGCGGCCGCAAAATTGCCGCGTATTGCCATCGAAGCACCGCCCGATGACAGCGTCATCGGGCGCACAACCGAAAGCCAGATGCATATCGGCATTTACTGGGGCTATGTTGCGATGATAGAGGGGCTACTGGTAAGGATGAAGGCGGAGATTGGGCGACCTGTCACCGTCATCGCCACGGGCGGCCTAGCAACCGTTTTTCAACAGCATAGCCATTTATTCGATGTGGTTGACCCCGATCTTACCTTACGCGGCATCGCTATACTTCACACACAACATCAAGATTGATTTATATATACATGACAAAACCTGGAAAAGAATTGCTGTTCCTCGCGCTTGGCGGGTCCGGCGAAATTGGTATGAATCTCAACCTCTATGGTTGTGACGGCAAGTGGTTGATCGTCGATATGGGGGTGACATTTGGCAATGCCGACTATCCCGGCATCGACCTCATCATGCCCGACACCGCCTTTATCGAGGAACGCAAAAAGGACTTGGTCGGCATATTACTGACCCACGGGCACGAGGATCATATCGGCGCGGTCGCCTATCTCGCAGCGGACCTTGGTGTGCCGCTTTACGCCAACGCCTTTACCGCTGGCCTTGTGTCGCGCAAATTGGCGGAGGAACAGCTTGAGAAAAAGGTTGAGTTGAAAATTGTTGCTCTCACAGCGCAATTCAACCTAGGTCCATTTGCAATAGAGTTGCTGCCGCTGGCGCATTCAATCCCCGACATGTGCGCTGCGGTCATCACGACCCCCTATGGCCGCGTGTTCCACACCGGTGATTGGAAACTCGATGATGATCCTACGCTTGGCTATCCGCATGCCGAGGCAGCGGTTCGCCCATATGGCGATCGCGGTATCCTCGCGCTCGTTTGCGATTCAACCAATGTTTTCAACCCGGAACCATCGGGCAGCGAAGGCAGCGTCCGCGAAGGGTTGATGCAAGTCATCGGCGAAGCAAAGGGCCGCGTGGTCGTCACCACCTTTGCCTCTAACGCTGGGCGGTTGCACACGCTGGGCGAGGTTGCACAGGCGTGCGGGCGCCAATTATGCGTCGCGGGCCGTTCGTTCGACCGCATCATCGAAGTGGCGCAGGCGACTGGTCACCTCAAGAAATTACCCAAGGTCATCGACTGGGACACCGCCATGTCCTTGCCGCGCCACAAGGTTATGATTGTCGCCACTGGTGGTCAGGGCGAACCACGCGCGGCCCTCGCGCGTATTGCCGAGGGGAATCACCCAATCAAACTCGAACGCGGCGACCGGGTTGTTTATAGCTCCAAACAAATCCCCGGGAACGAGATTGCCATCGGGCGGATCATGAACCAATTGGCCGAGCGCGGCATTGAGACGGTGACAGAAAAACAGGCGCATATCCATGTGTCCGGCCATCCCGGCAAGCCAGAACTCAAGGCGATGTATGGCTGGGTGCGCCCACAATTGCTATTGCCAGTGCACGGCGAAATGCGTCACATGCTTGAACAAGCGCGCTGGGGCCGCGAATGTGGGATTGCTGAAACTTTGGTGCAAAAGAACGGCCAGTTGGTGCGACTGGCCCCTGGGTCCGCGACAATCATTGATGAAGTGCAATCGGGACGCCTGATCCTCGATGGTGACATGATTGTCCCAGCAGATGGTGGCGGTATCAGCGAACGCCGCCGCATCAGCCAAACAGGCTATGTCGTGGTGGCGGTGCATGACGGCGTGGCGGACGTGGTGCAGCGTGGTCTGCCCGTTGATCCGGACGATGCAGACAGCTTTGTGGCCGATGCCATAGGAAAAGCAGAAACAGCCGCCGCTCTACGCGGCATTTCTCCCGAAAAGCGCCGAGAGGCTATCCGTTTGGCGGTGCGGCGCGTCGCGACCGAATGGACGGGCAAGAAACCGCTTGTCGATGTGCTGTTGTTCGACAGGGGCAATTAGGTATGAAATGGCCGGCGGCGCTCGCCATCTATTTCCTGTTCTGGTTTCTTTGCCTGTTCTTCGTCTTGCCATTTCATGGCCGCCGCGATGCTGCCGGGGAGGGCGCCAAGGTCATTCTTGGCCATGATGCAGGTGCGCCGCAGCACTTTCCGATTTGGCGGGTCATCATTCAGGTAACATTGCTCGCCGCCGTCTTGTTTGCACTCTATTATACCGCTTACACGAGCGGTCACATCACGCGTGATATGTTCAATATTTTTGGTCGCCCGTCTAGGTAAGCGCGGCCACTACCGTTGGTTGTGGCCAGCCGGATGTATCATCTATGGTCGCCTTGACATCGAACAGCGCGGCGATATTTTCCGGCGTTATGGCAGCTTTTGGCGCTTCGTCAAACAGCAGGCACCCATCGCGCATCCCTAATATGCGGTTCGCAAAACGCGCTGCCAGCCCCAGATCGTGCATCACGACGACCACTGTCCCACCGTCGTCTGCGTGGCGGCGCAGCAGTTGCATGACGGCCAGAGCATGGCTGGGATCGAGCGCGGCAATAGGTTCATCAACCAATATAATCGGTGCAGCGCAAGCAAAAGTCCGCGCCACATGAACGCGCGTCAATTCGCCGCCCGACAGGCTGTCTGTGCTCCTCTGCGCCAACGCCAACAGGTCACAGTCGCTTAAAGCCCGCTCGACGGCAGCATCTCCTTCGCTGTCCGCGCCGTGCGGATAGCGGCCTAGCGCCACCGCGTCAGTGACACGGATAGGCCAAGCCAGCGGCAGAGACTGCGGCAAATAACTTATTAGTTGAGCGCGGTGGTGCGGTTTCATGACCGACACCGCCTGTCCGTCGATAAACGCGCCGCCTGTAACCTGCTCGCCAAGGCCGATAATGCTGCGTAACAGGCTGGTTTTCCCAGCGCCATTGGGGCCAATGATGGCAATCATTTCGCTTGGCCGTGCGCAGAAACTCAGCGGCTTGACCAACATCGCTCCGCTCGCTGAAACGCTCATGTTCTCGATGCGCAGGTCAGCCATGCCGGATAGTCCCCAGCCTGAACACCAGCCAAATGAATGTCGGCGCACCGACCAGCGCCGCAACGGTGCCCAGATGCAACTCGCTGCCCCATGGGAACAGCCGGATGCCGATGTCCGCGACGACGGTCAGCATCGCCCCGGCCAGTGCGGCGGGCAGCAATGTAGCGCCCGCGTCATGACGCACCGCTGCACGCACCACATGCGGGGCCACCAACCCGACAAAACCGACCATGCCAGCCAGCGCGACCGCGCCGCCCGTCGTCAACCCAGTGCCGATGATCGTCAACGCCCGCGTGCGCGCCAGATCAACGCCAAGGCCGTGCGCGGCCTCTTCGCCCAGCGCCAGTACGCCGAGCGAACGACGCACCATCATCAGTACAATGATGCCAGAAGCAATGAAGGGCAGGGCAAGCGCAATGTCACCCCAATCACGGTTGGCGACAGAGCCTGCGGTCCAGTTAATCAGGTCCGACAACGAAAAGGGGTTGGGCGCGAGGTTGACGAACAGCGCCATGATTGCGCCAGACAATGCCGACAACGCGACGCCAAACAATATTAAACTCGCTACTCCGCGCATGCGTAGCGCTGCGGCGCTGATAAGCGTGGTCGCCGCCATCGCGCCCGCCAGCGATGCGATGGGCACCAGCCACGGCGCACTGGCCGCAAAGCCGAAATAGACAATGGCGGTTGCTGCCGTGGCGGCGCTGGCGCTGACCCCCAATGTGCCGGGTTCGGCAAGCGGGTTGCGGAGCAGCCCCTGTAGCGCCGCGCCGCTTATCCCCAGCGCTCCGCCAGCAAGGGCAGCGGCGATGGCGCGCGGCAGACGTATGTCGAATAGTATCGCCGCGATAGTCGGATCGCCGCCCCCCGACAATGCGCGCACTATGGCCATCGGCGGAATGATGGTCGGTCCGATGAATGCCGACAGGGCAATCATCGCCAACAGGCCGATGAACAGAGCAAGGACCAGCCAGCGCGTCATGGCTGCCCTCGCCGCGCTCGCTTGCGAGTGGGAAAGGCCAGAGAGAAATGCCGTGCAACCACCAACCGATCAAGCGCGCGGCCCGCCAGCCAATTGCCGCACGCCACTTCGCCGCCGGGAATATCAACACTCGCTCGGCCCGCCAAGGCGCGGCGCAGGACGGCGTGGCTGGAACTCGACCAGCGGTCCTGACGGTTCGCTTTGCTGTCGAAAAAGGCCCGCACCACCAATGCGGGCGGTCGCGCGGCAATCGCCTCCAACGGCAATCGGTTCCACCCGGGCCGTCCATCATAGCTGGCGTAGCCGGCCATGCCGATGAGCCGCGCGACAAAGCTGTCCGGCCCGCTCGTCACGTCGCCCGGCGTCAAATAGAGCGCGGTGCCACCCCCACGCGCCAAGCTCTGCGCCCGCGCCACGCTTGCGCGCCATTCTGCCCCGCGCGCGGTTGCGGCGCGCTCCGCCCCCAATGCCTGGCCCGATGACGTCATGGCGGCGCTGACGTCATGTGGCGACGCAACATAGGGCAGGGTATAAACCGCCACGCCCGCGCGTCTCAACGCCGCCGCCAGCCTAGGCCCACCGGCATAGCTGCGCACCACCAGCGTCGGCCGCAGCGCGAGGATGCGCTCGGCATCGGCGCGAATACGGGGCAAGCCATGTGCCAGCGGGGCGGCGAAACCGGGGTCATTGTCCGCCTCCACCGACACCGCCGCTATCCGATCCCGTGCCACCAGCCCCAACAGCATTTGGTCGGCGCAATAGTCGATGCTGACGATCCGTTCGCCGTGCCGCACAGGTTGCAAAACCGTGCACCCGCATAGCGACAGGTTGGCCATCAGCGTTCCTGCCATGACCAGCCCTCGCTTCATCTCAAAACCGCGCCCGCGCGCCGAAATTGACGGTGCGGCCATAGGTGCCGTATCCCGACACGCTCTCATAATCTGCATCGAACAGAT
>JBBTFY010000012.1:0-20909 GCA_038041635.1 Pseudomonadota bacterium
GGCGGTAGTTAGTCGAAATTGCTGCATCGATGTTCCTGACAACAAGCGAGTCCATTTGACTAAGGCCTCATTCATGTCTTCGCGCAAAGATTTGTCGATGTTGGCGCGGCGCACAATCGCTCCGGCCACTTCTAATGCTATCAGGTCTGGCGCGCCAAGATTTCCAGCTTCGTTGTTCCAAAATGAAAGGGCGGCATCACTTTGCGCCTCCCAAAATACCCATTTTGCCGCGAGGCTGGCATCTACGATGATCATTCCTCATCCCGCATCTGACGGATTAGTGGTGTGCTATCTGGCAACAGACCGTGTTTTTTGCGCATACGCCCATGAAAATCAGCAAGTTCATGTGCGATCTCGGCTGTTGTTGGGATACTGGCCGCGAGAATAGCCCGCACTTCAGCCTCAAGAGAGCGACTATTTTGAGCAGCGCGATTCCCTAGACGAGAGTAAAGGTCGTCATCGACTTTACGGACTGTGATGGTTGCCATGATGTATCTCCTTGAGATCCTATGATTGCAATCATGCTAGCACATTGCTAGCATGATTGCAATTACCGCCCCCATTTCGTCCGTTCGCTCTTGCCAAAGCGGCCTTTGCGGGTGCCGGGTTTGCCCTCGTTGCTCCGCCCAACCCTCGGTGCGCGCGACTGTTCGTGCGGTAGGCCAAGCTCGTCGGCCTCCAGCCCCCGGATTTCGTCGCGCAGGCGCCCTGCCTCCTCAAACTCCAAATTGCCCGCCGCCTTGCGCATCTTGCCCTCCAGCTCGGTGATATAGGCCCTTAGATTGTGCCCGACCATGTGGGTCCGGCCATCCTCAAGCTCAATCGCTACCTGCACCCCATCGTTCTGGCTGACATGCGCCATGACATCGGCAATATCGCGCTTGATCGTCGTCGGGGTAATGCCATGTGCTTCGTTATACTCGACCTGTTTGGCGCGGCGGCGGTCGGTCTCCGCGATAGCGCGCGCCATGCTCCCCGTAATACGGTCGGCATAGAGGATGACGCGGCCATCGACATTGCGCGCGGCGCGGCCAATGGTCTGGATCAGCGATGTTTCGCTGCGCAAAAACCCTTCCTTATCGGCGTCGAGGATGGCAACCAGCCCGCATTCGGGAATGTCGAGCCCCTCGCGCAGCAGGTTGATCCCGATCAAGACGTCGTAAACCCCCATCCGCAAATCGCGGATCAGTGCAATCCGCTCCAGCGTTTCGACGTCGCTGTGCATATAGCGCACCTTCAGCCCCGCTTCGTGGCAATATTCGGTCAGATCCTCGGCCATCCGCTTGGTCAGCGTGGTAACGAGCGTGCGGTATCCGGCAGCGGCAACCGCGCGGGCCTCCATGATCAAATCATCGACCTGTTCCTCTATGGGTCTAATGATGACCGGCGGGTCGATCAGGCCGGTCGGGCGGATCACCTGTTCGGCGAACACACCCTGCGTTTTGTCCATCTCCCACGGCCCCGGCGTTGCGGAAACGAACACGCTTTGCGGGCGCATCGCCTCCCACTCGTTGAAACGCAGCGGGCGGTTGTCGATACAACTGGGCAGGCGGAATCCATATTCGGCGAGCGTGATTTTGCGCCGATGGTCGCCCTTGGACATCGCGCCGATTTGTGGCACCGTCTGGTGGCTTTCATCGACGAACAGCAGCGCATTTTCGGGCAGATATTCGAACAGGGTTGGCGGCGGTTCGCCCGGCAACCGCCCGGTCAGGAAACGGCTGTAATTCTCGATCCCCGCGCAGCCGCCCGTGGCCGCGATCATCTCCAGATCAAAATTGGTCCGCTGTTCCAACCGCTGCGCCTCTAACAGCTTTCCCGCCTCGGCCATGTCCTTCAGCGTCACGGCCAGCTCATGCTTGATCGCTTCGGATGCTTGTTTCAGCGTCGGGCCCGGCGTCACATAGTGCGAATTGGCATAAACGCGGACAAAATTGAGGCTCGCCGCTTTCTTGCCGGTCAGCGGGTCAAATTCGCTTATCTCCTCAACCTCATCGCCAAAGAAAGCGATGCGCCACGCGCTATCCTCATAATGCGACGGGAAAATCTCTAGGCTATCGCCGCGCACACGGAACGTGCCGCGCACGAACGCCGCGTCATTGCGTTTATATTGCAGCGCCACCAGCTTGCGGATGATTTCCTGCCGGTCCGCGCTCTCGCCTTTTTTGATGTCGAAAATCATCGCCGAATAGGTTTCGACCGAACCGATGCCATAGATGCAACTGACCGATGCGACGATGATAACGTCGTCGCGTTCGAGCAGCGAGCGTGTTGCGCTGTGCCGCATCCGGTCGATCGCCTCGTTCACGCTCGACTCTTTTTCGATATAGGTGTCGGTGCGTGGCACATAGGCTTCGGGTTGATAATAGTCGTAGTAACTGACGAAAAACTCGACCGCATTGTCGGGGAAAAAACTTTTGAACTCGCCATATAGCTGCGCGGCGAGGGTCTTGTTCGGCGCGAGGATCAGCGCCGGGCGCTGCATCGTCTCGATCACCTTGGCCATGGTGAAGGTCTTGCCCGACCCGGTGACACCCAGCAGCACCTGATCCTGCTCACCCGCCTGCGCCGCCGCGACCAGTTCGGCAATCGCGGTCGGCTGGTCGCCGGCGGGCGAATATTCGCTGACCAGCACGAACGGCTTGCCGCCTTCGGCCTTGGGCGGGCGGGCAGGGCGGTGCGGAACGAAATCGCCGCCTGTTTCGGGTTCGGCTAGGGATGTTCTGATTTGGATGGACATGTTCCCTTTATGGCCTCAATATGCGCCATGAGCAATGTTTAGAGTCGCGTGCGACCGGAAGGGGAAAACATGAAAATCAAACGGACAATTGCGACAACGTCGGTTTTTGCGCTCGCGCTCGTCGCGTGCAGCGACAATGAGCCCAGCAAGGCCGCCAGCAACGAAGAAACGGTCGAGGCCGAACTGGCGCAGGCGCATAGCCTTCAGCCCGGACAATATAGCAGCAATGTTGAAATTGCGCGTTTTGAGGTGCCCGGCATGCCAGCCGAACAGGCTAAGATGGTCGGTGAGATGATGTCGTCATCGGCGGCGGTCGAAAATAGCCATTGCCTGACGGCTGAGCAGGCGGGGCGTGGTGGGCGCGACATGTTTGCTGAGTTGGCAAAGGGTAATGGCAGTTGTCAATTCTCCGACTTTGATGTCGATGGCGACCATGTAACTGGTCACCTTAGGTGCAACGGCGGTGCTGGTGGTGCGCAGAGCGAAATGACGATGGTGGGGACAATGCAGCCGACCAGCTCTGATGTGCGCATGACCATGGCGATACGCGATAGCAATTTGCCGCAAGGCCGCGCCGAAATGGAAATGCATGTTACCACGCGCCGCACGGGTGATTGCACGGTTACGCCCGCCACCGCTGCACAGTAACAGAAAGACGAGGAGAACGACTATGATCGGTTATGTAACATTGGGGACCGCCAATCCCGCTGCGGCCCACGCTTTTTACGACGCGCTGCTGGGCAGCATCGGCGCCAAGCGGATGATGGAGTTTGGCGATTTCGTCATGTGGGGGGTTGGCATGGACAAACCCGGAATCGCCGTTACGCCGCCGCATGATGGCCAGGCGCAGCATCCCGGAAACGGCACGATGACCGCGCTTGTCGTCGATGAACGGGCAAAGGTCGATGCCGTTTATGCCAAGGCATTGGGGCTTGGCGGGACCTGTGAAGGGCCACCGGGGCTACGCGGTGACGAAGGACCACAGGCCTTTTACGGCGCCTATTTCCGCGACCTTGATGGCAATAAATTGTGCGTGTTCCGCATGGGTCCAGCATAGATATGGTAGCACTGCTTGATCGGCGCGCAACGCCGTTGATGCTTGGCCTGCTGTTCGGGTTGTTCGCGGTTGCGCTTGGTCTCATACTGGGAGACAACCCTGCCGAACAAGCACTGTTCGCGGCGCGATGGACGGCAAGAGCGGCGCTACCGCTGTTTCTTGTGGCCTATCTAGCGAACAGCCTGTTACGGCTGTGGCGAGGCGGCATCACCCGTGCATTGATGCGGCGGCGGCGGCAATGGGGGCTGGGGTTTGCACTGGCGCACACCATTCACCTGGTGGCACTAGGCATCAATGTGCTGGTCTTTGCCCCGCGCGAACCAGCTACCGTAATTGCCGGCGGCATTGCTTATGGCATGATCTATCTGATGGCGCTGACGTCGAACGACGCATCAATGCGCGCGATGGGCAAATGGTGGAAACGCATGCACAGTTTTGGGATCCATTACACATGGCTGATTTTCACGCTCAGCTATGCTGGCCGTTTTACCGATGGCGACGCCAACCACTATGCGACCGCGATAGTGCTGGCCCCCGTGATGTTTGGTGCGTTGGGCCTGCGCCTCTATGCGCGCTTTGGTCGTAGGCGGGTTGCGGCGGTTTAGGGTAGCGCCTGCACCGCTGGGCTGGCTTCACAGGTGGCGACCCGCGCTTCGTCTATCGGCGGTGTGGCGGTGGCGGGTGCGATTAGCTGCGCTTCACCCACCCGCCACGCAGCAAATCGCGGCGCATCGGCGCCTGCGCATGCCATAATCAGGCCCAGCATCTGCGGCGGCGTCTTTCGCGCTTCGTTCGACAGACGAAACGTCCCCCAATGGATCGGCATCGTCTGCGGCCGACCTAGACGGTTCCACAGAACCACTGCTTGCGCCGGGCCGATATGGCTGTCGATGTGCATTTGGCCGGGGGCAAAGCGGAAGGCCCCGATGGGTAGCATCGCCAAGCGCACCGGTGGCACGGTCCCGTCGGCGAGGCGAATCGCGGCGGCCTCCCCCGCCCATAACCCATCGCCAAAGCCGGTGTCGCCGGCAAAGAATATGCGCCCCGCTGGCGTATCGACGACAAAGCTCGACCATAAAGCGCGGTTGCGGTCGCTGCCCCAGCGGCTGCCCCAATGGTGGTTGCGGGTGACATGGACGGTGGCGGCACCTATGCTGGTGTGTGCGCCCCAATCCATGCCGATGGCGCCGATACCGTGCGCACGGAGCAGCGCGTCATTGCCCAGCGACGTGACAATCATCGGATGGTCGCGGTCCCACAATGCTTTCAGCGTTTCGATGTTGAGGTGGTCGTAATGATTATGGCTGACGACGATCAGGTCAATTTTTGGCAAATCATTGATCCGAATACCGGGGTCGGTGACGCGCTTTGGCCCGATACCAAACGGCCCGGCACGGTCCGCCCAGATCGGGTCGGTCAGCATGGCAAAGCCGCGCGTTTGGATGAGGACGCTGGCGTGGCCGATCCATGTCGCGGCCATCGCGTCGGCGGCAATTGGCTCTCTTGTGCAGCGGTTCCAATTTTCGATATGTGCGCCGCCCGTCATTGGCGGGCAGGGGTTTAGAGCGCTATGGGGATAGCCTTGGGTTATCGCCACATGGTCTGGCCATGGCGCGCGCCCTTCGCCCGTCACCATCCTGCGTATGAACCCTATCCGGCTGCCGCCGCTGGGCGGCGCGGCGCTATCCCCGCCATCAGGATTGAAGAAATGCGCGCCGTCGAAATGCGCGCTATCTGCGCCTTGATAATAGATGCGATCCAAAAAGCGCGGCACGATGGCAATAGCCAGCAGAACAAGGATGAGCGCCCACACAAGGATGGCGGCGGTGCGGCGTGCGATGGTGGCGATCAATCTATGGTTCCGTCTGCGGTGGTCGGCACAGCATAGCAATCGCGCCCGCTCTTACAATCCCTGCTCAAGCACGATAAGCCCTGCGCATGGCCACACGCTTTATCATCACGCTTTTTGCGCTCATATTAACGGTGGGGGCTTCGGCCCAGAGCCTTGCGCCCCCTCCGCCTGCCGACCCTGCCGCTGCTATCGTCATCGCTTTTGACCGCACGGGGGCACAGCAAACGCGCGTGCTGCGCGGCTATGCCGACCGCACTACGCGCCGCCCACTGACCGCCGATGATCCGGTGCGCGTCGCCTCCATCTCCAAACTGGTGACGGCGCTGGGCGTGATGCGGCTGGTCGATCAGCGTCGGATTGATTTGAACGCCGATGTTTCGCGCTATCTCGGCTGGCGCTTGCGCAACCCCGCTCATCCTGACCGCCCGATCACGTTGGCGATGTTGCTGGGCCACCGTTCGGGGCTAGTCGATGGGGTCGATTATGTTCTGCCTCTCGATGCCGACCTTGAAACCGTGCTCAGCAGTCCGGCGGCGTGGGATCGCACCCGTGCGCCCGGCGGTGCCTTCGCTTATGCCAATATCAATTTCCCGGTGATCGCGGCGGCGATGGAGGGCGCGACGGGTGAGCGGTTCGACGTGCTAATGGCGCGGCTGGTGTTCCGTCCGCTCAGCCTTGACGCCTGTTTCAACTGGACGATGTGTTCAGGCGGCGCTGCGGCGCGCGCGGTGACTTTGCTGCGCCCCAACGGTGATTTGGCCCGCGATGCGCCGATGACCGCTAGGCCAACCTGCCCCGTGGTGCCCGCGCGCGATGGCAGCTGTGACCTTGCCACCTATCGCCTTGCGCATCATGGCGCGGCCTTTTCACCCCAAGGGGGCCTGCGCATTTCGGCGCGGGGGCTGGTGCGGATTGGCGAGATATTGCTGCGCGATGGCGACCGCTTCATCACCCCGCGCAGCTTTCGCCGGATGACTTCGATGAGCCGCGTTGATGCTCTCCCGACCACGGTGGGTGAGGGCGGAGAGGGCAGTTTCTTCTGCAGCTATGGCCTCGCGCTGCATAGGCTCGCAACACCCCGCGCGGGGTGCCACGACGATCCGTTCGGCGATGGCGTCGCGCGCATCGGCCATTCGGGCGAAGCTTATTCGCTGCGCTCTGGCCTGTTCGTTGACCCGTTGAGCGGCACCGGCACCGTCTGGTTCATTACGCAATTGGCCGAAGTGGGGGAGCCGCGCGGGGAACGTTCGGCCTTCACCGCCGCCGAAGAAGCGCTGCTCGCCGAAGCGCGCGTCGCGATCATTCCGGCAAGGCGGCGATAGGGGGATTGCTAAACCTACCCCCTCGGCGGACCCTTGATTAGTGCCACCGTTGCCGCATTCATCGCTGTGTATATGCCATAGAGGATCAGTGCGATCAGCCAGCGCCCCTGTGCCATCCATAGCGCGCCGAGGAACAGGCCGAACTCCAGCACATAGGTCGAATGGCGCCCCAGCACGCGGCGCATCGGCGTGGTCGCCGTCTCGACCATCGGGTGCCCGCTTTCCAGCATCCATCGGTGCATGGCAAAATTGCCGGCTCCGGCGAATAGGATGACGATGGTGGCGATGAGCATGGGTGCTCCCTATCGCGCGCATCGCTGGGCGTCGAGGCACTTGTTGTCGACCCCCACATCGCCTATGTTGCAACAGTTGCAACAATCAGGATTTGGGTCATGGGCGTTATGTCGATCAGAGAGTTTAACGCCAATACGTCTGCGGCCTTTGCCAAGGTCGAGGCGGGCGAGACGATCCAAGTTACCAAAAACGGCAAGGTAATAGCGCGTGTGACGCCTGAGCGTGTGAACCGCATGGATGATCCCGAATATCGGGCAAAATATGAAAAGATGATGGCACTAATGCGCGAAGGCATTCCTGGCTTGAAAGTACCTTTTACCTATGAAGAGCGCACCGAACGTTGATCGCGCTCGATACCAACATTCTCGCTTATGCGGTGACAAAGAGCGATTCCGATGGGCGACACGAGGCGGCGATTGCATTGCTCGAAAAACTGGCCAGCCCCGGCGCAGTTGTCCCACTTCCTGTTTTTGGCGAGTTTTTCAACGCTTGCCGCAAGAAAAAACTGGCCACAGCTGAAGTCGCCACATCACTTGTCGAAATGTGGATAGGGGTTTTCGAATGCCCGGCTCCTCTGGCAGCTGATTACGTGGCTGCATCAAGATTGGCGAGCGAACACACCCTGCAATATTTCGATGCGCTGATTCTCACCGTTGCGCGCCGTGCGGGCGCAGCCTTGCTACTGTCCGAAGATATGCATGACGGGCTGGAGGTGGAGGGGCTGCGCATTCTCAACCCTTTCAATCCCGCCAACGATGCCGTGCTCGCCGATTGGTTTGGGGGTGCGCAATAGAATCAAACCCCCGCCAACAACCCTTCCTCGGCAATTTTTTTCTGCCACAAAGCGGGCGCGGTGACGTGGACGTTCTCGCCCTTGCTATCGACCGCAACCGTCACCGGCATATCCTTGACCGTGAACTCGTAAATCGCCTCCATCCCCAAATCGGCAAAGCCCACCACTTTCGCCTCTTTTACCGCGCGGGCGACGAGGTAAGCCGCGCCGCCCACCGCCATCAGATAGGCGCTGCCATGCGCGGCGATGCTGGCCGTGGCGGACGCGCCGCGCTCTGCCTTGCCGACGCTGGCGAGCAGGCCGAGGTCGAGCATCATGTCGCTAAATGCGTCCATCCGCGTCGCTGTCGTTGGCCCGGCGGGACCAACCGCCTCATCGCGCACGGGGTCAACCGGGCCGACATAATAGATGACACGCCCGGCAAAATCGACGGGTAGCGACTCTCCCTTGGCGAGCATATCCTTTATCCGTTTGTGCGCGGCGTCGCGCCCGGTCAGCATATGCCCGTTCAGCAGTAATCGGTCGCCGGGCTTCCACCCTTGCACCTGCGCCGCCGTCAGCGTGTCGAGGTCAACGCGGATCGCGGCGGCGTCCGGTGTCCATTCAACCTTGGGCCATTCATCGAGGTTGGGCGTTTCCAAGAACGTCGGGCCAGAGCCATCGAGCGTGAAATGCGCGTGGCGGGTCGCGGCGCAATTGGGAATCATCGCCACGGGTTTCGAGGCCGCGTGGGTCGGGTAATCCATGATTTTAACATCAAGAATGGTCGATAGCCCGCCCAGCCCCTGCGCCCCGATGCCCAGTGCGTTGACCTTGTCAAAAATCTCGACGCGCATCGCCTCGATGTCGTTTGCGGGGCCGCGCGCTTTTAACTGCGCCATGTCGATGCTGCCCATCAATGATTGTTTGGCGAGCAGCATCGCCTTTTCCGCCGTGCCGCCGATGCCGATGCCCAGCATGCCCGGCGGACACCAGCCCGCGCCCATTTGCGGGACCATGTCGAGCACCCAATCGACGATGCTGTCCGACGGGTTGAGCATTCTGAACTTGGTCTTATTCTCGCTGCCGCCGCCCTTGGCCGCGACGTCGATATGCACCTTGGCCCCCGGCACCATTTCAACATGCATTACCGATGGCGTATTGTCGCGGGTGTTGACGCGGCTAAACGCGGGGTCGGCGAGGATCGAGGCGCGCAACTTGTTTTCGGGCAACATATAAGCCCGCCGCACCCCTTCATCGACCACCTGTTGCAGTGATCGCGGGCTGCCCAGTACGCAATCCTGCCCCCACCTAACAAATATGGTGACGATCCCAGTGTCCTGACAGATCGGCCTATGCCCCTCTGCGCACATCCGGCTGTTGGTCAGGATTTGGGCGATGGCGTCCTTGGCCGCTGGCCCCTGTTCAGCAGTATAAGCGTCGCCCAGCGCGCGGATATAATCCATCGGGTGGAAATAACTGATATATTGCAGTGCATCGGCGACGGATGCGACCAGATCCTCTTCGGTGATGATGACGCGCATGGAACTGTCTCCAACTCAAAACGGATGGAGATGGCCATAGGCTTCACCGTTCAGGCGTCAACCACCCCGAACCGTCCGGCACGAAAATCGGCATAGGCATTGCGGATTTCGGCTTCGCTGTTCATCACGAACGGGCCGTGACCGACAATCGGCTCGTCAATCGGCTCGCCTGTCATGACAAGGATCGTCGCTGGGCCGTTGCTCGACACTGTCACCGTGCCGCCCGAACGGTCGAACAGCATGATTTCGGCCGCCCCGGCCTCAAAGCCGCCATCGCTCGTCACGCGTCCATCGAGCACCGCGATCATCGCGCTGTGGCCAACGGGCAGCGTCAAGGCGACAGGAGCCTCCCCCGTCATCCGCACGTCCCACAGGTTGATGGGTGTGTGCGTGTGCGCTGGCCCACTGGTTCCTGCGAAATCGCCAGCAATGACCCGCGCCGCGCCGCCGCCGCCGGGCAGGGCCACCTTGGCAATCTGGTCGCGGGTGATTGCCTGATATTGCGGTGCGCGCACCTTGTCTGTGGCGGGCAGGTTGACCCATAGTTGCACCATCTGGAACGGGCCGCCGCACATGGTAAAGGCGGGCGAGTGGAACTCTTCGTGGATAATGCCCGATGCGGCGGTCATCCACTGCACGTCGCCCGCGCCAATCACGCCCGCATTGCCCGCAGAATCGCGGTGTGCGACCTCGCCTTGATAGGCGATGGTCACCGTTTCAAATCCACGATGCGGGTGCTGCCCGACGCCGCGCGGCGTGGCGGCCGGGGCAAAATTATGCGGCGCGGCATAATCGAACAGCAGGAACGGGCTGATCTCCTGGCCCTCGCGATCATAAGAAAACAGCGTGCGGACGGGGAATCCGTCGCCGACCCAATGCGCAGCGTTGTTGCGCAGGATGCGGGTGACTTTGGCCATGATGATACTCCGGGTTTATGGCAACTGCGCCCCGTCATTGAGGCTGATGGATCAAAATTGCCCTTCGCTGGCTTTATTGCAAGTACGGTCTTTTGGGATACTATAAACCATGCTAAATATGGGTGCATGACGCCTTCAACCTTTTGCCCTGCCGAAGCATTGCTCGATCTGGTCAGCGGGCGCTGGCGTATCGTCATCATTTGGCATTTGTTGGGCGGGTCGATGCGTTTCAACGCGCTCCAGCGTTCGCTTGGGGCGATCACCCACCGCACTTTGGCGCGGACGCTCCGCGCGATGGAGGATGATGGATTGGTCAGCCGCACCAGCCATGGCACCGTGCCGCCGCGCGTTGACTATGCACTGACGCCGCGCGGGCAAAGCCTTGCGCCTGTGCTGCGGATGATGGAGGATTGGGCACGGCACCATCCGCAAAGCAGCAGCGAGGAAAGCAATGACTAATCCCAACGACCCCGACCTCGCGCGCTTTCTTGCCGATGAATTGGGCGTTGATGCGCCAGCCACAGATATACGCAATTGGGTAACGCGTGGCCCCGTGTGGATTTGGCGGGGTAACGGGAACGGCCCGCCGCCCAAGGCCGCATGGTATTTCCTGACCATATCGGGCGAAGTGGCACAGGCCATACGTGCGGGCGCTGGGCAAAGGCGCGGCTTCGGCTCGGTGCGGGTCACCGCCACCATCGGCGCAACCAGCTGGCAGACGTCACTGTTCCCCGCAAAGGAATTGGGCGGCTATTTGTTGCCGCTCAAGGCGACTGTCCGCAAGGCCGAGGGGCTAGAGGCCGATACGGAAGCCGATGTCACGCTCACTCTCGTGGATCGATAGGTGTCACCACGCCTGCGCTTGCCTCGATAACCTCTGCGGCATCGAGGCACAGATCATCGCGGAAACGCGCGCCGCCGACCAGCACGCCGATGGGCATCCCGCTCAAGCTATCATGCCCGGCCGGAACACAGGCCGATGGCAGGCCTAGAAAATTGCCCGGTGTCACGGGGCGCATCATCTCCGATGTTGCTGCTGTCCCCTCGGGGGTTGCAGCATCAAAGCCGTGCTCGAAGGGCATTTGCGTCCATGTCGGCGTCAGGAGCAGCGGGTATTCCGCATGGAACAGCGACCAGCTGCGCGCAATGCCGTCGCGCAAGGCATATAGCTGTGACATTGCGGCCGTGTCATCGACCGCCTCGGTTGCGGCATTGGCGGCGGTCAGGAACGCCAGTCCATCCGCCCCAATCATTGCCGACAGTTGCGGCAGCATGCACGACATATCGCCCAGCAGGAACCGTGACCATGCCGCAACCGCCGCTTCATAATCGGGTGGGCAGGCCTCTGTCACATCATAGCCCGCATTGGACAGCGCATCGGCGGCGGAACGAACCGCGCTGGCGATGACGGGGTCGGTGCTACCGCCGGGCGGTGTCGGCACCACCGCAACCTTGATTACACCCGCTATGGGCCGTCCAATGAACGGCATATCGACCGACCATGGGTCGCGCGGGTGCGCGCCATTCAATATCTGCAACCCCAACCGGACCTCGGCAACGGTGCGTGCCATCGGCCCTTGGCTGAGCATCATCTGGGCGGATAGCAAACGGTTTTCGGAGGGTACATAGCCCGCATCGGGGACGCGGCCCTGCGTTGGCTTGATCGACGCGATGCCGCACGCATTGGCGGGGTTGCGCAGCGATCCGCCGATGTCATTGCCCAGACCAATCGGGCTCATTCCACTGGATAGCGCCGCGCCTTCGCCGCCGCTCGACCCGCCCGCTGTGCGTGTCCGGTCCCATGGGTTACGCGTCAGGCCGTGCAGCGAGCTGTGGGTATGCACGCGCAGGCCCATGTCGGGCAGGTTGGTGCGGCCAATGGGGATGCCCCCTGCACCGCGCATCCGCTCTACCACGGGCGCGTCGGCGGGGACGACGGCACCGGCGAGCATCGGCACCCCCCATGTGGTCGGTAGCCCCGCCATGTCGATATTTTCTTTGACGGTGAACGGCACCCCGTGGAGCGGGCCAAGCGGTTCGCCCGACGCTTGCTTGGCATCTGCCTGTGCGGCCCCTGCACGCGCATCATCGGCCAGAACCCGGACAACGGCGTTCAGCGCAGGGTTGACCGCCTCAATGCGGGCCAGATGGGCGTCGATGACCTCCGCCGAAGTCACTTCGCGCGCGGCGATGCGTCTTGCCAACGTTATTGCCGATTGCTGCCACAGCTCACCCATGTCTCATTTTCCACTAACTTTGTTTATGCCCTTGGGTTTGTTTCCTGCTTTGTCACGCGCTGTCGAGCTTTTTTTGCGGTGCTGGGGAATAAAGCGCCGCGCCGCCCAGTCTAATCTTCCGGGAGAGCATTTTGGACGATAGGGAATGGCTGCGATGAATGAAATGGGATTGGGCGAGATCGACCGGCGCGGCCTTTTGCAATGCATGGGTTGGGCTGGAACAGGTGCTCTCTACGCACTGAGCGGCGGAGTGGCCTATTCGCGGGCGCTTGGCGGCGTTCATGCCGCCATGCCATCACATGGCGCGACTGCGGGTTTTAGCTTTGTACAGATCAGTGACACCCATATCGGTTTTAACAGGCCCGCCAACCCTGATCCGCTGGCGACCTTGCGTGAGACCATAGCCAAGGTCCGCGCATTACCCGTGCAGCCGACCTTTGCTCTGCATACAGGCGACATTACCCATCTTGCAACGCCGGAACAGTTTGACACCGCACAGCAACTTCTTTCCGAACTTGCGTTGCCAATCCATTTTGTTCCTGGCGAACATGACATTGTTGATGGGACCGATCCACAGCCCTATCTAAACCGCTTCGGTCAGGGTTCTCGCGGCAATGGCTGGTATAGTTTTGACATCAACGGCGCGCATTTCATCGGCCTTGTCAACGCCCTGCAACTGGGCAACCGGGGCATGGGGACACTAGGCGCGGATCAGATAGCGTGGCTACGTGATGATGTGTCACATCTCTCATCTTCTACCCCGATCATTGTCTTTTCGCATTTCCCAATGTGGGCGCTCTATCCCGATTGGGGTTGGGGAACGGCTGATGCCGCTGCTGCGCTTGCCGCATTGCGGCGCTTTGGGTCGGTGACGGTGCTGAACGGGCATATCCATCAGGTTCAGCAACGCGTTGAAGGGCATGTGACCTTTCATACCGCCCGCTCGACCGCCTTTCCGCAACCCGCACCAGGGGTCGGCCCTGGCCCCGGCCCGCTGCTGCTGCCGCCCGAACGGTTGCGTAGCGCCCTCGGCGTTACGTCGGTCAATGTGCGACAGACCGCAGGACCACTGGCGATTATCGATGCAATGCTTGACGATCATTAAGCGAATGATGGGCCAAACAATAGAACAGCTACATCTGGCGCAACGTCTCCGCTTTATTGTGCTGGTATCAGCCGCCCTATTCATGGTCTTTGCAGGCGCGAATGGGTCGCGCGCAGCACGATCCGCAACTGGCTCGCCCCGAACGGTACCCGTGAATATGATTGGAAACCCTATCCGTGGTGCTGCCTTATACCAGGCTTGCACAGGGTGCCATTCGCTCGACGAAAATGACGTCGGGCCACGGCATCGCGGGGTCGTTGGGCGCAGGGCGGCAAGTGTTGAGGGCTATGCCTATTCACCTGCTTTGCGGCGTTCGGGGATCATTTGGACTCCCGCTGCGCTTGAACGCTGGCTTACTAACCCGCAAAAATTGGTGCCGAGGGCAAGGATGTATTTTTCGGTTGCAAACCCTCAAAGCCGAGCCGACATCATCGCCTATCTTGGGCAACAGCGCTAGGGTCCTGACCATAGGGTCAGGACCCAGTAATAGCGCGAACTGAGGTTTGAAGCGATTTCGTTCAGTGCAAGGAGGAAGATGAAGGAATAGTGGTGCTATTTCAAAGATTTCCGACGCAGCAATGGGCGAAATCGGTCAAATCCTAAAGGACAGCAAAATGGCTTCCATCTCGAACCCAAATGCCCTTGATGATAGGCCCACTATCCCCTGTGTGCATTTCGGCCCGATATGTTCGCCATTTTACTGCCTCAGCCGTGCGATTACTGGGTCCTGACCCTAATACGATGGAATAACCTTGATCCGTTTCAAACCGCGATTGGTTTATAGCCGCCCCGACCATGATCCATCGACGATGGAACATGATCGCTTTTCTCGGCTGATGCTGCCGCATATGGACGCCGCCTATAATTTCGCGCGTTACCTTTCGCGCGATACGGCAGCGGCAGAGGATGTTGTGCAAGAGGCTTTTCTGCGCGCTTTTCGCTCGATTAACGCTTGTCGCGGCAATGAAAAAGCTTGGTTATTCGCTATAGTACGGAACTGTTTTCATGATTGGATCAGGGCCAATGCCCGTGGTGGGGAAGCGCGTTTACCAGCAGAGTCGGGCGCACTGGACGATGGCGATAACCCCGAAATCATCATGCTGCACCGTGTCGCCGAACAGGGGCTCCGCGCGGCCGTGGAGGCGCTGCCAGAACCGTTTCGGGAGGCGCTGGTGCTGCGTGAGTTCGAGGAAATCTCCTATCGCGATATAGCCAAATTGACGGGCGTGCCAATGGGCACAGTGATGTCACGGCTGTCGCGCGCGCGTCAAATGCTCGCGGATGTAATGTTAACCGATGAAGAAGGGGCAACCAACATATGATTCCCTGCTCCGAAAAAGCGCTGGCCTTGCAAGCGCTGTTCGATGGTGAACTTGATGGCATCAATAGTGTCGCGCTTGAGGATCATATGCGCGAATGCGCCGCGTGTGCGGGCGCATTTACACAAATGGCCGCTATCCGCGCCAAATTGGCGCAGCCAGGACTTCGGGCCACTATGCCTGCAACGCTGCGTGCACGTATCGAAGCTTTGGGTGTGCCAGCTAAAACCTATTTGGTCGCTCCATTGCCGCGCCGACCCTTTGGAGCGTGGCTTACAGGGGGTGCGCTTGGCGCGTTGGCGGCAAGCTTGGCGATGCTGATTGTGGTCCCGCATATTACTGATCCTGATATTGCAAGCCCCGACATTGCAAGCGAAGTGGTGGCCAGCCATATTCGTTCGTTACAGGCGGCGCACCTTGTTGATGTCCAGACATCCGATCGCCACACCGTAAAACCGTGGTTCAACGGGCGGGTCGATGTGGCTCCGCCAGTGGTCGATCTTGTTAATCAGGGGTTTGCGCTGATTGGTGGCCGACTTGATTATGTTGGCGGACGCGCTGTCCCTGCACTGGTTTATCGCCATAACCAGCATAATATAAACCTGTTCATTCGCGGCGGTAGCGCCGCTTCGTCAATTGCGCTGCGAACGGAACAGCACGGTGGCTATAGCATGGCCCATTGGGGCGCGGCGGGTTTGGATTATTGGGCGGTTTCGGACATGGATTTGAGTGAACTGGAGCAATTTGCCGCTGCTTTTAAGCGTGAGGCGGCCAAGGTGCGGTAGTGGTGCTTATTTAACGACATCTATGCAAAAGGAATAAACGCCGAAAATATTTTTGTTCCCTGTTCGGTCCCTTGTCGGATGCGCAAACTATGGATCAACCGCGCGTCGCTGCGTTGCAACATATATGACCCTGCGACGAAACGGGCTTCATGGGTGACGAACCGAGTCATAAATAGTTCATTAAACATATTGCGTCCCACACTGGTTGTGCCACTATGTCTAGTGGGTCAGCCGGTGAGGGCACCCTACAGATAGTGTTATTGGGCGCGGTGGCCGGATGCGGCGACCGACGGGAAGGTGGGTTTTAACCCTATTTTCCCGCTACCTAGCGACGTGCCCCTCACCACGCAGAGGCCGGAGCGGATCGGGGGGGTCTCGATTCGAACAAAAATGGAACACGGGGCTGGCGTATAGTCGCCAACTTCGTCAATATATGGCGTGGCCAAGGCCGTGACGTGAGTCGCGCCTATGGGCGTCACAGGGGGCGAACATGGATTTACGCGATACGCGTGCAGAGGGATCATCGGACGTGGCAGGTCAGGCGGATGAACGGATGGTAACTGCAGAAGCGGCAATCGCTGCGGCTGCGGCCGTGCCAGCTTCTAGCGAGCCGCTCGATTCCAAAACCGTTGCTGTACGGCGCTTTGCCGTCGTGACCGATGCGTCGCGCGATGCCCTGTTGACCGAATTTGGCAAGGACACCTTACAGGACCGCTATTTGCTGCCCGGCGAAAGCTATCAGGACCTGTTCGCCCGCGTTGCGTCGGCCTATGCCGATGATAGCGAGCACGCGCAGCGCGTCTATGATGCCATCTCGAAACTGTGGTTCATGCCCGCGACCCCGGTCTTGTCCAACGGCGGCACCGGGCGCGGCCTGCCGATCAGCTGTTACCTCAACAGCGTTGACGACAGCCTCGAAGGGATCGTCAACACATGGAACGAAAATGTCTGGCTGGCGTCGCGCGGCGGCGGCATCGGCACTTACTGGGGTGCGGTGCGCGGCATCGGCGAACCCGTTGGCCTCAATGGCAAAACCAGCGGCATCATCCCGTTCGTCCGCGTCATGGATTCGCTCACCCTCGCCATTTCGCAAGGGTCACTGCGGCGCGGGTCGGCGGCCTGTTACCTCGACATCAGCCATCCGGAGATTGAGGAGTTCCTCGAAATCCGCAAACCGTCGGGCGACTTCAACCGCAAGGCACTCAATCTGCACCACGGCGTCCTCGTCACCGATGCGTTCATGGAGGCGGTGCGCGACGGCGCCGAGTTTGTTCTGCGTAGCCCCAAGGACGGCTCCGAACGCGCCCGCGTCGATGCGCGCAGCCTGTTCCAGAAACTGGTGGAAAACCGCCTTGCGACGGGCGAACCCTACATCATCTTCATCGACCAGGTGAACCGGATGATGCCGCGCCACCACCGCGAACTCGGCCTCAAAGTCTCGACCTCAAACCTGTGCAGCGAAATCACGCTCCCCACGGGCCGCGACCATTTGGGCAACGACCGCACCGCCGTGTGCTGTCTCTCGTCGCTCAACATGGAAACATGGGACGAGTGGAAGGACGACAAGGTCTTTGTCGAAGACATCATGCGCTTCCTCGATAATGTGCTTCAGGATTATATCGACCGTGCTTCGCCCGAAATGGCGCGCGCCAAATATTCGGCAAGCCGTGAACGCTCCGTCGGCCTCGGCGTCATGGGCTTTCACTCTTTCCTTCAGGCGCGCGGCCTGCCGTTTGAGGGGGCGATGGCCAAGGCATGGAACCTCAAGGTGTTCCGCCACATCCGTGAACAGGTCGATACCGCGTCGATGATGCTGGCACAGGAACGCGGGCCGTGCCCCGACGCCGCCGACCAAGGGGTGATGGAGCGGTTCAGCTGCAAGATGGCGATTGCGCCGACCGCGTCGATTTCGATCATCGCCGGCGGCACCAGCGCCTGCATCGAGCCAATCCCGGCCAACATCTATACGCACAAGACGCTCTCGGGCAGTTTCTCGATCAAGAACCCACATCTCGAAAACCTGCTGATCGCCAAGGCCAAGAATGCCGATAGCGTGTGGAACAGCATCCTGGAGCGCGGCGGGTCGGTGCAACATCTTGATTTCCTCACCGCAGAGGAAAAGGACACCTTCAAAACCAGTTTTGAAATTGACCAGCGCTGGCTGCTCGAACTGGCGGCGGACCGCACGCCCTATATCGATCAGGCGCAGTCGCTTAATCTGTTCATCCCGGCCGATGTCGAGAAATGGGATCTGATGATGCTCCATTTCCGCGCTTGGGAACTGGGCATTAAATCGCTCTATTACCTCCGCTCAAAGAGCGTCCAGCGCGCGGGTTTTGCGGGCGGGGTAGAGGCCGATAACACCAGCGACGCCCCCGTCTATGACATCGAAGTCACCAAATATGACGAATGTCTGGCGTGCCAGTGATAGTTTCGATCAAAATGGGATTTTGATCGAGTTTGAAAGGGTTTGATGATGGCTAAGAACGAGAAGACGTCTGAGGAAATCGCTTCGATAGCGGCAATTGGACTGAAGAACCCCGGGAAGCTCAAGAAGAAACAGATTCAGCAGCTGGCTGCTTCGGTTCTTACGCAGGCCGCTGACAAACCGAAACCCAAACCTGTGGCAAAAGTAAAACCTGTAGAAAAACCCAAGAAATAACAAACTCCCTATCTTTCAGCGATAGGTAAGAAGTTTGAACCGGAGCCAATAAGATGTCCCTGACCGAAGCCCGCAACCAGTATAAGCCCTTTGAATATCCATGGGCCTATGATTTTTGGAAGCGCCAACAGCAAATCCACTGGATGCCAGAGGAAGTGCCGCTGGGCGAGGATTGCCGCGACTGGGCGCAAAAGCTCTCGGATCACGAACGCAACCTGCTGACGCAAATCTTTCGCTTCTTCACACAGGCCGATGTCGAGGTGCAGAACTGCTACCACGAACATTATGGCCGCGTCTTCAAACCGACCGAGATCAAGATGATGCTGGCGGCGTTTTCGAACATGGAAACCGTCCACATCGCGGCCTATTCGCATCTGCTCGACACCATCGGCATGCCCGAAAGCGAATATGGCATGTTCCTTCAGTATAAGGAAATGAAGGACAAGCATGATTATCTGAACACATTCGGCGTCGATACGGACGAGGATATCGCCCGCACGCTCGCGATGTTCGGCGGCTTTACCGAGGGGCTACAACTGTTCGCGTCGTTCGCGATGCTGATGAACTTTCCGCGCTTTAACAAGATGAAGGGGATGGGACAGATCGTCACTTGGTCGATCCGCGATGAAAGCCTGCATTGCGAGGGCATCACCAAGCTGTTCCACGCATTTTGCGCCGAGCGCGACTGCCTGACCCCGTCGGTGCGCGACGACATCCTCGATTGTTGCCAAAAAACCGTGCGGCTGGAGGATGCGTTTATCGACCTTGCGTTCGAACAGGGCCCGGTGCCCGGCATGACGCCAAAGGAGATTAAACGCTACATCCGCTATATCGCCGATTGGCGGCTGTCGCAGCTGGGGTTCAAACCCATCTATATGATCGACGAACATCCGTTGCCGTGGCTGGCGCCGTTGCTCAACGGGGTCGAGCACGCCAATTTCTTTGAAACCCGCGCGACCGAATATTCAAAGGCGGCGACGCGCGGTGATTGGAACCAGGTGTGGGGCAGCTTTGACGAGCGGCAACGGGCGCGGGCGGGCGACGATGTGGTCGCTGCGGTCAATGACGATGGCGACGATATGTTCAAAGCAGCGGGGATTGCAGCGGAATGAAAAATACCAAAATCATCATGGGCCTCGGGCAACGCAATTGCCTGGAGGGGCTATCGAACCGCCGCCCGCAACCACCGGTCGATGCGGCCCGCGATGAGCTAATCGCGCTGGGCTTGGTCGCCGAAAAGGGCGGCGCTTGGGCACTGACCCCACAGGGCAAAAAGGCGCTGTCATCACAGTCGAACAAACGCAACGCGCGGGGCTTTTCGTTTTGAGGGGTGAGGTTTGGAGCGTTGGCGATGCACTGGCTAAAGCGGCGGGGATTGCAGTGGAATAGGGGCGTGATCACTCGGCTCTCTTTGCTCCCCACCCTTCGTCATCCCGAACTTGTTTCGGGATATTTGGGGCGGCCTCCACATCTCGATCCTGAAACAAGTTCAGGATGACGAAGTAAGGTTTCGGGATGACCAGCTAAGGTCTAAGGATGACGAGGTGGAGTTATGCCGATGATGCCGAAACGAGTTCGGTATGACGAACGGAGAGAAGATGACGAATGGCATGAATATGGCTAGCATTGCCATATGCGCGATGATTTTCAGCCTGCCGTCTATATCTTGGCGCGCATTCCCCGTGATCTGACCTATATCGGCGTCACGTCGAACTTGGTTCAGCGTATTGCGCAGCACCGCGACGGCAGCTTTCCCGGCTTCGCCAACCGATATGCCCTCTGGCGACTGATGGTATTCGAACTGTTCGGCACAATGGATCTGGCGATTGCGCGTGAAAAGCAACTCAAGAATTGGCACCGCGGTTGGAAGCATGGATTGATTGTCGCGTCCAATCCCGATTGGTGCGATTTGGCCGAAGGTTTGGGCTTTCTGCCGTTGGCATAGCAAGTGCGCGGATGCCGAAACAAGTTCGGCATGACGAGAGTGGGTTTGGGAAGGCGGGTGTGGCGTGCATTATTAGTGTCACCCTTCGTCACCCTGAACTTGTTTCAGGATCACCGCTAACGCACTCAAAAACCCGCTGTCCTACACGATGCGCGATGGGCTATAGTCGCTTTGGTTTCGCATGCCTTGGCTCTTTACTATCGTTGATCCCCTCACCCTAACCCCCTCCCGCTTGCGGGAGAGGGGATTTCTCTCTTCGCGTCTCTGCGTCTTTGCGCGAACATTCTTTCTTCCGTCATTGCGAGGAGGGCATTAGCCCGACGCGGCAATCCAGACTATACCTACGCTTCTGGATTGC